>CAMOZG010000021.1 GCA_946630825.1 uncultured Lachnospiraceae bacterium
CAAAATAAGCCGCCGGTAAAAACCGACGGCAAATATAGCTTATGATCTGTATCTTACAGGAATATGTATTTAAGTACAAACACAATGGCAAGCACATACATAAGAGGTGTGACCTTCTTGCCCTTTCCTGTGCAGACATTGATGATCACATATGAGATAACGCCTACTGCGATACCCTCAGATATGCTGTACAAAAGGGGCATAGCCACCATGGACAGATATGCGGGGATGGACTCTGTGAAATCGTTAAAGTCGATATCAACCACGGCTGTGATCATCAAAAATCCTACGAATATAAGAGCAGGAGCTGTAGCGAATCCCGGAATAGCTGTAAATACCGGAGCAAATACAATGGCAAGTAAGAACAGAACACCTGTTACCACTGAAGACAGACCTGTGCGTCCACCCTCAGATACACCTGCAGAACTCTCTACAAAGGTCGTAGTGGTGGAAGTTCCTAATACCGCACCTGCAGAAGTTGCAACAGCATCTGCCAAAAGTGCCTGCTTGATCCTGGGAAGCTTACCCTCGCTATCCAGCATATCAGCCTTGCTGGCGCATCCGATAAGGGTTCCAATGGTATCAAACATATCCACAAAAAGGAATGCTAAAATAATTACAATGAAGTTTACGATATTGACTCCCTCCATGGCACTGAAGTTGAAGCACTGACCAAAGGTCTGTCCCAAAGCTCCGAAGGAAAAAGTTGACCATGAAGGATAAAGTGAATAGAATCCATTCTCAGGATCGATCTGATATAAGCCGATCGCCTGGCAGATCATGCCCAATACCCAGGTTGCTATGATACCGATAAGGATAGCTCCCTTTACATTGTGAACATGAAGGACAACAATGATAAAGATTCCGATAATTGCCAGAAGTGCTCCAATACCTACAGTATGGAAATCCTGTCTGAAATCAACCACGCTCACCAGAGTGGAGGGGTTGTCTACAACGATCTTTGCGTTCTGGAAACCGATAAATGCCACAAAGAGTCCGATACCCACGGATATACCCTTTTTAAGCTGAATGGGTATGGCATTGAAAAGTGCCTCACGAACATTGGTTACAGAGAGAATGATGAAAATAACACCCTCTATAAATACTGCAAAAAGAGCAGTCTGCCATGAATAACCCATGGCTCCGCATACCGTGTATGCAAAATACGCATTAAGTCCCAGTCCGGGTGCAAGTGCAAAAGGATAGTTTGCCAGAAGTGCCATGCACATGGTTCCGACAAAAGCTGCTAAAGCAGTTGCCATAAGCACTGCATGTGGATCCATGCCTGATGCAGACAGGATGCTGGGGTTAACGGCCAGTATATAGGCCATGGTCATGAAGGTAGTAATGCCGGCTACGACCTCAGTCTTTACGTCGGTGCCATTCTCCTTCAGTTTAAAAAAGTTTTCCACTGAATTGCCCTCCTCATATTGATGCAACTAATTGTCCCTGGATACACAAAAAACATATCCTAACAAATGATACCCTATATATTTTTTTAATTATGCACACTATTATATATACATTAGGAGAAAATTTTGTTAAATTTTACATCAGCTGGTCCATAAGCATGGCATATACATCTGCGTATCGCATACGCCAGTTCATGCATATTGCCTCCGCCTGGCTCCTGTCCGACACATGAAAGGACAGATCCATTACGTTTCTCTCCTCCTCCGACATCCGACAGTGAACATAATAGCCCCCTCCCGAGGATCTGTAAAAATCCGACACAAGCTGGGAATCACGCCTCATCTCCATACCCTTTTTTTCAAAAAAGGTCCTTACATCCTTTTCTATGGAATCCGTGATCCTCTCCGGGAAAAGCTCTAAGGTAGAAAGACCCTCCCTTGTGATGCTGTACTTATCCCCGGACTGGTTGGATGCGATCTCTATCATCCCCGTATCCAAAAGGTTCCCTATTGCCTGCTGCACATTCAGATAGTCGGTATATCCCCCGTCTATAAAAAACTCACAAAGGGTCTTGTTTGACATGGGAAAATCCGCCTTTGACAGGATGTGAAGTATGGTTATCTTATATGTCAGATCCACCTCGGACATTTTATATATGCTCCTTCACAGCAGCCGCCACCCTGTCAGCCACCCTGTCATCAAAGGGTTCAGGCAGCACAAAATCCCGGGACAGCTTTTCTGCAGAAACCAAAGAGGCGATAGCCTCTGCTGCAGCCAGCTTCATCTCCTCTGTGATCTGGGGAGCCCTGCCCTCTAAGGCGCCTTTGAATATTCCGGGAAAAGCCACCACATTATTTATCTGGTTGGGGAAATCACTTCTTCCAGTACCCACTATATATGCACCGGCAGCCTTGGCTTCATCCGGCATGATCTCAGGCACGGGATTTGCCATGGCAAAAATAATGGGATCCTTTCTCATGGATCTGACCATATCCCCGGTCACAGACCCGGGTGCGGATACACCTATAAAAATGTCTGCTCCCACCATGGCATCTGCCAAGGTCCCTGATATATCCTCAGGATTTGTTATGGCAAGCATCTCCTTTTTTGCCTCGTTCAGATTGTCCCTTTTTGAGCTTATGATACCGCTTCTGTCACACAAAATGGCATGCTTAAAGCCATATTTCAGCAAAAGCTTGGTAATTGCCACTCCTGCCGCTCCCGCTCCGTTTACCACGATACGGCAGTCCTCCTTCTTTTTTCCTGTAAGCTTTAAGCTGTTTATAATACCTGCCAGCACCACAATGGCTGTGCCGTGCTGATCGTCATGGAAAACCGGGATATTAAGGGTGCTCTTAAGCCTCTCTTCTATCTCAAAGCATCTGGGGGCGGATATATCCTCTAAATTTATGCCTCCAAAGGTGGGAGCCAATGCAGTCACTATCTTTACAATCTCATCCGTATCCTGGGTGTCCAAGCAGATGGGAAAAGCATTCACCCCGCCAAACTCCTTGAAAAGCACACACTTGCCCTCCATTACCGGCATGGCTGCCTCAGGTCCTATATTCCCAAGTCCAAGCACAGCGCTTCCATCAGAGACCACGGCAATGGTGTTCTGCTTGATGGTATATTTGTAAGCCAGCTCCTTGTCCTCGGCTATCTCGCGGCAGGGAGCTGCCACGCCGGGGGTATATGCCAGTGCCAAAGCCTCCCTGCTGTCAACCTTTGATTTTGCTTCGGTAGATATCTTGCCCTGCCACTCTTCATGCAGAGCCAATGCCTTTTCATCATTTGTCATGATCATACCTCTATACTTATTTTTTAAAAACCCCGGACAGCAGGAACCTCTTGCCATCCGGGGCGAAAAATCGTGTGATAAAATATTTATTATCCTAACTGGGCTGCAACCTCGGCTGCGAAGTCCTCTTCCTTTTTCTCTAAGCCCTCACCTGTCTCAAAGCGGACAAACTTCTCAATGGAGATGCCGCCAACAGAATCCAAATACTTGGATACGGACTGCTTTCCGTCCTCAGCCTTAACATATACCTGATCCAAAAGGCATACTTCCTTCATAAGCTTGGAGATACGACCCTTGATCATGCCCTCCTTAACCTTGTCGGGCTTAGCTGCCTCTGCGGGATCGTTGGCGATCTGCTCACGGATGATATCCTCTTCGCTCTTCAGATAATCCTGATCCACATCAGCCTGTGATACATACTTGGGGCTCATGGCTGCGATCTGCATTGCCACGTTCATGGCTGCTTCCTTTGTAGCGTCGTTTTCCTCACCCTTCATGGATAAAAGAACTGCTATACGTCCGCCGCCATGGATATAGCTTACTACGAATCCATCCTTCGCCTCTACCTTTTCAAAACGGCGGATCTTTAAGTTCTCACCGATAACAGCGATCTTGTCTGTAAGGGCATCCTTAACACTCTTAGATGAATCTGCCTTCCAAGCCTCAGCCATGAACTCATCCATGTTTGAAGCTGTGGTAGCCAGAGCCTGTGCAGCCACCTGATCCACATATTCCTTAAAGGTATCGTTCTTTGCCACAAAGTCAGTCTCGGAGTTAACCTCTACCACTGCGGCATTTTTGCCATCAACCACTGCGGAGCAAAGTCCCTCTGCAGCAATACGGGTTGCCTTTTTCTCAGCCTTTGAAATACCCTTTTCACGAAGATACTTTACTGCCTCGTCCATATTGCCGTCGGTCTCGCCGAGGGCCTTTTTACAATCCATCATGCCTGCGCCGGTCATTTCACGCAGTTCCTTAACCATAGCTGCTGTAATTGCCATGAATATATCCTCCTATCAAAAATAATAATGAAGTTCTTTTCGCTAAGCTCGACCTTCGCTAACACTCGGTCTCACTAATCTCACAGAACCGAAAGAATTCACCGAATTCTTTCGCGCACTAACCTCATTCTTCGCTGTCGCTCGAATTCGCTAAGTTGCTTTCAGCCTCAGCTCCCTGATTAGCCTCTACAACTGCATCAGCCATCTTGCTGACAATAAGCTTTACTGCACGGATGGCATCATCATTGCCGGGGATCACATAGTCAAGATCATCAGGATCACAGTTGGTGTCGGCAATACCTACAATGGTAAGTCCAAGAGACTGAGCCTCCTGAATGCAGATCTGCTCCTTCTTGGGATCCACTACGAATATAGCATCAGGAAGTCTCTTCATCTCCTTGATTCCGCCAAGGTTCTTCTCCAGCTTCTCCTGCTCCTTTTTAAGAGCGATAACTTCCTTCTTGGGAAGTCTCTCAAAAGTGCCGTCCTCTTCCATCTTCTCGATCTTCTTAAGACGCTCTATACGGGACTGAATAGTCTTGAAATTGGTAAGCATACCACCAAGCCAGCGCTCATTTACATAATACATACCGCAGCGTGCAGCCTCCTCAGCTACAGTCTCCTGAGCCTGCTTCTTTGTACCTACGAAAAGGACTGTACCGCCCTGCTCAACGATATCAAAGATGGCATTGTAAGCATCATCCACCATACCTACTGTCTTCTGCAGGTCAATGATGTGGATGCCATTACGCTCCGTATAAATATAGGGAGCCATTTTAGGATTCCATCTGCGGGTCTGATGTCCGAAATGAACACCTGCTTCGAGTAACTGCTTCATTGAAATAACACTCATTTTACACCTCCATGGTTATTCCTCCATCCCGCAAACCCTGTCACCATGGACCAAGCGGGATGTGTGTTTTGTCCTCCATCTTTACACAAAAAATGGAACTGTCGTACCCACGACAGCTCCACGATTTTATCACAATATTAAAGAAAATGCAAGAAAAAACATCAAACCTCCATGGTTATTTTTGCCTCCTCCTCAGCCTCATGCTTGAATTCCTCAATAACCACGGGAGAAAGTGTAGGCAGCTCCTCAAGGGATGTGACCCCGAAGGACCTTAAAAACTGCTCGGTGGTACCAAATAACATGGGTCGCCCCGGTGCATCCATCCTGCCCACCTCCTCAACAAGCTGATACTCCACCAGCTTATTTACGGCATGATCACTGCTGACACCACGGATCTTTTCAATCTCAGCCTTGGTAACAGGCTGCTTATATGCCACTATGGAAAGAGTCTCCAAAAGAGTCTCCGTAAGCACCGCCTTTTTAGGCTGCTTGGCTATCCTGATAAGATACTCATATATATCCGGGGATGTACACATCTGATAAGCCCCATCTAATCTGGTAAGCCTTATCCCCCTGCCCTCTGCTTCATATTTTGCAGAAAGCCCGTCAAGTATCCTTACCACATCCTCTGTGGAAACCTCGGCTGCAGCGGCTATCTTTTCCGGCTCCACCGAATCTCCCATGGCAAATAGTATGCCCTCTATTACAGATTCCAGTTCTTTATCATCCATAATCTCAATCCTGTTAAATCCCGCAGTTTTTATGCAGCCTCGGTACCGGCAATTCTGGACTCTATGTGGATATCGTCAAAGATCTTTTCCTGAACTATAAAAAGCTCGCCGGATTTCATCAGCTCCAGTATTGACAAAAAGGTGACTATTATCTGCACCTTGGAATGCTGTCTCTCCAGAAGCTGTCTGAAAGAAAATTTGCGGTGACTTCTGGCATAGTCCATAAGCCACTCCATCTTTTCCTCCATGGAAACCTCTTCCTTTTTGATCTCCCCAAACCGTGAACGTATGGGATCCATACGGTTCTTTTCACGCTTTAATACGGACTGGAAGATGGAATTAAGTCTCTGGAGGGTAAGATCCGACACCAGCTCATCCACATCCACGGGCTGCTCATATTTCATGACCTCATCAGGTATGGTGGGCACCTTGTAAAAGACGTGATCTGCGTCGATCTGCCTGTCCTTAAGCTCCATAGCCATACACTTGTACATCTTGTATTCCAAAAGCTTTTGTACAAGCTCAGCTCTGGGATCCACTTCTTCCTCGTCCTCCTCCACTTCCTCCTTGGGAAGCAGCATCTTGGACTTAATGGATAAAAGCGTAGCCGCCATAACCAAAAACTCGCTCATTACATCCATATCCTGGCGCTTCATCTCATCCACATAGGCTATGTACTGATCGGTGATCTCGGCTATGGGGATGTCATAGATGTCTATCTTGTTTTTTTCTATCAGGTGCAAAAGCAGATCCAGCGGTCCTTCAAACACCTGCAGCTTGAAATTCATGTCCATGTGGCTCTCCTACAAATTGTACATAAAACAAAAGTACACTACTACATATAGTGGCTCTCGCAAATGACATTATAGTAGAATCCCAGTCAGATTTCAAGAAGAAAATACAATATTTTGTACTCTTAAGGATATAAGCCCACAAGATATGCAATTATTCTTATATCAGCTTGGAGTATCCGAAGCCATTGACCATTGCTTCAATGGGTATACCCTTGTCGCAGTAAGGACAATCCGTGGGAGGATATGAAGCATATCCGGGAAGATCCTCGGTGGTAAACAGGGAGAACACCTTGTACTTGCCGTCCAAAATATCCTGGGTCGCAAATATGGATACAACCGCAGCCACTCTGCCGCCGTAATATTCGATACACTCTATGGCTCTGTGCATGGTCTCACCGGTGGTCATGGTATCCACCAGTACGATAATGTCCTTGCCCTGGATGGCAGGCTTTACATTTTCCCGGAACATAAACTGATGGATGGAATTCTCCTCAGGTTCAACCACATATACCGCATCATGGGTATTGTTCATGGCAAAATCACCCTTGTTAAGCTCCTCTGCCAGATATCCACCCAGCACAAGTGTGGAATCTAAGCATACGATACAGTCACAGTTGGTGACATGATGGGCAAGCTTGGCGCGAACACTTCTGGCTGCCTCGATACCCTCTGATGAACGTATCTTGATACGGGTCACATCTATATAATAGTTGATGTGGGAATGGGACGTCGCAAAATGCCCCTGCGCCGCATTGATCATGATATTACGATCCTTCTGGGATACATACTTCATCATTCTGTCTTTTATCTCTGCCATTTTTCTTTCCTCCTTTATTTTCCCGTGGAGCCAAAGCCCCCCTCTCCCCGGTTGGTATCGGGAAGTGTATCACATTCCTTAAAACTTACACTCTCATATGCCTGGATTATAAGCTGAGCCACCTTCTGTCCCGGGGTCACTGTCCTTGGCACGCTGCTGTCATTATGAAGAGCCACCATTATCTCTCCCCGGTAATCAGAATCTATCACACCGGTACAGTTTGCAGGTCTTAGCCCCTCCTTTGCGGAGAGTCCGCTTCTGGCATAGACCCCTCCAAAATACCCGGAAGGTATGGCAACCGCCACCCCCGTATGTATCATACAGCTTTCGTGAGGTTCTATCACCACTTCTTCATCCATGCAGGCAAAGAGATCATAGCCTGCTGCCTCATCACTTCCCCTTTCGGGCAAAAGCGCCTTTTGGCTTAATTTTTTTATCTGTATTTCCATATAAAGCTCCTAACTTCATTTCCCTGCATTTTTGAAGGAGAATTTATTCTCCGTCCCTGACAAAAGCCGCTCTATATTGGATCTGTGCTTCCACACGGCAAGTCCCGAGGTTATGACGGCAATTATCACCGCCTCCCACACATGGCTGTTAAAATATCCCAGATCCCCCAGGGCGCCGAAAAGTATTGCCTGGGCTCCAAAGAGAATGGCTATTGTTATAGATCCCAGGGAAACATATCTTGTAAAAAACACTATCACTATAAAAGCAATAAGCAAAAGCGGCAGGGCTTTGGGAAAGCATATGGCAACCATTGCCGCACTGGTGGCTATCCCTTTACCCCCATGCTTTAGCATGTATATGGGAAAATCATGTCCAAGCACCGCACCGAAGCAGGCATAGGTCATAAGAAGCCTCACTCCCTCAGGCTGTGACTTAAAAAAGATGGCGTAGACAATTGCCGCAGGCAGGGCTCCCTTTAAAAAGTCCCCCAGCAGCGTAAGCGCCCCCTTTGGCACCCCAAGTATCCTAAGGGTGTTGGTGGTTCCCACATTTCCGCTGCCATGCTCTGTCAGATCCACTCCTGAGCTTTTTCCCACAAAATAACCTGTCAGAAAAAGACCGCATACATAACCGATAACCAATGAAATTAACCTAACCGAAACAGACATTGCTCCCTCCTCTCGTTTTAATCCTCTTTTCTCTGTCTGGTGATCATCTTCAGGGAAGTCCCCGTAAATCCGCCAAATGCATCACGTATCCGGTTTTCAATATACCTCTCATATGAAAAATGCATAAGCTTTTTATCGTTTACAAAAAGCACAAAGGTGGGGGGCTTCACCGACACCTGGGTGCCGTAAAATATCTTAAGTCTCTTGCCCTTATCCGAAGGGGGCTGCTGCAGTACCACAGCCTCGGCTATGATCTCATTTAATACCCCTGTGGCGATCCTCATGTTCTGGTTTTCTATCACCCGATCTATGCTTTCATATATCTTTCCTATCCGCTGTCCCGACAGGGCGGAAATATATATGATCTCGGCATAGGACATGAAAGAAAGGGTCTGCCGGATCTTCGCCTCATGCTCCTTCATGGTCTTGTCATTTTTTTCTATGGCATCCCATTTGTTGACAGCTATGATGATCCCCTTGCCCCGGTCGTGGGCTATGCCGGCTATTTTGGCATCCTGCTCCGTCACCCCCTCGGTAGCATCTATCATCACTATCACCACGTCAGCCTTTTCCACTGCCGCCACGGCTCTTATTATGGAAAAACGCTCTAACTCCTCTTTTATCTTGCTTTTGCGTCTGAGTCCGGCGGTGTCTATGAAAATATATTCATTGCCGTGGCTTTTGACCCTGGCATCCACCGCATCCCGGGTGGTTCCGGCTATATCCGATACTATGAGCCTGTCCTCTCCCAGCAGCTTATTAACCAGAGATGACTTTCCCACATTGGGCTTTCCCACTATTGCGATCCGGGGTATGTCCTCTTCAACGCTTTCGCCTCCCCCCTGGGGAAAATGAGCCGTCACTTCATCAAGAAGCTCTCCGAAGCCCAGCTTGCTGGCTGCGGATATGGGTATGGGATCTCCCAGCCCCAAATTGTAAAACTCGTACACATCCGGCATCTGCTTTTCAAAGTTGTCCACCTTGTTTACGCATAAGACCACCGGCTTTTTTGCACGCCTCAGCATATCAGCCACCTTGTCGTCCGCATCCACAAGGCCCTGCTTCACATCCACCATGAATATGATGACATCTGCAGTTTCTATGGCTATGACTGCCTGCTCCCTCATCTGGGACAATATGATATCACCGGTTTCAGGCTCGATACCACCGGTATCAATAAGGGTAAAATCCTTATCCAGCCAGGATGTATCTGCATATATCCTGTCCCTGGTCACCCCGGGGGTATCCTGAACTATGGAGATCCTCTCCCCGGCTAATGCGTTAAAAAGTGTGGATTTTCCTACGTTCGGACGGCCTACTACCGCCACCATTGGTCTGGCCATTTTCTTCCTTTCCAAATCTTACATTCCAATATAGTCAAAGGCATCCCTGACCCAGGTCACCTCGTCTCCTAAATATCCCACCACATCAAATCTCATGGGGGTGTATTCGGATATCCCGTTTTTCATCAGATAATATCTGGCAGTATTTGAGATCCTTTTCATCTTTTCACGGGTCACAGCCTCCAAGGGACTTCCTGCCGTCCCTGCCTGTCTGTGCTTAACCTCCACAAAGACTATGTGGCTGCCATCCCTTACGATCATATCTATCTCTCCGTACCTGCATCTGAAATTACGCTCCAGAATGGTACAGCCCTTGATCTTAAGATATTCACAGGCTTTATCCTCAAAGTAGCTTCCGTTTTTTCGCGTATTCATATCTGCCCTTCTGCCACGGCTTCTTAAAGACTACTTGCCATAACCTGCCGCATCCAGCTTTGCCTTGACCTTGTCCATACCGTCTACAAATACCAAAATCTGTGCCACCACCTCATAAAGCTCCGGCGGTATGGCATCCCCTATCTCAAGCTTTGAAAGGGTCTCTGCCAGTTGATTGTCCTTATAAAAGGGTACATCATGAGCCTTGGCTTCCTCAATGATCTTTTCCGCTATGGCTCCCTTGCCGGTGGCAAGGATACGGGGCGCCGCATCACCTACATCATATGCCAGGGCGACTGCTGTTTTATTGGGATCTATCTTTTTTTTATCCTCAGCCATCCCTATGCCCTCACGTCAAAAGAATATCTTTGTATATTATCCGGCACCTTAGCTCCCCTTTCTAAGAAATCACTGACAAAATCAATGGGATGGGAGTCATTTTCCACGGTTATCTCACAGCTATAGCCCAGATTGTCCAGCTTCTCCTTTAGAATGTGGATGTTGTTCATAATGAGGTCAAAGGATCTGTCATCCTCCATGAAAAACTTTGTATCCACCTTCTTTTGCCGCATTTTGACTGAGATGTCCGTGGAGCCTAAATTTTCCAGATCAAAATGCAAAAATGCCGAGACTGTGTCGTCATCCTCCTTTGAGTGCTTTTTATTTTTGTATACATACAGATCACCGGTGGCCTGCTGCCCGGAAAGCTTAAGAGGGATCTGTATATAGGAATACATCTGGTTGACCTGGGTTATGAAATCCAGGTTGTCATGAACCTCTGCCGCAGCCGTAGCTATGGGATTGGTCTGGGAATGGGTAACACTTTCCGCTGCCCTTGCCACCCTCTCCATGGTCCGGTCCATTTCCCTGTACAACTCATCAAGTCTGTGAGGCTTTACTATCTCCTCGGGAGAAATGGAAAGCTTCTGTTCAAAGAGGTTGCTTATGATATCCGAAAATCCTCCCTCACCTGCTATGTGGCGAAAACCGGTAGGATTCTTTGTAAAAAAGTCCGAAAGAGCGGAAAAGAATTCCCTGGCGGATACGTCAGGTCTTATTGCCCCTCCCTCATCAAAAAACTCCGGGTGGAAAGTAGCAAAGCTGCTCCGATCCGAAAGGGTCTGTGACAGTCTTTCATTGGCTTCCGGTGTCAGCGCCCTGCCTATGGAATCAAGGGGATAATCAGCCCCCTCATACCTCTGGGCAAATATGGCTACCCTGCCCTCTGAGGGCTTTAGGATGTTTTCCGCCTCCCCTGAGGACATGGCACGGGTCACACTTTCCATGGCGGAATTCACATCCACAGGTTTTGCCTCTTCCATAACCGTCGCAGCATCTTCGGATGCAGCCAGAAGGCTTTTTGCCTGGGTGCCTACGGCACTTACATCCTCACCGGTCGTTTGTACACTTTGGATACCGGGAGTTTCAGTGGTGGCTGCGGAGCCTTCGCTTCCCAGCACCCTGTTTACTATTGCCTGGAGGTTGTCCGCCTGGGTGGTCACATTTTTATCTGATACAAAATCCCTTCCCAGGATATGGAGGGACTTTGTCATATCCAAAGTCTGGGTCTCCACCACATCCCCGTCCAGAGTCAGGATGTTATTTAGCTCCTTTGTAAAGCCTGCCCCCCTGGCATCAGAAATGTCCGGGGAAGTAAGGGTGTCGGATATGCTTTTGGAAAGTGTCCCCAGTTCCTTAAGAAGCTGTCCCTCATTGGACTTATAGTTTTCAAACTGGGTCACCATCTCCTTTGTGACAGGCATATCCAGCTTTTTCATTATAACTATGGTGGACACATCCGACCCCGGCATGGATGCTGCCTTTCTTGCCATATCACCGATACTCTTTGAATCTATGGGCATCTGTTCCTTCATCATGGTATTTACCATGTTGACATTGTCCTCGGTAACAGGCAGCCCCGCTGCACTTAAGGCATCTAAAATGGTGGGATTATTCAGGGCACCTATGGAGACCGGCTTGATCTGGATCAGGCTTTCTTCATTGGATTTCACCTGAAAAAACACAGACTCCCCTATGGACAGTCCCACTCCCTTATCCAGACGGGCAGTAATATTCTGTCCTGATGACAGTCCCAGTATCACCTGGTTGCCTTTTATGGAATTTACAGTACCTTCAAAGATCTGCCCCTTTTGCAGAGTAGACAAAGTCTTGGTAAGCTGCTCGGTCCCCTTGGACTTGGTCTTGCCGGTCATGTCCGGTCCCGACGACAGATTAGCCTGGTACTGATTGACCATATCAGTTATCTGCATAATCTCCCCTGTATCCTACTTCCATGCGCTGTCTAAGGTCTTTAAAAAGCTTCTCCTGTGGATCTCGCAGGGTCCCTGCTTTTTCAATCCTTCATAATGCTGTCTGGTGCCGTAGCCCTTGTTCTTTTCAAAATAATAACCGGGATAACGCTTAGAAAGCTCCACCATCATCCGATCCCTGGTAACCTTTGCAACAATGGATGCGGCAGCTATGGATGCGCTTTTTGCATCTCCCTTTACTATGGATACCTGCGGGATGTCCAGATCCTCAAGCTTTAGGGCATCTATGAGCAAAAGATCCGGCTTTATACTCATATCACGCACCCCTCGGATCATTGCCTCCTTTGTGGCTTCAAGAATATTGATCTCATCTATCCGCCCGGCATCACTTATTCCTATCCCCACAGATATGGCGCACTCCATGATCTGGTCATAGAGCACCTCTCTTCTTTTTTCGGTTACTTTTTTGGAATCATTAAGATATAAAAGCTCCACATCCGGCGGAAGTATCACACAGGCAGTCACCACCGGTCCAGCCAAAGGTCCCCTGCCCACCTCATCCATACCGCCGATATAGGTTGCCTCTGATGCGTATTTGTGCTCAAAATACCACATTTGGGCAAGCCTTTCCCTCTCGGCAATAAGCTTTTCTTCAGTCATCTCTCACCTCACCGGGCATGTTCTCCCACATAGTCGTGATCCAGCACACACATCTCATTAAAGGGATATATCCTCACCCATGCTCTGCCCACTATATCCTCTCTTTTTATGTTGGCAACGTCGTCAAAACGGCTGTCCTCGCTGCCGTTTCGGTTGTCTCCCATAACAAAGTATTCGTCCTCTCCCAAGGTAATGGGCTGCGCTGCTCGACCCGGATTTAAAATGGTTGCCAGTCCATAATTCTCCTCCAACAGCTCACCGTCAATGAAGATACTGCCCTCTTCATCTATGTATATGGTCTCTCCGGGAAGCCCGATTATCCTCTTGATATAATATGTGGGCTCGGAGGAATACTTATAGGGAAAGATGATTATATCAAATCTCTCAGGATCCCTGAAACGATAGGACAGCTTTTCAACTATCAGATTGTCTCCGTCAGAAAGGGTGTCCTCCATGGAGGAGCCGCTGACCTCTGTCCTTTGTCCCACAAAATGCAGTATCAAAAAGGTTATCACAAAAATCACCAGAATATAGGTGACAAGCTGGATCACCTCATTAAGCAAAGAGCTTTTTTCTTCTTTTGCTCCCTCCTTTTCGCTTTCCCGTGATATCTCCTCTTCTAATTTGACCTCATTATACATAACCACTCCTATCCTCTCTGTCAGTCCGCCGGTATAGCTTATCGGAAATTGCTACACTCCCGCCGGGCTTTCCAGGGATATCCTTCCTATGCGTCCGTTTTTAATATCATCCAGTATAAGCTTTGCAGCCTTACTGTAATCAGGCTCATTTCCCGGCTTTACAAAATGCCGTACCTTTGCCGTATCGTAGATCATCTCCACCGGATCATCAGATTCACTAATGCCGTAATGTTCAAAAAGCAGCCCCGGATACCTGTCCTTTAGAAGCTTTACCATAAAAAGAGCCAGCTCGTCATTGTCAAAAACCTCTGTGCGTATTGCCCCCAGAGAGGCTAAATAGCATCCGACCGTTTTATCCTCAAATTTGGGCCACAATATGCCCGGGGTATCCAATAGTTCCAGATCATTTCTCAGTCTGATCCACTGCTTTCCCTTGGTGACACCGGGAGTATTGCCGGTCTTTGCACAGGCTCTCCCTGCAAAGGAATTGATAAATGAGCTTTTGCCTATATTGGGGATACCCACCACCATGGCACGGATGGGCCGGTTTACAATACCTCTTTTTTTATTGCGCTCCCTTTTCTCCTTACAGGCTTCCTCCACGGCGGCATCCACCTTTTTTACGTCGGACTTTTTTCTGGCATCCATGGCGATAGCCACATAGCCTTTGCCTTTAAAATATTCAAGCCATTCCACTGTGGTCTTTTCATCACTGAGATCCGCTTTGTTAAGGAGAAGCAGCCTTGCCTTGTTTGCCCCAAGGGTATCTATATCCGGATTTCTGCTGGAAAGGGGGATCCTGGCATCTAAAAGCTCAATTATCAGGTCTATGACCTTGATATCCTCCTTCATCTGCCGGATCGCCTTTGTCATATGTCCCGGGTACCACTGTATATCCATCAGTACACCAATCCTATCCTGTCACTTCCTATCACAAACCATACGCTTCCCATAATATCCTCCCGGTGGATACAGCCAATGGTCTCATACCTGCTGTCCTCGGAGTTATTACGGTTATCACCTATAACAAAATACTCATCCTCATCTAAAAGGATCTCGGATGCAGCCAGTCCCGCATCCACTATGTCGTCGGTGTCAGCCTTGTCATGAAAAGCCTCTCCGTTGACGTATATCCTGCCGTTTTTCACCTGAACCGTGTCTCCCGGCCGTCCTACTATCCGCTTTATGCTATACTGAGCGCTTAGATTGTTGGGGGGCAGAAAAACCACCACCTCATTGGACCCCGGAGGCACCAGCTTCACAAAGAGCCGGTTCATAAGCACCACGTCACCGGAGGAAAGGGTGGGTTCCATGGATTCACCGGGCACATCAACCCTTATGCCAAATGCCTCCACCACTCCAAATGCCGCCAGCACCACCAGGGCGATCTGCGCCAGAAGAATGGCTAAGGGCTTTAAGCTTGCTATCTCAAAATGCACCCTTTTTCTGTTGAAATTAAGGCTGTCTTTTTTCTTCCTTGAAAATATACTCATAAGTCAGTTTCAGATTCCTTTGCCTTTTTTGGAATGCGCTTTCTATAATAGCAAAAAAAAGGGGCTTTCACAAGTGAAAGCCCTAAAAATAAATCTCCGGTTCCTATTACTTAATGGCCTCTTTGACCTTGGCACGCTTACCAACACGATCTCTAAGGTAGTTAAGCTTAGCTCTGCGGACTTTACCGTGGCGAACGACCTCTACCTTTTCCACAATGGGACTGTGAATAGGCCAGGTCTTTTCCACACCTACTCCGCTGGAAAACTTACGAACAGTAAATGTGGCTCTGTTGCTGCCACCCTGCATCTTAAGTACGGTTCCCTCGAAAACCTGGATTCTCTCACGGTTACCCTCCTTGATCTTGGCGTGAACACGAACTGTGTCACCCACGTTAAACTCAGGCAGGGTTTCCTTCATCTGCTCATTTTCGATTCCTTTGATAACTTCCTGTGCGTTCATCTCATACCTCCATCAGACTTCAATTAGATGTTCGATAACGCACCCATGCGCCAGAGGACCATCTTCCTATCATTCTCTTTTCGCAACTTGCTTATAGTATCATGTATAAGGAAAAAAATCAAGCAGTTTTTACAACAGATCCAATCCCACATCATAGCATCTGCCCTCCACTGCATCAAAAAGCCACTGGGACATGGACAGACCCTCCCTGTTTTTCAGGTAAAAATGGGGAGAACGCACTGCTGTGTGGATGGTCCCGCCCCTGCCAAATATGACAGGCATCCTGTAGTCATAGATGAAAAATCTCACAGGCTCGTCATATGATGCCATGCGCTCACACATTATTTTAAGTGAGTCGGCATATTTTTTCTGGGTGGCTTCATCAGTATAGTATTCTCCGCTTTCCTCTTCATTAATAAATGCAGACAGCAGATAGTCATGGATGGATGAGGCATATAAATATCTGCATCTGTCTCCGTATCGCTTTGTCATGTCCTCATACCAGTCGGCGGTGATATTTGAGGAGTGAACGGAATTGTATATGGCAGAGGGCGCCCCCCACATCTCCCTGATGGTCTCCTTCCAGCCTGCCCGAAGCAAAAGGGCACTGTCGGAAAAAAGTGTGACATCCTTAGCATTGGGATAATAGTCCTCTATTACCTCCGGTGCCAAAGCCGGAGTAGCAAAGGCTCCTGCGGAATCCCCTGCCAAAAGCAGCTTTTGGGGATCCTTGAAGTAATGACTTATCCTTTCCATTGCAAGCCTGAAATTGTCATGACCCACAAAATGCAGGGTGCGTCTGATGCCGTCATCATCACTGTACAAAAACACATTGCTGCCCAAGTGGAAGTCTCCCGTGGCATAGGTTATGACAGCCATGTTCCAATCATAAAAGGGATTCTGCTCCCGGGTGTCGGTGATCCCCACATTTATATTCATGATCTGTGTAAAGGGACGCAGGTTGTTCCAGTAGTAATTCGGCTTCCATGCCGCCACTCTGCCACCGGTCACCGGCTTTTTTGCCATCTTCTCATTCCATGCCACGCCGCCTCCGGAAAAGAAGATACAAAGCCTGTCCATATCGGCTCCGTACCTGACATAAATATGATATCCCGAGCCGTCTCCTGCCATGCCGTCATCTATGGGGATACGGTACCATATATATTTTTCCGGCTCCTCCGGCATGACCGGTGCCTCTGCCCCGCCTTTTTCTATACGGTTTCCTAAGGAATGCTCCACGAAATTCCCGGCACTTACGGCAGCTTTTTCACTGATGGTCCCTGCTATATGTGATGCCTTTTTAAGTAGATCCGACATATTTTTTCCTCAATCTTTTAACTATTCAGAACCAAGGCAATTTTTGATTTCGTTACACTTCCGTGTGCTTTAGCTGAAGAAGCGAAGCGGATTCTATCTTGGTTCTGAATAGTTGTTACATGTTTAAGTATTTGGCTGAAGCATTTTTCAAATCGTTGAATCTGAATATTACTACAAACGCTGCTATCGCCAGCATCAGGGCGATACATATGGCTGCAGGCAGAGGATATTTGTTAAGCCCTTTGTATATGGGTATTGCCTGCAAAAGTGCCATTATCACGTCAAAGACCACGTACAGCATTATGTCACTTAACATAAGTCCCGCCACCTTTGCCACTATTAAAGTGGTCACCATGAGAGCAATGAATACAAGGGGAATACTCCACATCAGACTCCAGCCTAAAAATCCAAACCTGTAGTCCAGATAAAACATGGCTCCCATGATTATATATGACTGTATGGTAATGAGCTTTATCATATTTCCCCGGAAAAACAAAGCCACCCTGAGGTCTATTATGGCAAAGACTATAACAACCATGGCTATCTCCACCCCCGGGATCCATCCGCCGCTTACAAAGCAGACCATTCCCAGTGCGATCTCGGCAAGCACCGCTAAAAACAGGGCTATCCTGAAAACCGCATCAGTGGTCAGTGGCAGCTTTTTTATGGTGGGAAATGCGGGGTCCTCCGGTTCCCCATAGAGCCTGCCCTGACACAGAGGACAGCATCTTTTATTTCCACGGATCGTTATCCTGCACTTTTTACATTCCTGCATTATGCCACCTCCCCATCTTTTGACTTTTTGGCTTCGGCTTTCCCCTCATCCATTTTCTGGACAGCCCTTATTATGGGATTTACATCCCCCACATTGTAGTCATTTCCAGCTATCTCCACTGACAGACCTCTTTTGGTCAGACCTCTGAAGAAATTGGTAAATACATTGTGCTCCGAATAGGCGGACACCGCTCCAAAAACCATTCTGTCACCAAAGCTGGATACGCAGATCTGGATATTGGGCGTTGCCATAAAGGCGGAAAACTGCTTTATATAGGGCTCCAACTCCTTTGGCATGCTTATCCTGCCAAGGTTTGACATGGTGGCTGTAGTGCCCTTTTGAGCCACTCTGGTAATGAGATTCACCACCGGATCCTTGATAAACAAGGGGATGAGCTTAAGGGCTATATTTCCCGTAAGCCCGGAATATCCGTTCATGGTCTCCCGAAGCTTTTCCTGGGTAAGCTGCTCCTCAAAGGATCTTTTTACCGTCTCCAAAAGGGACTCAAATTCCCCATCATACTCCGAAGGCTTAAAGGATACATTTATGACTCCGAAAAAATTTCTGGTGGTTTCCGAAGGGAAATACTGCCTCAGATTAACAGGCACGGAGATCACTATGGGACGTTTCCTCTCCCTCAGGCTCATTACGTTATATACCGCCTCCATAAACAGCGCCACCGTAAGTATACCGGCTGTGGTATTGTATTTGTGAGCCAGGTCTATAAACGCCTTTGCGGATACCACTCCCTCTATAAGGCGGCTGTCCATGTTGGCATCCTTTTCCATCTCTATCTGATAGGCTCTGGTGCCGATCATTGCCTTAAGCTGCTGCTTTGATTTTTCCTTGCTGTAAAACTGCCGGAAGGCATCCTCATTTTTTTCATCCATTGATGCCAGATCGCCGGCATCCGGTTCCACGGAAAGGTCGTATTTTAAACAGAGATAATTTGTAACTATGTTTTTTAAAAAAGCAAAGGCTCCCGTACCGTCGGCAAGGACATGGAACATCTCCAGATTTATCCTGTTCCTGTAGTAGTTCACCCTGTACATAAGCTTTCTACGACCGGGATAGTAAAGGGGTGCACAGGCAGGCTTATCCTCCTTTTGAACCATGGAGCGGCTTCTGACCCTATCCAGGTAATACCAGAAAAATCCCCTTCTTAAGATAACATTGAAGTGGGGAAATTCCTCCACCGTAAGATCCAAAGCCTCCTGCAATATCTCTCCGTCCACGGG
>CAMOZG010000022.1 GCA_946630825.1 uncultured Lachnospiraceae bacterium
AATTACATCTATAAAACCCTCATATAGGTATTGACATAGGTTTCACGGATGAGACCCAGACCGCTTAGATCCATAACTGCCTTTATTATCTCCATTATGGAAAGTCCTGCCTTTGTCATTATCTCATCCATGCTTACGGGCTCAAAGCCAATGGCATCAAAAACCTTTCTCGAATTTTCATCCAGCCTGTCTTCCATGTCTTTTCTGCCAAAGTCTTCCGGAAGTCTGATATCCTGATAGCCCAAAAGCTCCGACAATGCACCCAGGATCTGCTCCTTTGACTCTATGACCCCGGCGCCCTCGTTTATTATATGATTCGTACCGGCAGACAGAGGATCTGTAACCCTGCCGGGGAGGGCAAAAACACTCCTCCCCTGATCCAAGGCAAGGTTTGCGGTTATAAGGCTTCCCGAACGAAGTTTTGCCTCCATTACAAGGACTGCAAAGGAAAGACCGGATATCAGCCTGTTCCTCCTTGGGAAGAAATCCGGCAAGGGAACTGTCCCCGGATAAAACTCCGATATGACTCCCCCTGTATTTTTTATCTTTTCATAGAGTCCCCTGTTGCCCTCGGGGTAGCACACATCCACACCACACCCAAGGACTGCGTAGGTTTTTCCCCCTGCCTCTAAGCTTCCCGTATGACATGCCTTGTCTATGCCGTATGCCATTCCGCTTACGGTGGAATAGCCACTCATACAAAGAGCCTTTGACAGCTCTATTGTATTTATCCTGCCGTAATCCGTGCAGGCTCTGGCGCCAACCACAGCCACCACATGTTCATGGGCTTCCGGTAGATTCCCAATATAGTAAAGCCCATAGGGACTGTCCGATATAAAGCGGAGCGCCTCCGGGTATCCCGGCTCTTCTTTTGACTCATCCCAAAATACCGCCTTAATCCCTTTCCTTTGAAGCTTTTCCACCTCTTCATCCAGATCGGTCCTTTTCCTTGCCTCCACTATGGCACCGGCTTTTATTTCATTTACTATATTTGTCCTTATGATCTCTTCAAAAGAAGCCTCATATACAGCCCTTGCCGAACCCATTGCCTGGGAAAGTTCCCGTTTTTCCCTATTGGTAAGCTCCTTTACAGAAGCCAAAAAATTCCTGTATTTATCCATATCCGCCCTTTCTATAGAAGACTTTCCCAGTATTTCTTGTCAAGGCTTCTGTACATAAAAGCCTCTGCCAGATGATCCACCTTTATATCCGGGGAATCAGCCATATCAGCTATGGTCCTGGCTACCTTTATGATCCTGTGGTAGGTCCTGGCGGTAAGACCGTACTCCCTGTATTTTGTCTCCATGAATTTATTTTCTTCGGCTCCCAAAGGACAGAAAACATCTATATCACAGGCAGGCATCCTGCTGTTAAATATATAGTCCCTGTCCCGAAATCTCTCCCGCTCTATGGCATGGACCCTCTCGACCCTCTTTCTGATCTGTGCAGATGTCTCATTTTCTTCGTGACCTGTCAGCTCCTCGTAGCTTACCTCCGGTGTCTGTACGCACAGATCGATCCGATCCAAAAGAGGCTGTGAGATGCGCCCCAGATAGCTTCTTACAGATGTGGGACTGCAACTGCATCTGTTCCTGTCGGGAAAATATCCGCAT
This sequence comes from uncultured Lachnospiraceae bacterium, assembly GCA_946630825.1. Classification (GTDB taxonomy): domain Bacteria; phylum Bacillota; class Clostridia; order Lachnospirales; family Lachnospiraceae; genus JAILEN01. The sequence continues at coordinate 1,614 of CAMOZG010000022.1, forward strand.
TTACACGGATTCATGGCTCCCACCAGAATAAAATCCGCAGGAAAAGTATAGTCCCCTGACACCCGGGATATGCTTACCACCCTGTCCTCCATGGGCTGCCTGAGGATCTCAAGTGTAGTGGGGCGAAATTCCGGCAGCTCGTCTAAAAAAAGCACCCCGTGTGAAGCTAAGGACACCTCCCCCGGTCTAATGCTTCCCGTACCGCCGCCGCCCCCTACCAGTCCGGCAGAGGAAATGGTATGATGAGGCGCCCTGAATGGACGTTTTTCCAACAGTCTTTTTCTCTCCCCAAACATACCGCATACACTGTAGATCTTGGAAAGCTCTATCTGCTCTCTGTCAGTCATGGCAGGCATGATCGAAGGTATGCATCTGGCTGCAAAAGTCTTGCCCGCCCCCGGAGGTCCCATCAAAAGCAGGTTGTGCATACCTGCCGCCGCTATTTCACAGGCTCTTTTTACAAATGCCTGACCGTTGATACCGGAAAAATCAAGTTCATTTTCCCGATCCCCTCTGACCTCTTTTTCCTCTGTAAGATCGATCTTTGGGCTTATGTTCTCGTTTAGATAGGCTATCACATCATCAATATCAGATACGGGGATCACACTTATCCCCGGTACCAGGGCAGCCTCATGGTAGTTTTCCCTTGCCACCACACAGACCTTTTTGCCGCTGTCCATACCGCCGGAGACCATGGGCAGTATTCCGTCTACAGGATGGATGGAACCATCCAGTCCAAGCTCCCCGATTATCATGATCTCATCAGGTCTGGTGTCCATCACCACCCCCATGGATGCTAAAAGTGCCACCGCTATGGGCAGGTCAAAGCCACCGCCGTTTTTTTTGACACCTGCTGGTGTGATGCTGATGGTGATCCTCTTTGCCGGAAAATGATAGCCCTTGTTTTTCAGTGCAGTACGCACCCTTTCTCTGCCTTCCTTGACCTCAGAGCCCAAGGCACCCACCATCTCAAACAGGGGCAGTCCATCACTGACATCTGCCTCCACCATGACGCAGATGCCCTCTATACCGTGCAAAATGCCGGTAGAAACTCTACTATACAATTATCCTCCTAACCGGGAATAAAAAGAAGTTACAATAAAGATGTAAGACATGATAGCACAAAGCCACACATATCTCAACCGGTTTTAGAAAAAATCCGCTTAGCTTTTTGAATAATTACAGGTTTGAATACAGGATCTGCTTCTGGTTTTCCATAAAATCTAAAAGATCTTTGTTATCATCCTCAAATATATCCTTCACATCCTCTGATGCAGCCTGCAAAAGAGCGGCATCCTGATAGATATCCGCTATACGAAAGGAAAAATCCCCGCTTTGTCTTATGCCGAAAAAATCTCCGGGACCCCTGAGTTTCAGATCCTCTTCCGCTATATAAAATCCGTCGTTGGAAGCGGCGAGGATCTCCAGTCTCTTTGATTTTTTTCCGTCCTTTTTTTTGTCCACGAAAATGCAGACAGAGGCTTCATCCCCTCTGCCTATACGTCCTCTGAGCTGGTGAAGCTGCGCCAGACCGAAGCGGTTGGCATCCTCCACCAGCATGACAGTGGCGTTTTTAATATTAACCCCTACCTCCACCACGGTGGTAGATACCAGCACATCTATATCCTTATTTAAAAAGGACTGCATCACCCTGTCCTTTTCCTCGGCGGACATTCTGCCATGGAGCATGCCTACCGACACCTCCCCCTTGTAAAAGTCCCTGATGGCAGCGGAATAAGTCTGCACATCCGCCGCTTCCGTCTTTTCACTCTCCTCCACCATTGGACATATTACATAAGCCTGGTGCCCGTGTCTTACCTCATCAAGGATGACCCCATATGCCCAGCCTCTCTTTTTCTCATCTATGACCACATTCTTCCTTGGCACCCTGCCGGAGGGCACATCCCCAATAACGGATATGAGCATATCTCCGTAAAGTATCATGGACAGGGTCCTGGGAATGGGGGTGGCAGACATAACTATGGTAAAGGGATCACTGCCCTTTTTGGAAAATTCATCCCTCTGCTTCACTCCGAACCTGTGCTGCTCATCCGTGATCACAAGCCCCAGGTTATTGTACTGCGGCTTTTTCTGGATCAGGGCATGAGTCCCCACCACGTAGCAGGGCTTGTCACTGGCAATCCTCTCATATGCCTCCCTTTTCTCCCGGGCTGACATGGAGCCTGTCAAAAGCACCACCTCATAGGGAAGATCAAAGTTTTTTATATATTCTTCAAAAGTGTTTTTGTGCTGGTTTGCCAGGATCTCCGTAGGTGCCATAATAGCCGCCTGATAACCGTTTTCCACAAAATAGGTCATGCACAAAAAAGCTATAATGGTCTTGCCGCATCCCACATCACCCTGGATCAGCCTCTGGGTCACATACTCCCCCTCAAAATCCAAAAAGCAGTCCCTAAGACATGCCGACTGTCCTTCTGTAAGGGAAAAAGGCAGACCATCTCTTACTGCTTTGACCTGAAGATCCGATTTAAGTTCGTAGGTATTGGGGGTGGCAGAGGTACCCTCCCTTGCCATGCGGCTCATGAAGAAAAAGTAGAGAAGCTCATCATAGGCAAGCCTGTCCCTGGCTGCCGTAAGGTCAGAAATATCCTCCGGAAAGTGAATATGCCACAGGGCTTTTACAATACCGTAAAGCTTTCTTTTTTCCATCAGCTTTTCAGGGAGATACTCTTTGATATCCGTATCATCCATTACCTGCCTTACGGCTTTTTTTATCCTGTTGGAAGAAAGACCCCGGGTAAGACTGTAAACCGGCTGCAGGGACTCTCTTAAGCTTTCGTAGTCGGACACACTATAGACATCCGGCTGCTCCATCTTGTATTTGTGATCGCTTATGGCAATGAGCTTCCCGTAAAAAACATACTCTGATCCAACCTTTAACATACTTTTGATATAGGCAGATCTAAACCATATCAGTTCTATGGATATATCCCCGGCAAAGGCATTTAAAACAGTGATCATGATCCGGGCTTTTTTATTCTGTGCCGCCTCACTCACCCTAAGCCTTAAGGCTATGGGTCCATCATCCCTCTCTGTGGGAGGGGCATCAACAAATGCCGGATAGGATATATAGGTCCTGGGGACATAAAAAAGAAGATCCCTGACAGTGAATACACCCAGAGCGGCATAGGCTTTTGCAAGCTTTTCACCGATTCCGGATACACTGTCTATGGGATCCTCTAAATGATACATATCTGCTCCATTCGATTTTGCCCCGGCGAGGTCTGCCGGTTAAAGTACGGCTCTACTCCACGGAGGCAACATAGTAATAAACAGGCTGTCCTCCCTCCGCCAGTTCTATCTCCATCTGGGGGAACTTTTCAGCCACAGCCTTTTGCATTTTAGCTGCTTCCTTCTTTTTAACATCCTGACCAAAGTAAAGACTTATAAGGGAAGAATCTTCATCCACCATCTGATCCAACATGGAAAGCATCACACCAATCAGATCCTTGTCCACGGATAAGATACCCGCATCTCCGATACCCATATAGTCTCCCTCGGAGATCTCCTTGTCATCTATTACGGTATCCCGCACCGCATAGGTCACCTCACCGGATCTCACTGTGGATAAGGATTCCTTCATGGCCGCCTCATTGTCAGAGACGCTCTGCTCAGGGACAAAGTTAATAAGGGCTGTGATACCCTGGGGCAGTGTCTTGGTGGGGATAACGATAACCTCCTTGTCACTGCACATTTTAACAGCCTGGTTGGCTGCAAGGATTATATTTTTATTGTTGGGCAGGACAAAGACAGTTTTGGCATTGACCTTTTCAATGGCTGATAAGATATCGTCCGTACTGGGATTCATGGTCTGACCGCCCTCTATGATGTAATCGGCTCCCAGATCCTTAAAGATACCGTTCATCCCCTCGCCTATGGATACAGCCACAAAGCCCATATCCTTTGCTGGCTCATCCGGCTTTTGAGCGTTTTCTTCCACGTTTTCTTTGGAATTCTTGTCCTCTGCAGCCTCTTCCTGTGGAGGGACATCATCATCCACAATATTTATCATGGAAACCTGTGAAAGAGTTCCTATCTTTGATGCCTTTGAGATGACCCTGCCCGGCTCATTGGTCATGATCACCGCCATCATCATCTCATTTTTAGCCTCAACCTTAATATCCTCGCCAATGGATTCCAGATATACCTTGTAATCCATTACATCCTTGTTTGAGATCTTTTCTGTACTCTTTATGGCAAAGGACATGCGATAAAGATACTTTGGCATCTCTATGTCTGCAGGCTTTTCCTCATTGCTGTCAAAGGAGATATCCACATCCTGACCGGTGAGCATGGCATAACCGCCGCGTAAGACCTCCACCAGCCCCTGTCCGCCGGAATCCACTACCCCTGCCTGCTTAAGAACAGGAAGCATGTCGGGTGTCTTTTCCAAAGTCTCCTCTGCAGCCTTAAGGCAAGCTTCATAGTATACAACTATATCATCAGTATCCGGTGCGATCTCAGCGGATCTGTCCGCCACCGCCTTGGCAACGGTAAGTATTGTACCCTCCTTGGGCTTCATAACTGCCTTATAGGCTGTCTCCACTGATCTCTGGCAGCACTCGTTAAGCACCTCCACCGTAAGCTCCTCATGAGTTTTGGCAATTTTTGTAAAACCTCTGAAAAGCTGGGACAGGATCACCCCTGAGTTACCCCGGGCTCCCCTTAAGGAACCTGAGGACATGGCTTTGCAAAGTGTATTCATGTCAGGATCCTTGAGATTTGAAACCTCTGTTGCAGCAGACATAATCGTCATAGTCATATTGGTTCCGGTATCGCCATCCGGTACCGGGAAAACATTAAGCTCATTTATCAGGTCTTTTTTTGCCTCTAAAAACTTGGCAGCCGCAAGAAACATCTTTGAGAACTCGGCTGCATTAATAGCTGTGATCTCCAAAACCATCCTCCTTAATCGATGACGCGGACGCCCTCAACATACACATTAATAGACTTAACCTTCATTCCGGTGAACTCCTCCACCTTATATCTGACGGTCTCGTCCAGATTATCGGTAACAGTGCTGATGCTGACTCCATAAGAAATTATCACATGGAAATCCAGTGATATCTCATTGTCATCAATAACCACATCAATACCATGGCTTAAATAATCACTTTTTAAAAGCTTTACAAGTCCGTCCTTCATATTGACTGCAGCCATGCCAACTATTCCAAAACATTCTACTGCCACGGATCCGGCATATGTGGCGATAACGTCGGCATCTATGACTATCTTGCCGTTACCCGTCTCCATAAGTCCCTGTCCCTGCATATCAAAACCTCCTGAAAATCAATTCCTCCTGTGTTAAACCAAAAAGGATAAACATATGCAAAAATCCGTTTTGCACATGTAACATTATACACTTTTTCGGCAAAAAAACAACGAAAAAAATACTTGCAAAATATGTCATTCTCTGATAGAATACATTCGTTGCGTCTATGCGACATGAGTTGAGAAATTATTCGGGATCAGGCTCAATAAGTCTTATCTTCCAGATTATATCAGACTTTGGAGCTTCCCTCATATAAAAGGAGGTGTTTGTCATGGCAAAGTGTGCGGTATGCGGCAAGGGTGCTCATTTCGGTATCAAGGTGAGTCACTCACACAGGAGATCAAATCGTATGTGGAAGTCTAACGTGAAGTCAGTTCGCTGCAAGGTGGATGGTACTCCCAAGAGACTTTATGTATGTACATCATGCTTACGTTCAGGCAAAGTTGAGCGTGCATAGTAAATGATTTTTCAGGCTGCCTTTTGGGCAGTCTTTTTTTGTTCCTACAAACCAATGATCCAGGCTTTAAAAAATGGAAGTATACAAGTATAACTACAATATAAATGACTTTGATACCCCTCTTGAGACCCTGCTTTCGGAGGATGCCCTTCTTTTTGATATAGAAACCACGGGTCTGTCACGGGATCATTGCAGCATCTATCTCATAGGCTGCGGCTATAGAAAAGGTGTTAACATAACCATGACACTGCTCTTCGCTCCCACCTATGAGGCTGAAGCAGAGATAATCAAGGCATTTTTAGATCTCTGTGGGGACTTTTCATCCCTTTTAAGCTTTAACGGAGAAAGCTTTGACATCCCCTTTGTCCGTACCAGAGGAAAAAAAATGGGGTTAGACTGCAGCAGATTAAATGAGATCCGGTCAATGGATCTTTTTAAGCTTACAAAAAAATACAGCAAATACTTAAACACCCCTGACTGCAAACAAAAGACCATAGAACAATACTACGGCTTATACAGAAAGGATCAGTATAACGGCGGTCAGCTTATAGACATATACAAAGAATACTGCATAAATCCCGACCCGAAAGCCCTTGATACCCTCCTTTTACATAACCACGAGGATGTAAAGGGGATGCTTACGGTGCTTAACATCCTGCAGCTTCAGCACATACATGATGCAGCATCAGACTCTGCTTTTAATCTGTCACACCTTGATGTCTCAAAGACCGGAGAGCTTATATTCTGTATTGATATGAAACTTAACCAGGACATAACCATATCTGATTTTTATCATGTCATATCACTAAAGCCGGAGGGCATCAGGGTCATACTCCACCCCATTAACGGTGAGCTTAAGCATTTTTATCCCAACTACCGTGACTACCGCTACATCCCTAACGAGGATCTGCTGATCCCAAAGGCTTTGGCATCAACCATAGACAAGAACCGGATACAAAAGGCAACAAAAGAAAACTGCTTTACCCGGCACAGCGGCGTATTTGTGCCCGTCACTGATGAAAAGGGGCACAGCTTTTATGATGCCTCTGACGAGATAACCTACAGGATCAGCCATGACCATAAGCAACAATTTATAGAAGCAGATCCCTCTAAAGCAAGTCAGAACTTCTGGCTCTCATATATATCAGCTCTTATAAAATACGTTATATAAAAAGGATCCGCAGCTTATGCTGCGGATCCTCATTAAATATCAACCCTTCTGCGACAGATCCTTCTGGTAGTAGAAGGACGAACGTCTCCTATATCCTATGGCTTTGTAATCCATGATCTGCTCGGTGCTTCCGATAAAGAGAATACCATCATCCACCAGGGCATCATTGAATTTCTGATACACGTCATGCTTGGCTTCCTCAGTGAAATAGATAAGCACATTCCGGCAGACTATCATATTGCACTTGTCGGGATACTTGTCCCGAAGCAGGTTTGCCTCCCTGAAGTCCACCCGGCTTTTGATCTCATCCGAGATCTGATAAGAACTGCCGATCTTGGTGAAATACTTCTTTTTATACTTGTCGGGCACACCGGCTATACTCTTTTCATTGTACAGTCCTGTCTTTGCCTGAGCCAGCACCTGCTTATCAATATCCGTAGCGTAGATCTTGATATCCCTGATATCAATAAGCTCTGACAAAGCCATAACCAGAGAATAGGGCTCATCCCCTGTGGAACAGGCTGCGGACCAGATCTTAAGTCTCTTGCCAAACTTCTCTATAAGCTCAGGCACATAGGTCTTGACCATAAGCTCCCACTGATCGGGGTTACGATAAAACTCGGAAACATTGATGGTAAGAAAGTTGACAAACTCCTCAAATACATCCTTGTTCTTTTTTAACAGAGCCACATATTCATCATAGCTTTTGCACTCACGCTTGGTAACCAGAGAATCGATACGACGGCGCATCTGCTTTTCTTTATATGCCGACAGATCGATCTTGGTAAGGCTCATTACATCACCTTTAAACTTCTCGTAAACATCCTGTGCCATAAATTACCCCCTCTTTTCAAAAAAGGAGTCGCCCCATCGTAAAGACGACTCCTAAAAGATCAGAATATATTTATTACTCCTCTGTGGTTTCCTCAGCAGGAGCCTCTGAAGCTTCCTCCTCTTCCTTGGCAGGCTCTAAAAGTGCCTTCATGGAAAGAGAGATCTTATGCTCATCCTCTCTGAACTCCACGATCTTGGCTTCTACTTCCTGGCCAACCTTAAGTACGTCGGAGGGCTTTTCAATATGCTCTCTGGCGATCTGGGATACATGAAGCAGTGCATCAACTCCCGGTGAAAGCTCTACAAATGCTCCGAAATCTGTCATACGTGCAACCTTGCCCTTGACTACATTGCCAACTGCAAAACGCTCTGAAGCGCCGTTCCAGGGGTTCTCCTCAGGGAACTTGGCTGAAAGAGCGATCTTTTTGTCGTTAATATCCTTGATGAATACCTTTACAGTGTCGCCAACCTTGAAGACCTTGGAAGGATTCTCAACCCTGCCCCAGGACATCTCTGAGATGTGAAGGAGTCCGTCTACTCCGCCCAGATCAATGAACACACCGAAATTAGTGATATTCTTAACTGTACCCTCGATAACATCACCAACGGAGATCTTTGCCAAAAGCTCGCTCTGTGCCTTTTCCTTTTCAGCAACCAGAAGCTGCTTTCTGTCACCTATGATGCGGCGCTTATGAGGATTGCACTCGATAAGTACAAATTCGATCTCCTGATCCTTAAACTTGTTAAGATCCTTTTCATATACATCTGAAACCAGACTGGCAGGAATGAATACCCGTGCCTCATCAACAACTACGGAAAGTCCTCCGTTAAGAACCTGAACGACCTTTGCCTTAAGGACCTCATGATTTTCAAAAGCTTCCTCCAAGCGCTTGTTGCCGGCTTCCTGAGCCAGACGCTTATAGGATAAAAGCACCTGTCCTTCGCCATCATTAACCTTGATGACCTTGGCTTCCATGGTGTCGTCAACCTTTACGACTGTGGTAAGATCCAGGTTGTTGTCATTGGTGTACTCGGCACGTGTGATTATACCATCTGACTTATAACCGATATTAAGTACGATCTCGTCCGGCTTAACAGAAATAACAGTACCTTCGACCACTTCTCCCATTCTGATAGTTTTAAAAGTCTCATCCAACATCTGTTCAAAACTCATTTCTGACATTTTTTTGAACCTCCTCGATAATATTGTTTGGGGTGGATGCCCCCGCGGTAATACCTACATGTTCAATGGAAGAAAGTGACGAGATATCAAGATCGCTCATTGACTGAATAAAGTAAGTATCACTACAAACTGCCGCACAAATTTCAAAGAGCTTCCGGGAATTGGACGAGGACTTACCGCCGATAACTATCATAGCATCAACTTTGCCTGCAAGATCCCTCGCTTCTGTCTGGCGCTCTTCGGTTGCGGAACAGATTGTATTTTTAGCACGTATATTATATCCGTTCTTATTTATTTTTTCAACTAATTCTTTAAATTTCTCATGATTAAATGTGGTTTGGGACACCAGACACGCCTTTTCATCCCGTGGGATCTGTAATTTTTCAAAGTCTTCATAGCTTAAAATACAGTCACACCTGCCGCTTTTTATCCATCCCATTATACCCTGTACCTCGGGATGATCCCTGTCTCCAGTGATGACAATACGATATCCTAAATCATCATATTCACCTACAATGCGGTGGATTTTTTTTACAAAGGGACAGGTGGCATCCACCACCTGATGTCCCGCATTTCTTATGCCATCTTCCACCTCCCGGGATACCCCGTGGGATCTTAGTATCACAGTTCCCGGAGGATAACCGGCAGGATCATCATCCTCTGCCATCACCCTTACACCTCTGGATTCAAGGTCCGAAACCACGATCTCATTATGGATGATGGGACCATAAGTATAAATAGGTCCGGCATCTTTACCATGAGAGGAAAGCTCCGCCTCCACCATCTCTATGGCTCTTTTTACTCCAAAGCAGAAGCCTGCTGTTTTTGCTGTAGTAACCTTCATTTTACCTCACTGATCCACCGATACCTCACCGGCCAGGACCTTTTTGTAATCCTCGTAATTCTTTTTCAAAAGCTCCGGGGTGTGAAGCTCATAGGGACATCTGCTTTCACACTTGCGGCAGTTAATGCAGGAGTCGATCTTTTTCATCTCATCCTGCCAATACTGGGACAGCCAGTCTCCGGAGGGAGCACGGCGAAGCATCAGGCTTATCCTGGCGCACTGGTGGATTGTGATACCCATGGGACAGGGTTCACAGTAGCCGCAGCCACGGCAGAAATCCCCGGAAAGCTCTGCCCGGTCAGCCTCTATTATCCTCTTAATATCCTCAGTCATCTCAGGCTCATTTTTCATGAAAGAAAGCCACTCATCCAACTCGCTTTCCTTTTGGATACCCCAGATAGGAAGTGCATTGGGGAACTGATAGATGTATGCCATTGCAGCGGAGGAATTGGTTATAAGCCCTCCCGAAAGTCCCTTCATGCACACGAAGCCAATGCCCTTTTCTTCGCAGAGCCGCACCATTTTTTCCTCACGCTCTCCCGACAGATAGCTGAAGGGAAACTGGAATACCTCATAGAGTCCAGAATCCACTATCTCCTCTGCTATGCCTATCTTGTGAGCCGTGATACCTATGTGGCGGATCACTCCCTGACGCTTCAGATCTTCGGCAAACTCATACATGCCTGTGCCGTCCTCAGGCTTATAGCACTGCTCCACACAGTGAAACTGGTACACATCCACATAGTCGGTCTTAAGCATTTTAAGAGACTCGTCCAACTGCCTCTTTACTGATTCCGTATCCCTGCCCATGGTCTTTGTGGCAATGAATATCTTATCCCTTACATCAGAAAGTGCCCTGCCTATCTTTTCCTCCGAATCCGAGTAGGCTCTGGCGGTATCAAAATAAGTCATGCCACCGTCATAAGCCTTTCTAAGTATCTTTATGGCGGTGTCCATATCACACCTTTGTACAGGCAGTGCCCCAAAGGCATTCTGCGGTGTCTCTATACCCGTGTTCCCCAGTTTCAACATTCTCATAGCATTACCTCCCGGTATCCCTTTTACTTCACCAGCTTTTTAATGGTCTCCACCACCTCATCTATGGACATATCCGAGGAATCCACCTCTGTGGCGTCATCTGCTTTTTTAAGGGGTGATATCTCCCGTGTCATATCCTGATGATCCCGCTTTCTTATATCCTCTTCTATCTGTTCAAGCTCATGCACCTCCCCCTTTGCAGTAAGCTCGTCATAGCGTCTTTTGGCACGGCACTCCACACTGGCGGTGAGATAGACCTTTACATCTGCATCCGGCAGGATGGTTGTGCCTATGTCCCTGCCGTCCATGATCACATCATTTTCTGAAGCCAGAGTCCGCTGAAGCTCCAAAAGATGTGCCCGTACAGCCTTGTAGGCAGAGGTGGTGCTTGCTGCAGCCGACACCTGCTCTGTGCGGATCTCTCCTGATACATCCTCACCGTTTAAAATGACCCGCTGCTCTCCGGCTTCATAGGCTATCTTTACCTGAGCCTGCTTTACGGCTTCCGATACCGCTGTCTCATCAGCCGTGTCTATTTTATTTTTGATCATATAAAGGGCAATGCCACGATACATGGCTCCCGTATCCACATATATAAATCCAAGCTCCTTAGCAAGCCTCTTTGCAATGGTGCTTTTCCCCGCTCCCGCAGGTCCGTCTATAGCCACATTAAAACCCATTTTTACCTCCTCTTATCCGCCTTTTCTATGGCTTCCCATAATCCGTTGATGTAGGCTGCCCCCAATGCCCTGTCATAAAGTCCGTAGCCGGGCATTGCTTTTTCTCCCCAGATCATCCGTCCGTGATCCGGGCGGATAGGTCCGTCAAAGCCAATATCGTAAAGTGCTTTTACTATCTCATACATATCAAAGCTTCCGTCAGAGGACAAATGTGCCGCCTCCTCGAAATCCTCCGGGGAATTGAACTTCAGATTTCTCACATGGGCAAAATGTATCCGCCCCTTTAAGGCTCTGATCATATCCGGCAGATCATTATTAAGATTGGTGCCATAGGACCCGGAGCAGAAAGTCACTCCGTTATGCACATCATCCACCATGTCCATCATGCGAAGTATATTCTCTTTGTTTATTATGATGCGGGGCAGTCCGAATACACTCCAGGCAGGATCATCAGGATGGATCGCCATTTTTATGTCATACTCGTTGCATACGGGCATGATCTTCTCCAGAAAATATTTGAGATTGGTAAAAAGATCCTCTGAGGTCACATCTTTATACTGGGCAAAAAGCTCCTTTACATGAGCCATCCTCTCCGGTTCCCACCCCGGCATCACAGTTCCGTTCATATCTCCTGCGATAGAATCAAACATCTCCTCCGGCACCAGCTCATCCACTGCTTTCTGGGTGTAGGCTAAGACCGTGGAACCATCCGGACGCTTTCTGGCAAGCTCTGTCCTGGTCCAGTCAAATACCGGCATGAAGTTATAGCATACCAGATGTATATCCTCCTGCCCCAGATTCTTAAGGGTCTCTATGTAATTGTCTATGAGCATATCCCTACTCGGCTTTCCCAGCTTTATATCCTCATGGACATTTACACTTTCTATACCGGCTATGTGAAGACCGGCTGCCTCCACCTCGTCTTTTAGGGCTCTTATCCTCTCCCTTGTCCATACCTCCCCCGGCTCGGTATCGTAAAGGGTGGTGATGACACCCTTCACACCGGGGATCTGCCTGATCTGCTCTAAGGTCACAGTGTCAAATTTGGACCCGTACCATCTCAAAGTCATCTCCATAAATCTTATCCCCTTATCTCCTTAACTATGGCGGCAGCCTCTGCCACAAGCCGCTCCACCTCGGCAAAACGTCCCTGATTTATCAGATCCTTTTTCACCATCCAGCTTCCTCCGCAGGCTATTATCCTGTCATATGCCAGATAGTCCCTGACGTTTTTTGCATTTATGCCTCCGGTGGGCATGAACCTTAGCTGTGTATAAGGTGCAGCCACCGCCTTTATCATTGCCAGTCCCCCTGCCGGTTCAGCAGGGAAAAATTTAAGCACCGACAGTCCAAGTCCCATTGCCATCTCCATCTCAGTAGGGGTCATTACCCCCGGAGTTATGGGAACACCTCTTGCCATGCAATACTTTACCACATCCGGGTTAAGCCCCGGACTTACTATAAATCCTGCTCCGGCATTTATTGCCCTTTCAGCCTGGGAGGGTGTAAGTACCGTACCTGCTCCCACCAGCATATCAGGGTATTCCGACGCCATGATCCTGATGGACTCCTCTGCCGCATCCGTCCTGAAGGTCACCTCTGCACAGGGCAGACCTCCACGCATCAGAGCACCTGCCAAAGGCAGTGCGTCATCCACATCATCAAGTACCACCACAGGTATTATACCTGTCTTTTCAAATCTCTCATATATGTTTTCCATAATAAACCTCCATAGGAAATTTTATTCCATACCACATTATTTTTCAATTAAAAGTTGACTACCTGCGCCCCTTTGGCTATTCTTTATAGGATAGTAAGGAGAGTCTGAAATACAAATGGAGAAAATATCAAACAGAACAAAGGGTATCATATGCATCATCATTGCCGGCTTTTGCTTTGCCTGCATGTCCCTGTTTTTAAAAATGGCAGGGGATATATCCACCTTTGAAAAAAGCTTTTTCAGAAATTTTGTGGCTATATTTTTTGCTCTCGGAGTTATGAAAAGCCGCAGGCTGCCCTTTACCATGGGTTCCCCTTCAAACTTAAAATATCTGATCCTTCGTGCCGCCTTTGGCACTTTGGGAATGTTTTGCAATTTTTACGCAGTGGATCATATGGTGATTGCAGATGCAAATATGCTAAACAAGCTGTCCCCCTTCTTTGCCATTATTTTTTCATTTTTCCTGTTAAAAGAAAGGGTGCGACCCTATCAGATCTTCTGCGTCCTTATGGCATTTGTGGGAGCACAGTTCATATTAAAGCCGGGAGGCGAGACCCTTACCACCTTCCCTGCCCTCATAGGCTTTATCGGCGGTATGTGCGCAGGCTTTGCCTATACAAATGTGAGGCTTGCCACAAAGCATGGAGTGGAAGCTCCCTTTGTGGTGCTTTTCTTTTCAGTGTTTTCCTGCCTCATGTCCATTCCCCTGGCGCTGTTACACTTCACCTGGCTTACTCCGAAGCAGCTTATATTTTTGTTTCTTTCGGGGCTTGCCGCCACAGGTGGTCAGTTCGGCATCACCACTGCCTATTCCCTGACTCCTGCCAGGGAAATATCGGTGTATGATTATTCACAGATCATTTTCGCCGCCCTTTTGGGTATGCTGGTTTTGGGAGAGCTTCCCGACGCCTTAAGCATAATAGGATATGTGGTCATCATTACCGCAGGGGTGATAATGTTTGTCATAAGCAAAAATGCCTCCGAGGATTGACCCCTCATACCGAGCTTCCTGCCAGATGTCCTGTGGAAAAGGCGATCTGCAGATTGTATCCTCCCGTGAGGGCATCCACATCCAAAAGCTCACCTGCCACAAAAAGCCCTTCGACATTTTTTACCATCATGGTGGAGGGATCTATCTCCTTTACATCCACTCCCCCTCTGGTGATGATCGCCTCCTTAAAGTCACCCGTTCCCGTCACCCTGAGGCTGAAATTTTTGAGGCTATCCACCAGGGCTTTTCGCTCCTCTTTTGTAATGTCACACAGGTGCTTTTTCGCATCTATTTTCAAACGTTCCAATACTACTGCAGCCAGTGACTTTGGCAAAAGCCCCGATAGCAGGTACATTGGCTCCCTTTTGGGGGCAGCCTCTATGTCACGGCAGATCCTCTCATACAGCTTTTCATTATCCAGTGCAGGCTTTAGATCTATGATCCCCATACAGCTTTTTTCATCATCACCATCAAAAAGACCGGTGATCCTTGATGAGGCAGAAAGAGCCAGGGGACCGGATATACCATCATGGGTAAACAAAAGCTCCCCAAAGCCCTCATAGAGCGTATTTTTTTTCTTTCGGGGGGAAGCCTCTCCCATAACGGAAAGTCTGACATTTTTTAATGTAAGACCGGAAAGGCTGTGGGTATCCTTTTCCGCTGTCTTAAGGGACACCAGAGAGGGATAGCATTTCGTGACCCGTATCCCCAGATCTTTAAGCATCCTGTGACCGTCTCCGTCGGATCCGGTGGTCTTGTATGAAAGTCCCCCTGTGGCAAGTATGATCCCTAAAGCCTCTATGGTCTCATCTGTCAAAAGCCTGACACCCCGGACTTTATTTTCATACCCCGTCAGTATCTCTGTGACCCTTGTATCAAGCCTTATCTCGACTCCAAGGCTTTTAAGCTCCGATTCAAGCGCCTTTGTAATATCTGAGGCATGATCCGATACAGGAAATACCCTGCCCCCTCTTTCCACCTTTATGGGGATGCCATGGCTTTCCATAAAATCCATCATATCCCTATTGGTAAAGCCATATATGGCGCTGTATAAAAATCTGGGATTTTTTACCACACTTTCAAAAAAATCCGATACATCACAGGCATTGGTGAGATTGCCCCTGCCCTTTCCGGTGATATAGATCTTTTTCCCCAGCTTTTCATTTTTTTCTATCAGAATGACCTTATGCCCCTTTTGTGAGGCTGCAATGGCTGCCATCATACCGGCTGCCCCGCCACCTACCACTATAACTTTCTTCATACTAAGTCAAAGCCCTGCCTGTTCTACATCATAAAAATCATAACGGCTGTAAAAGCCTTCCAGCTTTTTCATGTTTTCTGACACCACATCCCCCATCTGCATGGACACCGCCACAATAAGGGCATTGATAAGAGAAAGCGGCGCCACCAGTGAATCCACTATGGAAGCCATATCACTTTTTGCCACCAGACAGAAATCCGCCCGTGAGGATATGGGAGCCTTTTCACTGTCCGTAATGGCTATCACCCTTGCCCTCTCTCTTTTGGCAAAGTCCACCGCCCGGATCGTACCCATGGAATATCTGGGAAAGCTTATGGCGATCATCACATCCCTCAGATCTATGTGGATCATCTGCTCATACATCTCACTGCCTGTGCCGTTTCCCAAAAGGATGACCTCTTCGCACATAAGGTTTAAGTATGAATACAAAAAGCTGGCAAGGGGAGCTGTGCTTCTGACCCCTGCTATATACACCTTTCTGGCTCTGCATATGGCATCCACGGCGCCGTCAAAGGCTTCCCCATCTATGCTTGACAGGGTCTTAAGTATCTTTTCAATATCGGAATTAAGGGTCTGCCTGAGCACATCCGACCTCTCCAGCCTTTCGGAAGTCATCCTGAGTCTGTCCACCGAGCTCATGTGATTTATTGCCTGTTCCTCTATTGCCTCCGAAAACTGCTTGTATCCCTCATACCCCAAAAAGGTGGCAAATCTCACCACGGTGGGTTCGCTGACTCCCGCATTTTTTGCCAGGGTCTTTGCCGTGACCGAAACCACCCGGTCAGGATTTTTTTTCAGATACTCCGCCAGCTTTTTCTGGCTCTTGCTGAAGGAGTCATAGTTTTCCTCTATTCTGTCATACAGATTTTTATTCATTTTATTATTACCATCCTATGGAAAAAGAGGACTTAAAAAAGTCCTCTTTCAATGCAGTCAAAACCACGCGGATCCTATAGTTTTCAGGCATCCTTGATGGAGAAGCTTATGCGCCCCATCTTGTCCTTGCCGAGACAAACTACATTCACTGTGTCTCCGAGAGTGAGTACATCCTCTACATGGTCGATACGCTCATGGGCGATCTTTGAAATGTGTACCATGCCCTCCTTACCCGGAGCAAACTCAATAAATGCACCAAACTCCTTGATGCTTACCACCGTACCGGTAAAGTGCTGACCCTTTTCAAAATCCGTTACGATTATCTCTATCATCTTTCTTGCCTGCTCCATCTTTTCGGTATCTGTACCGCAGATGGATACATTGCCCTCATCTGTGATGTCGATCTTTACGCCGGTGCGCTCAATGATCTCATTGATGGTCTTGCCGCGCTGACCAACCACGTCACCGATCTTTTGAGGATCGATGGACATCTGGATGATCTTGGGTGCATACTTGCCAACTTCCTTACGGGGCTCTGAAATAGCCTTACTCATGCACTCATCCATGATGAAGAAACGTGCCTCTCTGGTGCGGCGGATAGCCTCCTCCACTATGGGACGGGTAAGTCCGTGGATCTTGATATCCATCTGGATGGCTGTGATACCGTCCTTGGTTCCTGTTACCTTGAAGTCCATATCACCGAAGAAATCCTCAAGACCCTGGATATCTGTAAGCACCAGATAGTCATCATCAGTATCTCCTGTAACAAGACCGCAGGAGATACCAGCCACCATCTTTTTAATGGGCACACCTGCCGCCATAAGGCTCATGCAGGATGCGCAGGTGGAAGCCATGGAAGTGGATCCGTTTGACTCAAAGGTCTCGGATACAGCACGGATGGCATAGGGGAACT
>CAMOZG010000023.1 GCA_946630825.1 uncultured Lachnospiraceae bacterium
CCCGCGGTCTCGACCTTGGCAAGGTCGCGCGTTACCAACTACGCCACTATCGCATCTGATTTGTCATCAGCTCTCGCTTGCGACAAGTGATATCTTATCAAAAGCACCACCTGTTGTCAAGCACTTTTTTTAAATATTGTGACCCTGCAAAAACCACAGCTAAAATCAGCCCTGCAGGGGTCAACGCAAAATGTCACAGGAGCCATCACTGGGCTGCACTTACGGATGTAAGATAGTCACTTATAGCCGTAAGATCCACTGCCGTGGTAGTGGTCTTGGCATTTTCTTCCCTGTATGTCATATATTTGGATACGCCTGAATAACCCAGCCATGCCACTGCTGCCACCAAAACCACACCCAATACGGATGCGCGTATGGCAGTAGTGATCTTTCTGGTGCGTACTGTCTTTTTAATATTCTTTTTCTGTTCCTTGCGATAATCAACCTTTGCCTGACTCATAACACTCTCCAAATAAATAGTATTCTTGTAAAAAACCGACCTATAGTATAACCAATATCAGTAAAAATTTCAAGGGTGAATCTGCTCCCGAAAAATCCCCGAAAAAGTCCTGCCTATTCTTCGCCGTTCCAGCAGTAGGTACACAGCTTTTCCCTGTCGATCCCAACCGCTTCAAGCATATCGTCCAATCTGTTGAACCGGAGGGAGGTAAATCCCATTTCTTTGCATATGCCATCCAGCATTACCCTGTATCTGTCAGAATCAGGGTTGGCATAGTCGGTAAGCACACTGCGCTCCACCTCTTCGCCCTCCTCACGGGCGATTATCCTCCGGGCAATAAGCTCCATCTCGGAAGTGGAACGGGAGAAATTAATATATTTACAACCAAACATAATCGGCGGACAGGCAGGTCTTACATGGACCTCCTTGGCTCCGCTGTGATACAAAAACTCCGTCGTCTCCCTGAGCTGTGTCCCACGTACAATGGAGTCATCTATCAAAAGCAGCTTTTTATGGTCAATAAGCTCATGCACCGGGATCAGCTTCATCTTGGCGATAAGATCCCTTTTTGTCTGCATGGTAGGCATAAAGGATCTGGGCCAGGTGGGAGTGTATTTGATAAAGGGTCTGGAAAAAGGTATCCCGGACTCGTTTGCATAACCCACAGCATGAGCTGTCCCGGAATCCGGCACTCCTGCCACCGCATCTATATCATCACGGCTCATTTTATCCCTGCGTGCCAAAAGACTGCCGCATCTGGTACGCATACCCTCTACAGAAACCCCCTCATAGGAGGATGCGGGATAGCCGTAGTAAACCCACAAAAAGGTACATATCTTCATACGGTTTCCGGGTTCGCCAAGGGTCGTCACACCTTCGGGAGTCATAACGGCGATCTCTCCCGGTCCCAACTCCCTGTAATCCTCATAGCCCAGATTAAGATAGGCAAAAGCCTCAAAGCTGGCGCAGAAACCGGTCTCCTTTTTTCCTATTACAAGAGGGGTGCGGCCGTATTTATCCCTTGCCAGATATATTCCCTTTGGAGTCAGAAGCAGCATGGTCATGGAGCCGTCGATCACATCCTGGGCATGTCTGATGCCCGCTAAAATATTATCCTCTTCATTGATGAGCGCCGCCACCAGCTCCGTGGCATTTATATCGCCGCCGCTCATCTCCTGAAACTGATTCCCGGGACGATCCAAAAGCTTATCCACAAGCTCGTTTAAATTGTTGATCCTGCCCACCGTCACCAGGGCAAAGGTTCCGTGATGGGATCTGATTATAAGAGGCTGGGGCTCATAATCGCTGATGGCGCCGATACCCATGTTGCCCTCCATCTCTTCCACATCCCGGTCAAACTTCGTCCGAAAAGGACTGTTTTCAATATTATGAATGGCTCTGTTAAAGCCATCCTTGCCAAAAACAGCCATTCCCGCTCTCCTGGTTCCCAAATGGGAGTGATAATCCGTCCCGAAAAACAGATCAAATACACAGTCTTCTTTTAAACATGATGCAAAAAAACCACCCATATTCCCTCCTAACTGAGCTCGTCCAATGTCTTACCGTAGGGCGGCAGAAACTCATCCATAAACACCGCCACCTCGGGAAGTTCCTCCTTCATATTGCCAAGAGTCCTCTCGGTACTCTCCTTTGCCTTTCTAAATTCCGTGTTGCCCGACTTTTCCTCTTCGATACACTTTATAAGAGCCGAAAGCTTGTCTGCCGCCTTTACCAGCCGTCTCATGTACTTGTCCTCAGGGTCATCCCCGGAAAAAAACACTTCCTCGTAAGCCTCCCTCATATCCGAGGGCAGCTTATTTAAAAGCTTATACTCCGCCACAGCCTCCACTTTTTTATAGGCATCCCTGATGTCCTCACTGTAATACTTTACGGGGGTGGGCATATCTCCGGTAATGATCTCGGAAGCATCATGGTAGATACCCACCACTGCCGCCCTGTCGGGATTTAGATTCTTCCCGAATCTGGTATTGCCTATCACGCAAAGGGCATGGGCTATCATTGCCACCTCCATGGAATGCTCCGAGAGATTTTCCTCTCTGGAGTTTCTCATCAGTGCCCATCTGTTAATATATTTCATGCGGGATATCGCCGCAAAAAAATGAAAGCTCATGTTATAATCTCCTGTTTCTATATCAGGTCAAAATGCAAAAGTCCCTGGGCTATTCCGTCCTCACCAAGCCCACCGGTGACATAGTCGGCATGAGCCTTGGCTTCGTCACTGCCGCTTCCCATAACCACTCCAAGTCCTGCCACATCCAGCATATCCAGATCATTTACGCTGTCTCCAAAGGCAAGGGTATCCTCTATTGGAAGATCCAAAAGCTCACATACCTTTTCGATCCCCGTGCCCTTGTTAAAACCCTTTGGAACTATCTCCACCACGGCAGGTGAATGGATCATAAAATCGTATTCATCCGAAATTTCCTTTTCACAGGCATACACATCACATCCCTCTGTGGCACAGGAAAGTTTGGATATCTCCCACTCGCCCCAGCCTCTGTTTATGGGAAGTATCCTCTCCCCCATTTCGTTTTTTAATTTTTCCCCAAAACGGTCTCCGTCAAATTCACTGTCCATATAGAGGTTATACCTGCCCTCTAAAATAGGTTTGAAGCCGTATGAACGGACAGTCTCCACTGTATTTACCGCAAGGTCCCGGGGGATCCTGTGATAAAATCTGGTAAGTCCATTTATCTCCACCATGGTGCCGCAGCCCGATACTATCCCATCAAAACCAATGTCCAAAAGATGCTCGGCAAATATGTAGGATCTGCACCGACCACTGTTCAAAAACGCCAGATGCCCATTGTCCCTAAGCTTTTTGATCGCCAGAACTGTGCTTTTGGGGATCTGGTTTTTTACATCCCATATGGTTCCGTCTATGTCAAAAAATACCGCTTTTTTATATGCCATCTATCCTGCTATCTCAACTTTCTGATGTGCCCTTGCCCTGCAGATATGCCTCAATGATCTGTGCCATTACCTGTGCCGCCCGCTCCGTGTGTATCTTTTCCATGGTCTCATCATAGATCCTCTTCGCCTTTGCCTCTTTAGACTTTTTGGAAAGCTCCCTGGCACGATCCTTCTTTTGTGCATCCAGCTTCATCTCAGTTCTGGCACGTTCCTGTCTGGAGTGCATCCTGTCAGCCATGCGGCTGAGCTCTTCATTGGTACCGAATATCCTGTGTCCCGCATTCTGCATCCCACTGCCGGAAGCCGCCCACACAGCCTGATCCTCCGACATGAAGGATCCCATCAGATACTCATAGGCATCCGAAACGGCTCTATACTGCCCGGCTGATGCCGCATCAGATCTCACATCAGGATGATATTTTTTAACCAGATTTTTATATGCCGATTTGACGGCAGCCATGTCAGCACTCTCTGTCAGTCCCAAAACCAAAAGTGCTTCACGCCTTGAACGAAAAACCATCTAAAATCTCTCCTGCCAGATAAAATGAACCGCATGCCACCACCGGATCATCCGAACCATTCTCATCTAAAGCCAGCTTCACAGCCTCCTGCACAGACCCAATAGCTTTTACATCTGCTCCCAGGCTTTTTGCCGCCTCGGAGACCTCCTGTGCCGACAGTGCCCTTTCATCATCAATTCCCACCGCATAGATACGCTTGGCGTGGGGAACCATTTTTTTCAGCACTCCATGTATATCATGTCCCGAAAGTCCGCCTGTTATAAATGTAAACTTTTTTTTGGGATCTTTCTCTTTTAAAACCTTTATAAGCTCCTCCATTGCCTGGGGATTGTGGGCTCCGTCAACAATGAGCTTTTTCTCATCTCCTATGGTCTGCATCCTGCCCATCACCCGGTAGTCCCTGCCGTCACCGTAGTATTTTGCAAAGGCTTCTTTTGAGATCCCAAGCATTTCAAGGGCGCATGCCGCAGTCATATAATTCTTTTTAAAGAAAGTCTCTTCCTCCGGTACCCCGGCGTACACCACCGTCCCGGCTCCGACTTTTCTGCAGTGATCAGTGATGACCGCTCTTGCTTCCTCCGCCATGGTGCCTATGACCACCCGGTTTTTTTGCCATATGATACCGGCTTTTTCTCCTGCTATTTCAGTCAGGGTCTCTCCAAGTTGTCCGGTGTGATCCAGACCAATGGAGGTGATAACGCAGATCTTGTCCTCATTTTTTATGGCATTGGTGGAATCAAGTCTGCCTCCAAGTCCTGTCTCAATAACGCAGTAGTCGCAGCCTGAATTTTTAAAATACAGCATAGCCATAATAAAAGAGATATCAAACATGGTAGGCGATCCCCCGAGAGCATCTATCTGCTCATACAGGCTGATCACCTCTTCCCCCGATATCTCTTCTCCATCTATCTGTATTCTCTCCCGGTAGTCAATCAGGTGGGGGGATGTAAAAAGCCCCGTCCTGTACCCGGCCATGCTAAGTGTGCGTGCAATAATATTTGCCACCGAGCCCTTGCCATTGGTTCCTGCCACATGTATGATCCTAAGCCCCTGCTCAGGATGGTTAAGCTTATCTAAAAGCTCCCCGGATATCTCCACCCCGGGTCTGTTGCCAAATCGCCTGCGTCCCATAATATGGGAGATCACGTCGCTGTAGTCCATCCTACACCACCATGATCACGCCGCCGTCACCGGCATACAGTGAGCTTATGCCTCTGGTATCCACCACCTCTATGTCCATGAATTCTCCCTCCGCTTCCACCATGGACTTAAGCATGGCTGCGGTATCAGGGCAGTTGCAGTGGGAAATTGCCAAAACTTTTCCTATGGTATCTACAGTGTCGGAAACCATGCAGTCAACCATCTTTTCCAATGCCTTTTTCATTCCCCTGCCTTTATCAAGCTGCTGGATACTTCCTATGGGTGTGGAACCCATAACAGGCTTGATATTAAGGGTGGAGGCTATGAAGGATTTGATCCCCGACAGACGTCCCGCCTTTTTAAGAGTATCCAGACTTTCCAATACAAAATAGGTATGCTGGGACTCTATATATTCGTCGGTCCTTTTGACCACCTCGTCAAAGGGTACTCCCTGCTGCTCCAGCTTATGGATGAAATCACCTATAAGAGTCTGACCTATGGATGCGGATTTGGAATTAAAAACATGCACCTGCACTTCGGGAGACTCCTCCTCAAAAAGATTTGCCGCCAGAACTGCACTGTTATAGGAACCGGAAAGCTCTGCGGACAAAGTAATCATATAGATCCGCTCTGCCCCCGACATACTCTCCATATAAGTATGGGGTGACGGACATGCCGACCGGGGCACATTCTGGCTTTTTTTAGCCCGATCTAAAAAATCCCTCTGGTCAAAGGTCTCGTCATCCACAATGTGATACCCGTCCACCTCTATGGTAAGAGGTACACTGACAAAATGCTCATCATTTTTCATGTATGGGAATAACTCCCCACAACTGTCTATAATTATTTTATACATGGTAATATCTTATACTTTTTTCCCTGTAAACGCAAATAGTTTCTACATCCTGCCCATAGTATACCGATTTTCAAATACTGCCTCTAAAGTTCCTCTGCTTGTCACGATAAAGCATCCTGTCCGCCCGCTTCATGCACTCCCGGACAGTGTCCTTTTCATCAATTATCTCGTCATAGCCTATACTCACATCCAGATCATAGGGAAGATTTTTCTCATTTTTCTTTTCTCGAAGAGTGTCCCGCAAAAGCTTTGACAGCTCATCCGGCTTGTATTCCTCCTCCTGGTTCTGGATGATGACAGTAAACTCATCCCCGCCGTATCTGCCTAAAAATACAGATGCCTTTATGTGGGAAAAAGCCTGCCTCAGCGCCTCCGCCATGGTCACAAGGGCACGGTCTCCCTCCGCATGACCGTACTGGTCATTTATCCCCTTAAATCTGTTGATATCCATCATCATAATAAGGATCTTTGAGCCTTCGGTGTAGTGCACCTGAGCCATGAAACGGTTTATCTGACCCCGGTTGTTAAGGCGGGTCAGATCGTCCACCGATATGAGATTCTGCATGTTCTGGATGTAAAACAAAAGCCACATGATGGTACATCCAAAGCAGAAGGTAGGGGCATTGAGACCGACCACCTGCACCATTCCGAATGCCATAACTCCAAAGGGTATGCTCCCCATGATCAGAAAATGCTTCTTTTCTTCCCTGTGTTTGGAGGTCACAGCGTATTTTACCGAAAGAATAAATCCAGCCAGCAGGTAGAAAAAGGGCACCACGATCATCATGGGATAGTACAGGAAATTAAGCTTGTTATTCTCGTCGATCCAGAATAAAGGGGCTCTCACATATGCAATGGATATAACAAGTGCCGACAATATCACCGGAAGGAAATACAAAAACCTGACCTTTTTCCCCTTAAGGAAGGATTTATTTCCCGACACACCTATGAACATAAAAAGTCCATAGCCCATCAGTCCCAGCACCACATAATTGAGGAAATTAATGAATACCACCAGAGGTCTCGCCGTATGAAACAGCCCGCTTAACATGGCTGCCCAAAAAGCGTCGGAAGTGAAATAAACAATAAAGGCTATTGTCTCACGGCTGAACCAGACCTGTTTTTCCTGCTTTGTATTATACACCCTGTCATTGATCAGAATGATTGACAGTATGACCACACAAACCAGGCTTGCTTCAGTATAGAAAATAAAATAATCGAATCCCATCGCACTTTCTCCCCGTATTTTCCGATTATTTTTTGCCGTCGCTTGACATTATACCACAAATCCCCCCTTTTTCACCCCCTTTTCCTCTTTTCTTTGACCAAATAAAACAGTTATGTTACCATATCAAAGGTCGGATGCCACAGGAATCCATTTTTTGAGAGGATATCATATATGAAGTCATTTATAAAAAAATTACCCCTTTTGGTGCTGATATCCGCCCTTTTGCTGCAGCTTACGGGATGTGGGAAAAATGACACGGCTAATGAGTCAAAAGCCCAGGGACAGATGTGGCAGATAGGTGTATGTCACAGTAATAATGATGAATACGAGGATGCCATAATGGAGGGCTTTTCCAAGGCTCTTTCGGATGAGCTTTCCGAAGATTCCATCACATATACACGGGAGTATATTACCGAAGAAAAAAGCGGCATCTCCATTGCCGGGTCCTTTATACGTTCCGGCAGTGACCTGATCCTTACCATAGGTGAGGATGCCCTTCGCGACACCGCCGCCGCTACGGAGGATATACCCATTATCACCACTGATGTCATAGATATACTTGATACCATTGGCATGGAATCCACAGATCAAAGTCTGAACACAGGCAGAAATATCACCGGCATCACCGGTATGCCCGTGATCCCGGATCAGCTCGCTTTAATACTTGAGGTCACCCCGGATATAGACACCCTTGCCATCATATACAGCAGGGATGATCGCCACTCCATAGCACAAAGCCGCATCATGCAGTCATATCTGCAGGAGGCAGGTGTCGATCATATCCAATACCAGCTTGGGGATGTGAGTAAAAAGAAGCTTAAGAGTATCTGCAAAAAATGTGATGCCATATACATCCCGGCAGATTCTCTCCTATATAAAGATTCCAAAAAGATATCAAAGATCGCAGCCGCCTATGGCATCCCCACTGTCGGAGGGGATGTGAGGATCGGCAAAAACACCCTGGCGGCTTTATGCCCCGACTACTATGAGATAGGCTACAAAGCAGGTCAGCAGGCAGCCCAGATCTTAGGTCACGGCAAGGATCCTGCCAGGATGCCGGTGGAAGTTAATACCTCTGCAGGCATCAAACTCTATAACAAGACCCTTGCGGAAAAGATGGGACTTACCTTTCCTAAATCCTTTCAGCAATACGGTCATATAAAGTGGAATACCTCCTCGTCTGATCGGTAGTCCTTATCATGTCCACAAATACCCCGGGATCGCCCACCAGCACCACGCAGCTTTTTGCCCGGGTTATGGCGGTGTAGATCAGATTCCGGTTCATCAGGGCTTTAGCTCCCGGCAAAAGTGGTATCACCACCGCCGGATACTCGCTTCCCTGGGATTTATGGATCGTCACGGCGTAGGCGTGTTCCAGCTCATCTACGTTTTTAAAAGGATAGACCACTTTTTTCTGATCCTCATATTCCACCGTAAGCCTCTGCCCCTCATTGTCCACCCTTTTTATAATTCCTATATCACCGTTAAAAACTCCGGTGCCTGAGTCAACCACTATCCCGTATTTCCCGGTGATCTCCCACTCAAGCTGATAGTCATTTTTTATCTGCATGACCTTATCTCCCTCCCTGAAGATCACCTCGCCGTAGGTGTACTCGGCTTTATCCTTTGTGGGAGGATTGAGATGCTGCTGCAATATGGAATTAAGTCTGCCTACTCCCACCAGTCCCTTTCTGGTAGGGGTAAGAACCTGGATATCATAAGAAGAAGCCCCCACGTAGGGAGGCAGCTTTTTCTCCACAAGTTCCTTTGTAACTCCTATGATCTGTTCGGCACCGTTTCTTTTAATGATAAAAAACTCCTTTGAGTCGTTGTCCAAAGGCGGGATCTCTCCTGCCTGTATCCTGTGAGCCGCCAAGACTATGTCGCTGGTATTTACCTGTCTGAATATGCGCTTTAGGGTAATGGTCGAAAAAGCCCCCGATCTGATCATATCGGAAAGCACATTCCCGGGACCCACACTGGGAAGCTGGTTTTCATCCCCCACCATAATGAGCCTGCAGCCCTGGGGGATGGCTTTTAACAGGGAATACATAAGAAAAATATCCACCATGGACATCTCATCTATTATGATCACATCCGCCTCTATAGGATTGTCCTCATTCCTGTCAAACATGCTCCCGGCTGTATTTATATTATCCCCGTCCATGCCTGCTGCCCGAACCTCAAGCAGTCTGTGTATGGTACGGGCAGGGCGGTCTGTAGCCTCTGACATCCTTTTGGCGGCACGTCCGGTGGGTGCCGCAAGCTCCACCCCAAGACCCTGGCTTTCAAAGAAAAGTATCATAGCCCTGATGGTGGTGGTCTTTCCCGTACCCGGTCCTCCCGTCAGTATGCTCACACCGTTTTTTGCCCCGCAGATCACAGCCTCCCGCTGCACCTCGTCTAAGGTGATGTCTTCCTGTTTTTCCACATCAGAAATTACCGTTTCCACCGCAGCAAGAGATATGTCAAAGGGCTGTGAGAGTCCCAAAAGAATGGCGGCAGCCCGCTCCTCCATCCTGTAATAAGATATCAGATATAAAAAGCCGGATCTTTCCACCAGCCTGTTGCTTATAAGAAGGTTTCTGATGCCGTTTTCCACATCTTCCCTAAGAACAGACAGGAGATTTATGGATTCAAAAATAAGCTCCTCCATGGGCAGGCAGGTATGACCATATGCCGCAGCCTCGGAAAGGGCATAGAGTATCCCGCACTCCACCCTGTACTCGGAATCTGTTCTGATCCCTACTTTAGAGGCTATGTCATCAGCAGTACGAAAGCCAACTCTGGGAATATCCTCCGCCATTTTATAGGGATTGCTTTTTATGATCTCATAGGTCTTTGGACCGTATTCCTGATAGATCCGAAGAGCCAGGCTCATGCTGATGCCGTAGCCCCCTAAAAATATCATCACATCCCGAAGCTCTTTTTTGTCATTGACCTGATCCGCTATATCCCTTGCTTTTTGTGGGGATATGCCCTTTACCTCGGAAAGGCGCTCCGGCTCCTCTTCAATGACCCTCAGGGTGTCGGCTCCGAATTTTTTTACTATCCGTCCTGCCAAAGCTTCGCCTATGCCCCGGACCGCCCCGGATCCCAGATACCTTTTGACTGCCTCCCTGCCCTGGGGCATGATCTCCCTGTAGGTCTTCATCAAAAACTGTCTGCCATAGCTTTTATGGTCAACAAAATCACCGGTCATAGTCAAAGACAGTCCCGGTGAAACAGACGGAAAAATACCGGTGCAGGTGATGCCATCCGCACCGGATAAATCCTCATCCTCCACTGTACCCTCAGGTATCAGCAAAAGAACACTATATGCATTTTCCTGGTTGCGATAGATTATGTGATCCACGAAACCTGAAAGCTCTGCCATAAAATCTCCTGATCAAATCATCCCCTTGAATCGGGGAATATCCCATTAATTAAAAAGTGCCAGCAGGCTCTCCTTGCTCTGAAGTCCCACAGACTTGTTCAAGACCTCACCGTCCTTAAAAGCAATAACTGTGGGGATGGACATAATATTGAACTTCTCTGCCACATCAGATGCCTCATCCACATCCAGCTTGCATACCTTGATCTCGTCCTGCTCCTCAGAAAGAGCCTCAACTATAGGTCCCTGCTTCTGACAGGGTCCACACCATGTAGCCCAGAAATCTACCAAAACCGGCTTGTCAGCCTTTAAAACCTCAGCCTCAAAATTATCGCTGGTCAATACAGTCGCTGCCATATCAATCCCTCCTTAAAAATCCGTGTAACTATTCCCCTGCGGATACCGTAAAACATAAACAGGGTTATGCAGATAGTACCACATAACCCCGTATGGATGCAATAGTTATAGAGGGAATTTATCTATCCCTTATAGTCTATGGATGACCCCACCTGCTTTTCGGATTCAGTCAGAATCGAGTCTGCTCTTTTTGAAAAATCCAGCTCTGAGATCTTGTCCAAAAGTGCCTCCACAGAATCCGCCGACACGGTCTCTACAGAGTCGGGATCAAAGTTAGGCTTTTCGGATCTTTTTTCCTGCAACCTTTCAAGCGCCCTCTCCTTTTGGGCTTTTTTATCGGCAGCCTTAGCTTCAGCCTTTTTCTCGGCTCTCTTTTCAGCAAGCTTCTCATTCATGGCTTTGCTGCTTTTTTCCATAGCCGCAAAATAGGACAGGGTGCCGTCGTCATTGACCTGCATGCCAAAGCCCTTGACAGACTCATTGGGTCCAAGCTTTTCTGCCATGGACTTCATCTGCTGTCTGCCCTTTTCTATAAGTCCCTCGTACTTTTTGCGGTACTCCTCATCATTTGCCATGCGCTCGATCTTTTCGTCATCAATGAGGACCACCGTCTTGTTGGCACTGCCATATGCGGCAGCATTCTTTTTGACCTCCTCCATCCGATCCTTGCTTACTAAGACAAACTCCATATCACCGTACTTTTCCTTAAGCTGCTCATAGTATTTTGCAGCCTTTTCGGAAAGCTGGGGCTTGCCTACGGTCCTGCCGCCGGTGTAGGTCTTTTTTGTCTCTTCGCTTTTTTCGGATTTTGCTGCGCCTGAAGAGCCGGCAGATCTGGCTGCCTCTGTGGCATAGCCTGCCATGGCGCTGTTGTTGATACCGGATACTGACATTTTTCCACCTTCCTTCCCTGAAAGTCGACCATAGATCCCTCTATAGCCTGATCCTGCAACTCCATTTGCACGCGGAGGATACTCCTCCATTTATGTTATCGGCTCAGGGCTCTTATTATATTAGTGTTTGCCATGAGATTTTTTTCAATATCCAAAGAAGTGGCTTCGTCTTTTTTCTCTCCGCATATATCCACTCCCAAAAGGGTATATGAGGAGGCTATTGCCGAGACCAGATCCGAAAGCTCATCCATTGTCATATCCCCCTGATCCCAGTCGGTGGCTGCATACTCCACCGACAGCACATCCTTGTCAATGGACAGATAGACCGGATACTTTGTGAGCTTTTCTTTCATTATATCCTTGGCATCAATAAACCTTACCCCATCTTCCATGGGCAGGGCTTCTTTTTTATGAGCCTCTGACATCCCCACCAGATATACTTCCTTTAAAAGCCCAAGCTTTTCAAGTCCGTATCTGACCCAGCCTCCACAGGAGAGTATATCCCCGAAGCCGGGAGCCTGGGTGTCCGGGTGATTGTCTATCAGAATCAGGGAAAAAGGCTCCTCTATCATTTCCATGAAAATATATGACAGATAATGATAGTTGCCGGAATCCAAAAGCCGGATGGGTGGATGCAAAGCTGCCTCTAATAGCCTTTTTCTTATCTGCTTTTGGGCTTCATCATCACAATAGCAGTTAGTCCCCGATATGTCCGTCATGTTGATCTTAGGTTCAACCGGGTACATCCTCTCATATACACCGGACATATTGCATATCAGCAGATCTTTTTCCATTAAAATCTCTCTGCCAGCTCGCATATCATGTGCACGCAGGTATCCTCTCCCAGAGTCCCGCTGTCCAGTGCCAGATCGTAGTTTTCATAGTTGCCCCAGTGCTGGTCTGTGTAATATCTGTAGTAGGTCCTGCGCTGCTTGTCCTTTTTGGCGATCCTCTTTTTGGCACTTATCTCCTTAAGCTCACCGTAGCGCTCTATGATCCGGCTGATACGGTGCTCCATATCCGCATGGATAAGCACATTTAAGGCACGGATCTCCTCGCTCTTTAAAATATAGTCAGAGCAGCGCCCCACTATCACA
Source organism: uncultured Lachnospiraceae bacterium (assembly GCA_946630825.1). Classification (GTDB taxonomy): domain Bacteria; phylum Bacillota; class Clostridia; order Lachnospirales; family Lachnospiraceae; genus JAILEN01. The sequence goes on from CAMOZG010000023.1 coordinate 12,860, forward strand.
CAGGGACCAGATGCCGCACAGTCCAAAATAACCTTTCTCTGGGCTAAAAATATCTCATCCTGGGGGCTCTGGAAATACATTGCCGAGGCTGTGGAAATATCAAACCAGCGGTTTCCCATGCTTGTGTGCTCTCCCTGTTCTTCGATCAGATCCTTGGCATAGCCGCTTTCCTCTGCCACTCTGCGGACGATCTCTCCGTCGTAAAAGGGTATCCCCAGCTTTTCGGCTACCTTTTCCCCTATGCTGTGTCCACCGCTTCCAAATTCCCTGCTGATAGTAATTATGGGTGCCATCTCAATCCTCCTTATCGTATAAGATCCTGACCAGTGTAAGTCCCTGAGGTGGTGCAGTAGGTCCTGCCTCACCCCTATTCTTTGCCATTAGTATCCTGCGCATGTCCTCCGGCTTAAGCATACCTGCCCCTATCTGGATCAGGGTGCCGGATATGATGCGCACCATATTGTATAAAAAACCATTTCCTGTGATCTCTATCTGCACCTCATCCGCAACTCTTTCCACCGAAAGCTCGTATATGGTGCGGACAAATGTCTTTGTCTGGGCATGGATGGATGAAAAGCTGGTGAAATCATGCTCACCTACCAGACATCCTGCCGCTCTTTTCATAAGCCCCTCATCCAAGGGGTATCTGTAGTGGTAGGTATAGAGCCGTCTGGTGGGATCACAAAACTCGTCATTCTGGATCCTGTAAACATAGGTTTTTTCCTTGGCGCCGTATCTGGGATGAAAGTCATCCCCCACCCTTTTGGAATCCACCACCACTATATCATCAGGAAGGGATTTATTTATCCCAAATGCTATCTTTTCAGCCGGCATCCGCGTATCCACATCAAACACAGCCACATTGCCCAAGGCGTGAACCCCTGCATCAGTGCGGCTTGCCCCCTGACAGTGGATGGGCTGCTTAAAAAACTCCGAAAGTGCATCATCCAGGACCTGCTGGATTGCAAGGCCGTTATGCTGGATCTGCCATCCCACATAAGCCGTCCCATCATATGCCACAGTTAGCATCACACGCATAGGTTTTCAGTCTCCTCCCATCATGTCAATTATCCGGGATGCTATCTCCGACACATCCGCTCCATCTGTATCCACCGTACCATGGGCTGCTTTTTTGTATGCCTCATACCGGCTCTCCATCATTGCCTCTATATCCGAAAGGGTCTTTTTCCCTTGTAAAAGAGGCCGCCCGCTGTCATTTTCAAGCCGCCTTAATATTTCCTTCGGGGAAGCCAAAAGCCATATGACCCTGCCGGAGGATCTCATAAGCTTTGTATTGGCTTCGGAAAGGACCACCCCTCCGCCGCAGGAAACCACGTAATTTCCCTCTTTCTCTGCAATATCTGCTATGACCTCACTCTCTAACTTTCTGAAATAGCTTTCACCGGAGATATTAAAAATAGCCGGAATGTCCCTGCCATCCCGGCTGACTATCATCTCGTCCGTATCTATAAGCTCATAGCCCAGCCTTGCCTCAAGCTCTCTTCCAACTGTGCTTTTGCCGGTGCCCATAAATCCTATCAAATAAATGCGTCCCATACCATACCTCACATCATTTGGAAAGATACTTAACCTCATCATACAGCTCCTGGGGCACATACAACTCCCCGGCTTCCCGCTTTTTGATCAGGTTCATAAGAGGTCTCGCCCCCTGATTGATATGATTCTTATGTCTCTCCAAAAGCTGTGCGTACTGGGCATTTACCGTGATCCCGTCTGAGTGATCCAAAGCAAAAGGACAGTACCTGTATATGATATCCCGGGCAACCTTGTTAAGGCGCATAACGCCTTTTGCTTCGTACAAAATATACAGCACATAGTCTGCCACAAAGACCCTTCTGTAGTTGTTGCCCGCCTTTTGCAGGGCTTTTTTCACCTTTTCCCTGTGCTCCTGTGACAGGGAGGAATTCTTGCGGTAATACTGGAGATAATCGCTGTACTCGGCAGTAAGGGAAGGATCCGAAAGATCGTTCCAGTGTACTCCCTGCTCCGTCTTGCACATCTCCCATCTGAACTCTCCGCAGAGTCTTGCCATGGATAAGGAAAAGTCCTCTAAGCAGAATATGGGTACCAGCATACGCCCCGGTGTGGTGCGTTTTTTCCCCTCGATCTCCTGCCACAGTACCGTCCTGGATCCTATATTTGGAAGCAGGATCACATAGGGGAGGAACTCCTTGTGAATGGTAATGGGAGGAGCCTCATCATCATATTTGCATATCTCCTCGCGGTAGAATATCCTGTGATCATATTCTCTTATTGATGCCAGTTCTTCATCCACCCTTTCAGCGGATATATAGCATTTATCCAGGGGCATCATCTGATTTCCCGAGTCAAACAGGGGCTCATATACGGATATCCGCCCAAAGGTCATACGGTTTCCGCTGGCAAAGAGATTCCTGATCTCAAATCTGGTTCGCTCATCAAAATCCGCCAAAAGTCTCTCTGCCTGGACTTCTGTCATCCCTCCCTGGCGCACCTCTTCTTTGAGATAGGAAGGGTAATCCAGGTCAAATTCATTTTTGGAGGGCATGACCTTTCCGTCGTAGATCTTTCTAAGCCACTCCTCTATGGTGACCACCCTGCCGTAGGGATCCGGCACGTAATTAACATAGATACGGTATAGCTGTTCAAAATCCTCCTGGGTGACTATGCGCTCGTCCATATAGCAGAAGCGCAAAAACATCCCCACCTCCACCGGTGGTCTGGTAGGCTCCTCGAAGCTTCTGAACAAACATGCCTCATAGACCTTGAAGAAGGGATCCACTAACTTTCTTCGGATACGTCTGGTATCCTCATCCGTAGCCCCTCTGTCCTTGCAGCCCACGTATGCCTCCACGGCATCCCGCATATTTTTTTTGATCGCTTCATCACACATGCTGTAATTAAGGATCACTCCCAACACATCATGCATCTCAGGAATAGCACCCTCGTCTCCACCTGTGAGCTGTCTGGTCTGCTCTCTCGCCTCGATCCGAAGCGCCTCCAGACCTGAGTGAAAATCAATGGTCTCCTCATGTAGATATCTGTGATACCTGGTGGTGTGATCTATGAGCACTGCTATTCGGTGCATATAATCTATGGCGGTATATATGACACCAATGCACATATCCACCCCCAGCACATACATATCTTTTTTAAGATGTGCGTCATAGGTTAAAAATGCCTTGGCGAAATTTTCCCTCCAGCTTTCGATCACATCTCCCTCCTCGGGAAGCTCCAAGGATGACAGGTTGCTGTAAAGAGGCATATCTCTCCCTACAGAAGCCGAAAGCTTTTGCATCTCCTTTTGCTCCTGACGGATCCTTTCATAGGCTTCAAAGGCACTTTTTGAATATGCACCGGAAAAATCTCTGAGATGATTTGCCTCTGCCACCACCGCACTGGTTATGGTAGGGGCTATCTTGGAATTAGCTGCAATGACCTTTGATATATCATCCATTTGATTAAATGGATACGAAAAAACAGACGCACCGGAGGAAGAGGTATAAGTAAACCTGTGATTCCCCCCCGGCGTCTCAAATACTCCTATAATACTTCCGACACCCAATGTGACACTTTCCGTGGTTCCCTGAAGAGTCATACTCACATTGCCCTTGACCACAATGTCAATGGTGTCAACTAAATCGCCGGCCTTATGAACACTCTCTCCCGGCTTGATCTCATAAACTGCCATCTTATTCCTGGTTTCTCTCAAACTTTTTAACCATATCTATGGCAAAAAGAAGAGGATAAAGCTGAACCATGGTGGAATCAATAAGTGTACCTACCTCCAGTCTGAAGGATACCTTAAGGAATTTATCCTCAGGGTCCTCAAACATACGCTCAAAAAGCTTGACTGATTCCACATCTATACGATTAACATCCGGTGTGGAAATATCCACCGGAATGCCAAGCATGGTAGCCATGGAAGTAGCTGATGTACCCATCATCTGATTCATAGCCTCTGAAGCTGCCGACAGATGGATATCGGTAATATCTCCCTCCTTATTGCCTGCACCGCCCATCATCAGATCTGTCATGCAAAGTACATCCGGCTCCTTAAGGATAAGAACGTTATTCCCCGAAAGCCCCTTAACATAATGGATCTGAACAAATACACAGGTATTTTCATAATCATCTAAAGCTCTGGCTCTGCTTATAATGGAAACATTGGGAGTGGTAATATCCACCTTCTGATTCAGCATCAGGCTTAATGTTGTAGCTGCATTGCCCATACTGATATTGGCGATCTCCCCCAAAATGTCACGCTGTTCGTTTGTAAGATTTTCCATATTAGTCCCCCTTGCTTTTGCTTCTCCTCTAATCTTATCATACATCTCGTCTATTTTCCACGATACTTTTCTTCACAATATTTGCAGCGATACACCTCTTTTTGAGCATCAGACAGATAGAATATCTGAGGCAGCCCCTGTTCTATGGAGGTGATGCACCTGGGATTTTTGCAGCGGATCACATTTTTGATCTCAGAAGGAAGTGACAGCCCCCGCTTTTCCACTATCTCGTCATCCTTTATGATATTGACGGTGATATTGTGATCTATATACCCTAAAATATCCAGGTCAATGGAATCCACCGGACACTCCACTTTTATGATGTCCTTTTTCCCCATCTTGTTGGAGCGGGCATTCATGATGATGGCAGTAGTGCCCTCCTCCAGCTCGTCCAGCTTCAGATAGTCATAGATCTTTAAGCTCATGCCGGCCTTAATGTGATCCAGCACATAACCCTCTCTGATACCAGATATATTAAGCATGATCCACCTCACTTGGGATTAATCAAATGTACCGCTGTTTTCGACCAGTTCCAAAAGCGTAAGTATGAGTGCCATACGAATAAACACACCATTTTTTGCCTGGGTAAAATAAGCCGCTCTGGGATCGTCATCCACCTCCACGGAGATCTCATTTACTCTGGGCAGCGGATGGAGCACCAGCATATTTTCTCTTGCCAGTTCCATCTTTTCCTTATCCAGGATGTAAAAATCCTTCATCCTGATATAATCTTCTTCGTTGAAGAAACGCTCTCTCTGGACTCTGGTCATATAAAGTATATCAAGCTCCGGCATGGCATCCTCCAGGCTGTTTACTTCCTTAAAGGGTATATTGCCTGCCTTAAGCACATCATCTCTTATATAGCTGGGCACCACCAGTTCAGGAGGCGATATGAGTATAAATCTGATATCAGGATACCTGACCAGTGCATTGATCAACGAGTGGACTGTCCTGCCGAATTTAAGATCACCGCAGAGTCCAATGGTTATGCCGCCTATCTCCCCTCTTAAGGATCGGATGGTATATAGATCCGTAAGGGTCTGGGTGGGATGCTGATGGCCACCGTCTCCTGCATTTATCACAGGAATGTCGGAATGGGAGGATGCCACCAGAGGAGCTCCCTCCTTGGGATGACGCATGGCACAGATGTCCGCGTAACCGGAAATGACCCGGATGGTATCTGCCACACTTTCTCCCTTTGCAGCGCTGCTGGAATCCGCACTGGAAAAGCCAAGCACATTGCCTCCCAGATTCAGCATGGCTGCCTCAAAGGAAAGCCGGGTCCTGGTGCTGGGTTCATAAAAGCAGGTTGCCAGAGTCCTGCCCTCACAGGCCTTGGCATATTTTTTGCGATCATTACGTATGTCATCTGCCAGATTCATCAGATCATAAAGCTCGCTTACAGAAAAATCCATGGGGCTCATCAAATGACGCATGCCAAAACCTCCAAAATAAACTGATAAAACAACAACATGATTATACCA
>CAMOZG010000024.1 GCA_946630825.1 uncultured Lachnospiraceae bacterium
TAGTATGATATATTCAGAACTATGGAGCGTAGCGTATTCGGGATGGACTCTGAATGATTTTACGGAATTGATGGGAGGATATCAGTATGGATCTAATTAAAATGACGACAGCCAATGTAGAAAGATACGAGAAACAATTAAAGACCCAAAAGGAGCAGGAAGTCTTTGACGGGGTGCAGATGCTTGACCATCTTTCCCAGACTCAGAATTATCTTTCGGAATTTGATGATGAAAGCTACAGGCTGCATTATGAAAATCAGGAGGAGTTTAAAGAGAGTCAGAGTGTCATGTCCTCGGATGATGCTCTTGTGGAATATTACCAGAAAAAAGACCCCGAGAAGCTTAAAGGTCTCAATTCCAAATCCAGCATCAATATTGTAGGCAAAAAATCCGAAAAGAAGAAGCTTCGCAAAACCTTTATGGAGGCTCATTCTGAAGTTCATATGGAAAATGCTGCCGCCCGGAGATTTGCAGAGCAGAAAGCCCTTGAGCATAAAAAAGAGGGAGTGGTATATAACGACTTTGATACCCTGCAGGAGGCAAAGGATGCATTAAAGGAAGTCGAAACAAATGAGATCATGAAATACTATGAAAATATGGGGAAACCACCCCAGGAGCTTTCTGAACTGAGAGAAAAAGTAAAGGGACTAAGCTATCTGAAACGTAAGCAGCTTAAGACCGTCACAGATAAGGGAATGCTCCTCGACGGTGACAAATATGGCATGGAAGAAGACCTGGTACAAAAGGCTCAGGACAAATATGCAAAGGCTCATTGTCCCTTTGCGACCTATGAGGCATACAGGATAATAAGAAGGAGTAAGGAGTATAACAAAAGCCATCCCATGCCGGATGGTGCGGATGAAAGCCTTGCAAAAAGCCCATACAAACATATACGTGGATTTTATCAGAGAACTGCTACTGTCTTTGTAAAAGAGGTTAATTATGAAATGAAGGATGGAAAGCAGGTGCCAAAGACTAAAGAGGATGCTGAAAATCTTAAGTATAATAAGAAGTTTGTTGACTCCATATTTTCCGATAAAGAGGAGGATATAAAATTTCACCATGATGAGCTGCAAAAACACTTAGATGAAGCATGGAACTATTATTCGAAAGATCTAAAGGCATTTGCTGAGGGTAAATTTGACCTTGAAACAGCAGAAATTGATGTTCAAAAACTGGGAGAATACAGTAGCAGGCTCCTTTGCTTAAGTGGTATAGACGAAAGCGACAATTCCAGCCTTTTTAAAAACAAATATGCTAAAAGCCTGCCGAAAGCGAAGCAAGAGGAGAATAATGCAAGGTCTGACCTTCTTATAACCTTTACGCGTTTTCTTAAGATCAAATACATAAAAAAGGGGGTTGATGAGGATTTTAACAAATATACGTTTCCAAGTACTCCTGTAGATCAATATCAGGCAATGTACACTGAAGCGTTGAAGTCTGTGATCAATCAATACAGAGACTATATAAAATAATAAATTGGAAGGTATATAGAATGAACACAGTTACCATAGGGAACCGTCTCTTTTCCCAGTTTAAACTCATATTTACAGAAGAAGCCATAGAAAGGCTTACTCCCGGACCCGGGAGGAAAGGCGACACCTTTGCCATAGGAGTGGTGGATAACGGTCTGCCCCTTGGAGCAATTGCCGTAAAGTGCTCTCCCCCCACTGCGGAGGTCATATCTTTGTATGTGTTGGAGGAGTTTCGGAGGTTCGGCATAGGCTCCACCCTTTTATCCGAAGCCATGACCCGGGTCATGCTTCTGCCGGGGCTGTCGGAGTTTATCGTTCCATACGCAGAGCTCCCCGGAGAGGATAAGTATACCTCATTTTTCAAGGGTCTTGGAATGGATATAATAGACGTGGGCAGGGATTACCGGATATCCGCAAAGGCTGCCTTTGAGTCCCCGAAGCTTCAGATCAAACCCAGACATAAGATAGTGACGGAATCCTGGGAGAGCCTTAAGTCAGGAGAGCAGAAGCTGCTCTTTAATGAGGGAGCGGGGCTCCATGATTACTTTCTGCAGGGAAAGCTTCGCAAGGATCTGGTGTTTGTGGTAATGAGCGAAGATCGCCGCAGCTATCGTGGCTGTATCGCCGTAGTGGAAGGTGATGATGATGAACTGATCTTAGCGTGGCTTCGGGCTGAAAGGGCTCCGTTTGTTATGATGGAACTCTTTCGCCATGTGATACGGCTTTTAATTAAAAATGGTGAGTATAACAAGATCATCCGTATCCCCACCATAAATCCTGCCTCTGATGCAATGGTGCAGGATCTCTTTGGCAATAAGCTTACAGTAAACTACGAGTCAAAAAGAGTGGTCTTTGATTTTGGAGATGAAAATGAAATTTATTGATGTAACATCAGAAAGTACAAAGGATTTTTTGGCTGAAGCCCCTCAGTGGGTCATAGATGCCGTCATCCGGCAGCGTTTTTTTGCAGTGGGTGCCATGGAGGAGGAGACCCCGGTGGGAGCTTTGGTATACACCATCCGCAGGGCTGATGAGGGTGAAGGCAATCTGGGGGTATTGTATCACCTGTCCGGGGATGATGAAGTCATGAAAGCCCTTTTGGATGAATACAAACTCAGAAGCCAGGGACTTGGTGCGGACTTTACCATAACAGAGACTACTGATCCAAAGCTTAAGGATCTTCTCATCTCCTACGGCTTTGACATGAAAGAGAGTGAGAGCATCAATCTGGAATTTAAGCTTTCGGACCTGGCAAATATCCCCGGCTTTAAAAAGATAGAGATCCCGCCTACGATCTGTCCATTATCCCAGGTTTCCCCCATAGAATTCCGGTATTATCTGGAGGAGTATAAGGAAAGAGTGGATCTGAATCCCTACTATGACATTGAAGCCACTCCCATGGAGTGGTATGATAGTGATATATCCGGTGTGTCCATCACAGAAGATGGGATAGAGGGGGCATTTTTATTACGCTATGATGGAAAGGATACTATCATGTCGGAGATCCTGGCGGGATTCGGAAGCCAGTTTGGGAAAAAGATCCCATATCTGCTGGCACTGTCAGTGACCAATGCGGGGCAGAAATATATGCCGGATACAAAGGTCATCATACGCAGGGATGGCAGAAAGGTGGCTGAAATAGCCGAAAAGATACTAAATGGCATGAAGGGCGAAAAGGCTTATTACGGGGTGCTTATGGAAAGCGGAAGCGCTGTATTATAAATTATACAGACAATGGCAAGGATACCAGGGGATTGATCAAATGTCTATCAATGAATATTTTTACTTGAGACTTTTAAATACTGAGGAGGAGATGACAGAGCTTGACGACCGGATCGAAGAGGCTCTGGAGCTTCACATGCAAAAGAAGTTTTCCGACGAGAACTACGATTCGGAGATAGAGGGGAGGAAGCTTTTAGAAAGCCTCTATGAGAGGCGGCTCTATATTCAGTATATGGGAGCCAGGACCTTTCATCCCTACTCGGAATTTGGCAGGTTGTGTCTCGAGAGAGCGCAGAAGTTCATAAATGAGTATGAAAGTGAAGTGGGTATATTAAATACCAGGATCACAAAAGACAATGTAGATCGTTTTATAGGTGTCCTCACAGAGGATCTGATAGATGACATCAGCACAGGCAGATATCAGGCAATAGGCGCCATCCGGTATGACGGAGACGGCTTAGCAGGGGTGGGTGCTTTAGTATACACGGTGGATACGGATCTTTTGGGAGATGATTATATACTTCGGATAAAGTGGATCTTTGTAAGGGAGTCATTTAGGAGACGAGGGATCGCCACCACACTTTTTGGAAGCATTCTCTGGAAAAACAAGCTTTTAGAGAATGAAAATGTTCTCGTGGAGGTGCCCATTGATAAAAAATGGTACGCAGCTTATTACAATATGCTTTGTGACTGGCATTTTGATATGGAGGGAGGCTATGCGCCACAGCTATATCTTCGGGTGTCAGACATAAAGCTTAATGACAACTTAAAAAAAATGGCGACTTTTGCCACATCACTGAGTAATGTGACAGCAGATGATAGAAAAGCTGCCATTGACTCCTTCAGCCGGGATGATGACAGGCTGTATAAGCTTTTAAACAGAAATATCCCCGGCAATTACTTTGATGAAAAGTTGAGCGGTATTTGCATACTAAAGGGGGAGGTCATAGGTCTGCTTTTAGTTCACAGGCTTCCGTCAGAGACAGTGAGAGTCGAGTATCTGGGTGGTGATAATAAGGCGTGTATGGCGCTTCTTTCCAATATGATATCTGTGGCAAAGAAAGTGTGCAGTCCCGATACGGTTTTGGAGTTTACAGTGGAGATGGAGGAGATCGGCAATTACTTTGACAAGCTTTTTGACAAGCATCTTCGCATACCTATGGTGATGGCTGATCTGCAAAGCCCCACCCGGGGAGAAAATATAAACCCTACGGATGCGGCATGGTTATTTTCGGGAGTTTGATCTTAAGGAGGTAGTATTATGAGTGAACCTGGTGAACTTTTTAAAGAAGCCCAAAAGGCGGAGCCCCTTTTTAAGGAGGAGGTTAAACAGGAGCAGCTTACTCAAAATCAGGATCAGTTCCTTGAAGCGGATAAGTTTCAGGAAGTTGTAAAAGAGACTACTGAAGAAAAACAGATAGATAGTTTCGAGGGGAAGATGGCAGAGAGCTTCTTAGAGGCTGCGAAAGAAAAGCTCAAGGCTGACAACTCAGATCCCCAGGAGCCGGAGCCTGCCTATGTGAGCCTTCATGCCACCAATATTACTGTGACGAAGAATGACAGTAAAAAGATGCAGGCTGTAAAGGAAGCCGTACAAGAATATCAAAAGCTCAAGGCCGGTAATGAATCTGTACCGGTTGTGGCACGTGCACTTGATAATATAATAAAAATGTGCAACAGCTACACCTGGGGTAAGTTCTCCCTGTTTACCTTCGGCAAATCAAAAGTCATGCTCAATGAGGTAAAGCAGCTGCGCCAGCAGGCTGAGCAGGAAATGGTCAGGATGGCAGCCGAAGTGGCACAGGAGAAACTGGATGCGGAAAAAAATGCCCTGAGGACGAAAAAAATAGATTCCATGTACGAAGAAGAGGATGAAAAGGGAAACGTCATTACGCTGACAAATGCGGAGAAAGCGAGATGGGAAGAATTACGAACGAAGGAGTTAAAAGAAAAATTCCCCACCTTGACAGACAAGGATATCGTGAAAATCATGGAAGAAGAAACTTCAAAAAGTACAGTGTATGATGATGATGATATCGTTGATATCTGGATGGATAAAAAACAAACAGCAAGATATAAAAAATATCTTGAAACAAAGGACGAAAAGGAGAGAAAGAAACTAATAAAGGAAGCTAAGGAAGTTGAGGCTAATAAGAGCTTAATAACCAGTACTAGCTCCTTTGATGATGTAGATCGAGAGGTACAGAGGAGATTCAAAAGAATGAATATCTTTAAAAAGATTTATCATGGTCTTCTCGGTAAGATGGAAATTAGATGGCAAGTAATGCAGGAATGGGGTAAGACAAAAGCATTTGGTGATGATTATCAAAAAAACATAATAGTTAAAGACACCTCACTTAGTAAAAATGATACTGACAATGAGAGTACCTTTATCTGATCATGGCGGTTGCATGATCTTGTACGGGAATGGTCATAGCTCTGTGTCATACTGCATGTTTTTTGTAATTGACAAACCAGGAAAAAGTGTGTAAGTGTTGCAGTTTAGTTGCAGTCTGTGTAGTAAAATAATAATGGTGTATAGGCACGATTTTTGCGAGGAGGGATTGTATGGATATTTCCGCAATAGAAAAAGCGAAAAAAAATAATACATCTGCACAAGATGATATGGATATGTTCTCCCGGGATCCGGGTGATTTGCTTGAAGATCCGGACAGTGTGGAAGGTGCGCCTATTGAACCGGTTGCCCGGGAGGCACTTACAAAGAAGGGTGAGAATCTTAAACTTTTGGACAAGCTTAAGGGAAAGTACAATGCGGTAAAAAAGAGGACGAAGAATGGGAAACGTCATCTTACCAGCATGATCAGAAATGCCATTAAAGGCACTAACAGATCCGAGGAGATTTCCAACAACCAATTAGGTGGTACCATGGAAGTCGATCGGATATATACAAAATCCGATACAGCCAGACTTGTGAGTAAGGATCAGCTTTTGGCAAGTGCAGACTTTGAAGAAAACATGGATCATACGGCTGATTTCATTCAGATCTTAGACAAACTCCGTAAATATGCCTTGATAGATGTTACCGGGTCGAGAGGCGAAACCAGAGAAGAAGTCGAGGGGGATGCTCTTAAAAAGCTTTTGGCTGATCTGGACAGATGGAGAGGCGCAGCATCCAATGATACTCCTATAACAAGCAGGGAACGCGGACTTTGCGAAGCCTATTACAACAGACTTAAGCCTCTGGCGGAGGGTTCCCTTCAGGTTGACAAGAATAATGGGACGTTTCTGGATCGAAGCAAGGCAAAGGGCTTTGTATATAAAGTCGATGGTAAAAATCCTGAGACTGTGGGGATGAAAGACTGTTCGGATCGTCCCATATTTGCTCATGAACCCAGTGTAAACGATATTATGCAGGGAACTCTGGGTGATTGCTATTTGGAGGCATCACTGTCTGCCATGGCGGAGAATGAGCCGGCTTCTATTAAAAATATGATAAAGGATAACGGTAACGGCACGGTTACAGTGAGATTTTATGACGTTAAAAGCAACATAAAACCACAGGGTAATGGGTTGCGTGGCTATATGTCAGGGAACCCGGAAGGTCAACAATACGATTTCAAGCCCTTATATGTTACGATAAAAAAAGCGGCACCAACGACTCAGTTTTCAATAGGAGCTTTTTGGGTTAAGCTGATAGAACAGGCTTATGCCGCCTCGGGAATACCCGTCAGTGAAAAAGATGCGGCACTTAATCAGAAACCGGATGATGAGATCAATTACGGAAGAATTATCGGTGGTACCCAGGGGCAGGTTTTGATGCAGCTTACCGGTCGTCCTGTGTCTGAGCTTTCTTTCGGTGGAAACAAGCAGGATGTGAAGGATCATCTGACAAAGCTGATCTCCTCCGAGGCGAAAAGCAGAAGAGCGAAGGCTGATGCTGATAATGCCGAACGGGTAAAGAGCAAAAAGCATGCCAAAAAAACCATGGGTGATTACATTGACAAGGCTAAGGGAATGGCGGGTTCAACCGATAAGGATGCAGAGGGTAAATACCAAAAAGCACTTCCGTATATGGACATGTCCTGGATGGCAGAGGAGTTTATAGATAGCATGGGTGGTGAAATAAATTTCACATATGCTACTATCATAAGAGATGTTGGCTTAACAGTGTCCAGATGGCTTACTGATATTGCCGGTTTCGTACAGTCACAAGATGTAAAGGATAAGAATGGTGAATTAGAAAGCACCTGGCGGTTAAAGACCCATGGGGATTTAACCATATTGATGGAGAAATTGAAAAAAGCAGATTTAGATACGGTTCTCAGGGAGCCGGAGGAGCTGTCATTAAAAATTTCTACTGTACTTAAACAGCAAGATAAAACACTTACTGAGGATCAGATCAAAGCAAAAACCGACGAGATGGTTAAAAAGATGAAACCGGCATTTATTGCCAGTTTAAAGAAGGTTATAGACAGTCAGAAAGGTATGCTTGCAAAAGAGGATATGACTGCTGATGAATTTGGTATTGCAGCGGAGGGGAGCGAGCCGGATCAGATCTACAAACAGATTGAAACATGGTCAGCACAAAAAAAGACCATTGCAGCAGCTACCCAGCAGAATTCATATTTCGGGAAATTGTCTGACAGAGCCAATATGATAGCAAAGCAGGGTACCGGAGAAAAACAGTCCAAAGGTCTGGCGGGGGGGCATGCCTACACGGTAATGGGGGTGCAGCCCAGAGGAAACCGTCGTTATATCATGCTTAGGAATCCATGGGGATCCGGAGTAAAGGAATATGTGATGGATCCAAATAAGAAAATGGATTCCCGTCAGATGGACGAAGCGCAAACCTGCGGAATTTTTCTGGTGGAGATAAATGACTTCGCTGTGAATTTCGCAAATCTATCTGCGGTCTGATATTATCACAGTCGGACTTGAATCATCCCCGGAGTCGGAGTATACTTCGATCCCGGGGCTTTTGGACAAAATGTATCAAGGGAGTGTTCATGTTTTTTTTAGAGGATTATTTTGATATCGGTCTTGCCGCAAAGCCCTATGGCAGCGACACAGAACAGATCGAAGACCGGATCACCCTGCTTCGACTCATGCTAATGGGACTTTCGGAACAGAGGCAGCAGCAGACAAAAAGCAGAGGTGGTATTCCCCCGGAGGCAGGGGCATGGATATACGAGGCACGTTATCCGGATGAAGAGACTCTGTCAGAACAGGAAGAAACAAGGTCGGAGATACTTTCGGCACTTGAATTTATCAAGAGCAGGGAAGATGCAAAGAGCAAAGTTACTACAGCAACCACGGAGCTTGTCAGGATGTTTTCTTTGGATGAATATGGCAAGCTTGCCCTGTATCTGGCACTGGCGCCTGAAATCTCCACGGCTGTACTTCCGGTATATCAGTATCTGCAGTACAAAAATGAGACGCCCACTGCTCCCACCGTAGGCTTACTTGAGGAGCTGTACAGGTTTGTATTTGGAGAGCTTCCCTTTAGAGGACACAGATTGTTTGAAGATAGCAGCCAAAGCTCCATTCTTTTTTTAAGACCCCAAAAGGAATTGGCTTCATCGAGACTTTTGTATCCCCTGCAGCTGGTGCCGGGGATCATAGGCTTTTTGACAGATGGGAGAGTGCCAAAGCCTGATGCCTTTTGCATACCGCCGATAGATATAGAACTTTCCTCCTTTTTTGCAAAGGAGTCAAAGGCTATTCGTGCTCTTAGCGAAAGTCAGAAGGATGACTCCCATATCATCTATATAGAAAGTGAGGACAGCCGGGACACAAGAGTGCTTTTGGATTCCGTGGCAAAGGAAACCGGACAGGAGCTTTTGTGTATTGACTCAAGGCGCATAGCGGAGAGTGAGGATGTGGTGCTTCGCAATTCCATTGCCCGGATACTGGTGTATCTCAGATTGAAAAAAAGCAAGGTGGCTTTTTTCGATGAGGGAGAGGAAGCGGAAAGTACGAGAAAGCTTATGGAACTTCCCATGGCACGGCAGCATTTTAAAGAGCTTTTTGTCTTCGGTGCCAAAAAGCTTCCTGCCAGCGTCATAAGACGGGACGGCTGGTTGTCCTTTTCACTGGCGCTTCCGGATATGGAGACCAGGGGGAAGATATGGGAGGAATGTCTGGGACGGTTAAAGGAGATGGATGTGATCGTCGCAGAGGATGTGGATCCCCAGGAGCTGGCATACGAATATGAGATATCCGCGGCTTCCATCCAAAGTGCCTGCATGGCAGCAGCCTCCGTATCCATTTCAGAGGGAGAAAATGAAGTGACCCGGAGCATGATGGGAGATGTGCTTTTCGGAGCCGGGGAGGCTGATTTCGGAGAGCTTGCCACCAGGATCAAACACTCCTATAGCTGGGATGATCTGCAGATCGAAAAATCCCAGAAGGACATACTCTTCGCGGCGATAAACCGCTTTAGATTGCGTAATAAAGTTGGCAGTGAATGGGGACTTGACAGGAAAAATACCTACGGCAATGGTGTGAGCATCCTTTTGTACGGACCTCCCGGCACGGGAAAGACCATGACGGCTCAGATCATAGCAAAGGAATTGGGACTGCCCCTGTTTCGGGTGGATCTGTCCCAGCTTTTTTCAAAATATATAGGTGAGACCTCAAAAAATCTGGCAAAGGTTTTTGCAGAGGCTTCAAAGGCGAATGTGGTGCTGTTTTTTGACGAGGCGGATGCCCTTTTTGCCAAACGGACCGAAGTATCGGACTCACTGGACAAACACTCCAATGCCGAGACCGCTTATCTGCTCCAGAGAATAGACGAGTACCGGGGCTTTTCCATACTTGCCACAAACTATTTCCAGAATTTCGATAAAGCCTTTGTGCGAAGACTTACATACGCGGCGCATTTGGACAGCCCGACAGCAGAGGAGCGCCTCGCCCTCTGGCAAAATACCCTGCCGGATACAGTACCCATGGAGGACGATATCGACTTTGAGGTCTTTGCCGATAATTTTGAGATTTCAGGTTCAAACATTAAATCGATCCTTTATTCCGCAGCCTACCTGGCAGGAGCTGAAAAGAAAAAGGTAAATGTGTCCCATATTATACGGGCGATCAAATACGAATTTGACAAGATGGGTAGGATACTTGAGCTTGACGATGTGGGTATATACGCGAGATATTTTATGATGCTTTAATGAGTATAATGATACAAGGAGGATTTTTGCCGTGGAAGAAAAAGACCTTGAAGTAATGGAAAACGAAGCAGCAGAGCAGATGGAGGATGAGGTTCAGCTGTCACCCACCGATGTGCTTATGTTCCGTTTTTCGGAGATTGACGAGATCATTAGGAATTTGGGCTATGACGGAGCCATCATGGTAGGCAACAAAGACAGTTTTCCTCGTTATTCCATTCGGCGGGAGGGCATAGCCAATACTCAGGAGATATCCATTTTCCTTAGGGATACACCGGAGGAGGGAAGCGCGTTTTTGGCATTGGTTACCCGTATTCCCTTTGGAGATCATAGTGTTGATGAGATATATGATGTTGTAGCAGATGTGGCAGGTAATGCCGGCATTAGTGCCTTTAGTGTAAATACAGCTTCAAAGGAGATCATATTAAAAGCGTCTCTTACCATCGGTGGAGAGTTCCTTAGACCCACACAGATCAAAGGGCTTTTGGACAGACATCATGTCGATGAAAAAAATGTGATGGAAAGGATTGGGTAGACGCAATGGATACACATGATTTTAGTATTGTAAAGCTGGGGAAAGAAAATATACTTTCATTTGACGGGATACTTCCCTACGATATGTCAAAGCACATCACAAAGCCCGGACATTATGGATTGGGGCTTTTGGACGGGAATAAAGCCTGTGGCGTGATGATGATGTTTTATGACGAAAACGAAGAAGCCCTTGAATCATACTTTATGTATGTGGATGAAAACTATCGCAGGTCAGGGGGCGGAAGCCTTATGCTCAAGGAACTTGAGAGCTATGCCATCTCTCTGGGAGGAAAGAGAGTCAGTGTACGGTATTCACTTCCCGGTGACATGAAATATGAAAACTTCCTTTTTGACAATGGCTACATGGATATTACACCCGTAAGCGAGGCGTACAGAATCCGGGGATCTGTATTAAAGGATTATGTTGAAGAACAGCTTATGGATCCCAAAAGCATTCTTGTCAGATCTCAAAAGAAGCTTAATAAATCCAAAACGATAAAAATTGTCCCCATGGATCAGGCGACTGTAGAACAGCAGCGTCTGTGGAGGCAGCATTTTTCTGATAATACCTATCCCGAATATCTTTCTCCGGGAAATATGACAGGCACCATAGAAGAGGCCACAAGCGTTTTGCTTATTGATTCGGATGATGTGGTAGGCTTTACCTATACCTGCGTATATGGTGATGGTGTCAGAAATTTGGCAGGAGCCTATGTTCCGGAAAAATACAGATTTTTTGGCGGAGTACAGATGATCATGCATACTCTTGCCAACCTTGAAAAAAAGATGAAGGATAAAGATGAGGTGTTCTTAAGCTCTGTAAATGAGCAAAGCCGACGGATGATACGGGAGCTTTTGCCTGATGAGCTAAAGGAAAAAGTGGAGGTGGAACGTATGTATGCTGCACAAAAGCAAATGACACCGGATTCCTTTGAGATCACAGCAACGGATCTGGTGCTTCCTAGAATTAACGGGATAAATGATGCGCTGACAGACCTGGGCTTTAATTCAACCGTGGAATTAGACGAGGATGGGGTTCCCGAGGTAATTGTAGATGATGAAGGCTTTCCACCCATTACATTTTCCTATCTGGAATTTAATCCGGAGACACTTGACGAGTTTCTTTTGTCCATCTCCGCTGCCATGGAAGTGGAGGATCCCACTGTGCTTATGAGCATGATCGGAAACTATAATGCTCTGATGCTTTATGTCCAGGCTCTTTGGGATGAAGAAAACGGACAGGTCATATTTAGCGCATATCAGCCGGAGGATGTTAGGCTGTCATCTTACGGGGCGATCGCGGTGATGATAGGTGAGTTTGAAAGAGCCATAGTGAAGTTTGAACAGATGTATGCCGCAGCGGGAAAGGAAGGATGATCAATGGGTGATATAGCTTTTGCGAATAAAGAAAAAAAACTGGATCTCTGGGGGATGCAATTAAACGAAGAGACCCGGCAGGATAAGGATTTGTTTGCCGATTACCAGACATCTATGACTGAGGTTTCTGAGGATGAGCGGTTCGTAGCGGCTGAACGTACCTACAAAGAGCCTACAACCTTTGTGGAAAAGTGGAAATCTACCTTTAAAAAGAATTATACTCCGCCAATGAAGGATATAAGTGAGGAGGAGCTGACTGTAGTCAGAGAAAAGAAGTTTACTGAGTATAATTCTGAAAAACGAAGGGAAAAAGAAAGAAACTTCCTAAAGGAACGTGCTGAGGCTCAAATGACGCAGGTCAAGGCTAATTCATCGCTGTATAGAGCACTGAGCAAACAGGCTAATGGCTATAGAAGAGATAAAAGGGATAATGGCTTTGAAAAGGAGTCACAAGATCTTCGGTCACAGATGCAGGCATATAAGGATGTTATAGACAGCGGTCAGGATCAGGATGGTATAGCGGAGACAAATCTCAGGTTTTTGGAGAAGCAGACAGGCGGAAGCCTGGTGGTGAATTCCAAAATAGAACAAAGCCAAAACTACCATGTGTGTGCGCCTTCTCTTCGGGAAGAAAAGATCAGACAGAAAAAAGTAGAGGAGGAAAGGAGACGCCAGGAAGAAGAGAACAGACGGGAGGCCCAAGAGGCTGAAAAAGAGAAGAATGTTGTTTCTAAATGGTTTAAAAAGTCCGGGAATAAAGTCAAGAAATTTTTTAATACTGATATAAAAAATGCATTTGAGGATACTTTTCAAAAGGTGAAAAAGGAGAGTGAAAGGATTCTTGATGATGCTGAATATACGTTTACGGACAATATGGATCTTGGTTACGATAACAGGGATGAGTCTGTTCTTTTCCCCCATTCTCCGTGTCTCTCTGATATTTCACAGTTTGCTACAGGTGACTGCTATCTTTTAAGTGCTGTCTCTACGGTTATCCAGAAGGATCCGGATTATCTCAGAAGCATGATGATAGAAAAAAAAGATACAGTAGTGGTTCGATTGTATGACAACGCGGGAAACCCGCAGTACTTTGAGGTGACCAAAAATGTATCGCAAAAAGGTGCCAGGGGACCGCTTTGGGTACAGATGATAGAAAAGGCATTCTGCTTCCTTAGACTTAGTCAGATGAAAGATGTCAAGGAGGAGGATCGTCTTGCAACAGAGATGTATATCGAGAAAGGTGATACAAAAATTGCAGACGGTGGCAGTTCCAGAGAAGCCTTGAGGGCACTTACCGGAGTCAGAGCAAAGTTTACGCATGTGGGAGGTCTTGATAGGAAAAGAGCCGGTAAATTTGTGACACTCAAGATGACAATGATACAGATGGAAAAGCAAAGAGAAGGTGAAAAAGGAAACGGTATAGATAATGACCTTATAAAACAGATGCCTTATTCCGGTGTATACGATACTGAGGCAATTCAAACTAAAAATGATATCGAAGCTGCTCTTAAAGCCAAGAAGCTTGTTACCACACAAACTTTTGATTTCCAGCCTCTTACAGGTTTAATGGATGATATGAAACAGGAACAAGATCATAATGTCCTTGACAATATGGTAGGAAACCATGCATACGCCGTCTTAGGTATGGAGACGAGGGTCGCTGAGAATATCTATGGACAGAAATATGAGGCGGTATTTATAAAGCTTCATAACCCATGGGGTATGATCAGACGTACCCTTAAAAAGGGAGCAGGCATGTCAACGGAAGACAATGGTGACTATGACGATCTAAAAGAAGCAGACAGCGGTGTTATAGAGATGGAACTCAATGACTTTATGATGTATTCTGACGGATATTCCATCGGCGATTTTAAGACCAAATAATATTTTGGAGGTGAATTTTGCAATTTATCAGAAAAGCAAAAGAGAATGGAGAGATACTTCTCTATCATCCCGAGGGCGGATGTTTGTCCCTTAAATGCCTGAAAAAGGATGTCAGAGTGCTTGCCATCAATGTGCCGGATCAGGACGAAAAAAAGGGTGTGGAGCTTCTGTTGGCAGCTGAGACTGTGGCAACTCGTCGGAAAAAGAAGAACATTATCTCTGATTTTCCGGATATTGAAAAGGCTACCTGTGGGATGTTTGAGAAGGCAGGCTATGAGATCTCCGAAAAGGATCCGGTAATTTCCATCAAAATAAAGGATCTGATGAGCTCTCCCGGCGTCCAAAAAATACTGGGGGTCAAAGCTCCGGACACCGAGGTTTATTCCCTGGAGGACATGTTGGAATTTCAGATCGATGAGGTGGTGGAAAAGCTTAACGAAAATCAGTTTCCTGTTGACAGGGAGGGAATAGCGGAGTGTGACGGACGTCTTTCCTTTGTGGTCTATGATAAGGAAACCTATAACGTAAGGTCGGTGATCTTTGCAGCCGGGTTTGAAGAGGAGATATTTGTCTCGCTGCTTTTTAACTTTTCAAACAATAATCCTTCCTATACCATAGTGGCTTGCAAGAGCTTTATGGAAGCTTTGATCGAGAATAAATACTATGAGAGCTACAAGGTCATTACACTTCTTACCATTAATAAGGGTGTAATAGGGATCATAAAACGCCTTATGGGAAAGGATGTAAAGATAACCGAAAGGGCGAAGATCCTCAGAGGGAAAAAGAAGGTGATGGCGTCTGGCATGGATATAGTGGATACAGAGGAGGAGATGGAAGATCCTTTGGTATCCTCATACCAGAAAAATATAAACGAGAAGTACATGTGGAACTTTGGAAAAGAGGAATAGGGGGAATACTATGGTTCGTATTTTAGTTTCGACACCGGACAATAATCTTATGGCGCTGATCCCCTTAAGCGTAAGACCTTTGCTTGGCAGTGGGGATGCTATTTGTCTTGGTAATTATGATGAAGATGGTCTTCCGAAGGGTGCCCTTGTGGCATCGGTGGATGAGCAGAATGTATGTAGGATAGAAAGCCTCTTTGTTTTGGAGGAGTACCGGAGACGGGGCTTTGGCACAGAACTGATAGAGGGGCTTAAAAAGGTCTGTGTAGGGGAGAATCTGACGGGAATAATCGCGGAGTGGGCTGAGCCCGGCATGGAGGAATTTTCTGATTTTTACGCGTCCATTCCCTTTGCGAAGGGAAAGGACGGGAATACCGTATTTGTGGTTCCTCTTAAGGAGGGTGCGGACTTTGTGGTGCCCGGAGAGGAAAAAAAGGCAGGGGTAGAGCCTGTGCAGATGAAGGAATTGTCCACCATGACCCGCATAAACTGGACCAGCCGGTTCGGGGTGGATATCCATCCCTCCCTTGATCCCCATAACTTGGATGGCAGGCTTCTTTCCAATCACAGCTATTTTATCTGTGACGGAGACGATGTGACAGGGTTTTTGCTGGCTACCCGTTTGGATGATAATACGGTTTCTGTAGCGGCGCTCCATGTGGATCCGGAGGCATTGAAGTCTCTGCCGCACCTTTTGGGAACCGCGCTGCGTTCTCTGGCAAAAGCTTTTCCGGAGGATGATCTAAGATTTACTGTTGCTTCGAAGGAGGCTATGGGAATCACGAGAAAGCTTTTGAAGAAGTATCCCTTAGAGGCAAAGGAGCTTCGCCTAAAGACAGCCTGCTGGAACAGCATGGAATGGGGATGGTAGGAGAGCATAAGGAGCTTTATTTGAATTTAAAATAAAACTAAAGGAGGAATGGGATGAAGGTTACAAAGGAAAAGCAGGGCGAAGTTTTGACTGTAACTATCGAGGGCACTTTGGATATAAATACCGCACCCCAGCTTAAGGAAGAGTTGGAGGGGGAGTTGGATGACGTGATGGAGGCGTATTTTGACATGGAAAAATGCGATTACACCTCATCCGCCGGACTTCGGGTGCTCTTAGGAGCCTACCAGGTGCTGGACGAAAAGGAAGGCAGGATGGTGCTTAAAAATGTGAGCAACTCCTTTATGGAGATCCTCGAAATGACAGGCTTTACGGATTTTATTGAGGTGGAGTAGGTGCGCCGGATCTTTTTGAAAGGGGATTTGTATGGAAACAGAAAGATTATCAGAAGATAATGTGGAAAATTTCGGTGAATTTATACCTGCGGATATAGGGGAAAATATCGGACGATATTTTTACAACGGTCTTATCGTAAAGGATCGTGACATCCCTGTTGCCGGTATGATCTGGGAACTTAAAAACACCATGTCGGAAAAGAGCGATATCGTAAGCAGCATAGTCTGGCTTAAGGCAGATAATGAAGAGGCTTTTACACTTCTTTTCCATGACTATGACGAGCTCATATCCGAGGCGGGAGTGGCAAGATCCGTCATCACCCTGCCGGCAAGGACCGGCAAGTTTGAAAAGCAGGCATTGAAAAACATAGGCTTCAATGTAAAGCTGGATGAGGGGGATACCATAGTCTCAACCCTTGCGGAAATAACAGATATCGGCTTTTTAAGCAAGATCAAACCCGGTGACGATATAAAGCCCCTGCGCTCTGCCACCCAGCGTGGCTTCAACCTGGCAATGAGACGCATGATAAAAGCAGGGCACACCGGACTCTGTGAGGACATAGCCTACCTCCCCAGGCTTTATTTTGAAAACGACGTTTCCTGCTACTACGAGGATGACGGAGTGATAAGCGGTCTTTTCCTGTGTCACCTCACCGCCTCGGATATGCTAAAGGTGGTTCTAATGGCGGCAATAGGAAAGGATTATGTAAAGATCCTGCCCCAGATGATAGCCCAGGCTGTAAGCAGCGCAAATGAAAAATATGACCCCCAGACCCAGGTGGTCATAGACCGTCACAACTATGCCTCCCTGGCTTTGGGAGAAAAGTTCTTCCCCAGAGGTTTTGGCATGCCGGTCTATGTGGGCAGCAGGGATGAAAAAAGATAGGATAGTATATCCACGTTT
>CAMOZG010000025.1 GCA_946630825.1 uncultured Lachnospiraceae bacterium
AGACTGTCTTTCATATCATCTGAAAGCTCGTGATTGACGGATATGCACATATCACTTATGGCTTCTGTTATTTTACTTACATCTATCTCTCTCATTATAGCTCCAAACAACTATCGCGGTACAATATTCCCCCCTGGCTGTCTGCCACCACTATTACAGGAAAATCCTCCACATAGATCCTTCTTATGGCTTCTGCTCCCAGATCCTCATAGCAGACGATCTCTGATTTCTTTATACACTTTGAAAGCAAAGCTCCCGCTCCGCCTATGGCTGCAAAATACACCGCACCATTGCGCTTCATGGCTTCGTAGACTTCACCGGTGCGCTTTCCCTTTCCGATCATGGCCCTAAGCCCCATGTCTAAAAGCACCGGTGTGTACTTATCCATCCGCCCTGCCGTGGTTGGACCGGCAGATCCTATGGGTCTGCCCTCCCTTGCCGGTGAGGGTCCCATATAATATATGGTCTCCCCCTCGATCTGTATGGGAAGGGGCTCATTTTTTTCTATAAGCTCAAAAAGCCTCTTATGGGCAGCGTCCCTTGCCACATACATCTCACCAGAAAGCCTAACACTGTCGCCTATTCTAAGATCTCCGGCTTCTTCCTTTGATAAAGGAAGTCTGATCTCCTTACTCATCAGCACCACCCTCGGCAGCTTCTTCCTCTATTTCTTCATCCACTATATCTTCTTTTCTGACCTTTGCTATGCTGGCAACCTCCACTCCATCATTTAGATCAATAAGCTTCACACCGGATGTGATCCTGGAAAGCAGAGCTGTCTCGGCAACCTTTGTACGGATGATAATACCCTCTGTATTTATGAGCATGATCTCATCCTCCTTGGTAACAGCCTTGGCTCCAACCAGATATCCTGTCTTTTCCGTGATCTTATAGCACTTTACACCCTTGCCTCCACGGTGATAGGCAGGGAACTCAGATATCTTAGTGCACTTACCCAAGCCATTTCGTGAGACTATCATCACACTCTCTCCCTGGGATACAAGCTGCATGGCGATCACATCATCACCATCCTGCAAGGTCATTCCCTTTACACCAATGGATACCCTGCCGGTGGTTCTTGCCTCGTCTATCTTGAACCTGATACACTGTCCAAACTTGGTAAAGAGCATGGCTTCATCTTCATCCTTGGCTTTTTTCACCTCAATAAGCTTATCCTCTTCACGCAGACTTATTGCAATAAGGCCGTTTTTCTTGACATTGGAGTATTCCGATATTTTTGTCTTTTTAACAATACCCTTTTTTGTTGCCATAAACAGATACTCGTCATCCCCAAACTCCTTAATGGGGATCATGGAGGTGATCTTTTCATCAGGCATCAAAGGAAGCAGATTTACAATGGCTGTGCCCCGGGCTGTCCGGGATGCTTCCGGTATCTCATAAGCCTTTATCCGGTATACCCGTCCGAAATTGGTGAAAAACATCAGGTAATGGTGAGAGGTGGTGAGCATCATTTCCACAATATAATCCTCATCAATGGTCTCCATACCCTTAATGCCCTTGCCTCCCCGGTGCTGTGCCTTGAAGTTGTCTATATTCATTCTCTTGATATAGCCAACCTTTGTAAAGGTTACCACCGTGGAAGTAACAGGAATCAGATCCTCCGCATCTATGTCATATACGTCATAGCCTATGGATGTGCGGCGGTCATCACCGTACTTTTCTGCATATACATTGATCTCGTTTTTAATTACGGAAAGGAGCTTCTTTTCATCAGCAAGTATGGATTTAAGCTCGCTTATGAGAGCCATTTTTTCATTGTATTCGCCCTCAAGCTTTTCTCTTTCCAATCCTGTCAGAGCCCGGAGTCTCATCTCCACTATGGCGCCTGACTGTATCTCTGAAAGTCCAAACCTGCTCTCTAACTCAGTCCTTGCTATGGCTACCGTCTCTGAGCCACGGATTATCTTGATAACCTCGTCAATATTGTCAAGGGCTATCAGCAATCCCTCTAAAATATGGGCTCTTTTTTCAGCCTCCGCCAGATCGAATTTGGTCCTACGGGTCACCACATCACGCTGATGATCCAGATAGTGACCAAGCATCTGCTTTAAATTTAAAATCTTTGGCTGGTTATCAACAAGAGCCAGCATGATCACCCCAAAGGTATCCTGAAGCTGGGTATGCTTGTAAAGCTGATTGAGCATTACTGAGGGATTAACATCCTTTCTAAGCTCGATCACTATCCTCATTCCTTCACGGGATGACTCATCACGAAGGGCTGTGATGCCATCCAGCTTTTTATCTCTTACCAGCTTTCCTATGTATTCCACTAATCTGGCTTTGTTTACATTGTAGGGAAGTTCTGTTACAACTATTCTGTTCTTTCCATTTTGCATGGGCTCTATATCTGTAACTGCCCGGACTCTGATCTTGCCCCTGCCTGTACGGTAAGCTTCTTCTATACCTGCATGACCTAAGATAGTGCCTCCTGTGGGAAAATCAGGTCCCTTAATGATCTCCATCAATTCCTCTATATCTGTGTCACGATCCTCCAAGATCTGGTTATCTATGATCTTGTCCACAGCAGAAATAACCTCCCTTAAATTGTGGGGAGGTATATTTGTAGCCATACCTACTGCAATACCTGTAGTACCATTGACCAAAAGATTGGGATATCTGGCAGGTAAAACTGTGGGTTCTTTTTCCGTCTCGTCAAAGTTTGGCATGAAATCCACAGTATCTTTATTGATATCTGCCAGCATGGCAAGGGAGATCTTTGAAAGTCTTGCCTCGGTATACCTCATGGCAGCCGCACCGTCACCATCCACCGATCCGAAATTACCATGCCCGTCAACCAATGGATATCTGGTGGACCAGTCCTGAGCCATATTTACAAGTGCTCCGTATATGGAACTGTCACCGTGGGGATGATATTTACCCATGGTATCACCGACAATACGTGCACACTTACGGTGTGGCTGGTCCGGCATATTATGAAGTTCCTGCATGGAAAAAAGCACACGCCTTTGAACAGGCTTCAGCCCGTCCCTTACATCAGGAAGTGCTCTTGAAGCTATGACGCTCATGGCATAATCAATATAGGAGGTTTCCATGGTCTTTTTCAGATCTACCTCCTGTATGGAATCAAAAGTTATGCCATCTTCCATGTTTTCATTCTGATTTTCGTCCATTTATAACTCCTTACTCCGTCCGATCATATATCCAGGTTTTGAACATATTTCGCATTTTCCTCTATAAATTCCCTTCTGGGTTCTACCTTATCACCCATCAGGGTTGAAAATACCGCATCAATCTCAGATGAATCAAGATCATCCATGGTCACCTTTTTTAATATCCTCTTTTCAGGATCCATGGTGGTGTCCCAAAGCTGCTCCGCATCCATCTCACCCAAACCTTTGTAACGCTGGATCTTGTTGTTATTGTCGCGTCCCACCTCTATGAGGATATTGTTCAATTCCTCATCACTGTAGGCATACCAGGTCTTTTTATTCTTTTCAAGCTTATAAAGAGGAGGTGTAGCAAGATACACATAACCCTGTCTTATAAGCTCCGGCATGAACCTGTATAAAAATGTAAGCATCAGTGTAGCAATATGAGCGCCGTCCACGTCCGCATCCGTCATGATTATGATCTTATGATATCTGAGCTTTGAGATATCAAAATCCTCATGTATACCGGTTCCAAAGGCTGTGATCATTGCCTTTATCTCGGCATTTTCGTATATCTTTTCTTCCCGCGCCTTTTCCACATTTAAAATTTTTCCTCTAAGAGGAAGTATTGCCTGGGTGGCACGGCTTCTGGCTGTTTTTGCCGAGCCTCCTGCGGAATCTCCCTCCACTATGAATATCTCACAGTTTTCAGGATTATTGTCGGAACAGTCTGCTAACTTGCCGGGAAGGGAATTTCCCTCAAGAGGAGATTTTCTCCTCGTCAGATCCCTGGCTTTTCTGGCTGCTTCCCTGGCTCTTTGAGCCAATATGGCTTTTTCGCAGATCATCTTGGCAGTCTGTGGATTCTGTTCAAGAAAATATGTAAGCTGCTCACTTACCACGGATTCCACAGCTCCCCTTGCTTCAGAATTACCAAGCTTTTGCTTTGTCTGACCTTCAAACTGGGGCTCTTCTATTTTTATACTTATTATGGCAGTCAGACCTTCTCTTATGTCATCACCTGAAAGGGGCTCATCAGTATCCTTGATGATCTTCATATCCTTGGCATATGTATTAAATACTCTGGTGAGAGCTCCCCTGAAACCTGTCAGATGAGTTCCACCCTCGGGCGTGATTATATTGTTTACAAAACTAAACGAAGAATCATTATATGCATCATTGTGCTGCATGGCAACTTCCACATATATGTTGTCCCTGATTCCTTCGCAGTATATCACCTCAGGATAAAGTGCGGTCTTTCCTTTATTCAGGTAGGTTACAAATTCCTTGATACCGCCTTCATAATGGAATACCCTCTCAATGGGCTCTTCCTCCCGCTCATCCCTTAAGGTGATCTTGAGATTTTTGGTCAAAAATGCCGTTTCTCTCAATCTGACCTTTAAGGTATTAAAATCAAAAACCGTTTCCTCAAAAATTTCAGCATCAGGCTTAAAGGTAACTCTTGTTCCGGTCCGATCCGGTTCACAGCTTCCTATCTCTTTAAGGGGATACATAGTCTTTCCCCTCTCGTACCTCTGCTCATATATCTTTCCATCACGGCATATCTCCACCGATAGCCATTCGGAAAGGGCATTAACTACGGAAGCTCCCACTCCGTGAAGTCCGCCGGATACCTTATATCCTCCGCCGCCAAACTTTCCCCCTGCATGAAGCACAGTAAATACCACTTCTACAGCAGGAATACCGGCTTTGCTGTTGATGCCTGTGGGTATACCACGTCCGTCATCTTCAACAGTTATGGTATTGTCCTTATTTATGATGGTGATTATGTGGGTACAAAATCCTGCCAAAGCCTCATCAACAGCATTGTCCACTATCTCATATACCAAATGGTGCAGACCTCTTACGGATGTACTTCCTATGTACATACCGGGTCGTTTTCTGACTGCTTCAAGTCCCTCAAGTATCTGAATTTGATCTGCTCCGTATTCTGTCGCCTGACTCATAATTCCTCCTGTTTGGAATAACTTATCTCAGTTGCTCTATTATCGTTTATCTCAAATATCTTATCTATGTGCAGCCTGCTTTTTATAAGCTCATCCACTCCCGTACAGGTAATGATGATCTGCATATCATCCAGACTGGATAAAAGGTCATTTTGTCTTTTGCTGTCAAGCTCCGACATTACATCATCCAAAAGTAATACCGGTTTTTCTCCTATGGTCTCCTCTACAAGCTTTATTTCCGAAAGCTTAAGTGAAAGAGCACATGTCCTCTGCTGTCCCTGGCTTCCGTATTTTCTGATATCCACTCCATCTATAAGAAAGCTCAGGTCATCCCTGTGGGGTCCGGTGGATGTAGATCCGGTTTTTATATCCCTGTCCCTGTTTTTTATCAGCTCATCATAGAAGAAAATATCATCTATATCAGGCTCATAATTAATGGTAAGCTTCTCTCTGCCTCCTGATATATTGCTGTGCATACCCGATACTATTGGTGCTATGTCCTGCACAAATTTTCTTCTTTTTGATATTATCCTCTTACCATAATTAATAAGCTGCTCATCCCATACATCCAATGTCTTTCTTTCTGAGCTGTTAAAATAAATGTCCTTGAGCAGCTTGTTTCTGTTATTTATGACTTTATTGTAATTTGTAAGATCATTCAGATATATCTTGTCTATCTGACACAGCTCACTGTCCATGAACCTGCGTCTTTTTTCCGGACTTGATTTGATTATACTCAGATCCTCCGGTGAAAAAAAAATGATATTGAGTATTCCAAAAAGATCCGCTGTCTTTTTTAAAGGAACATGATTTACCGCTATTCCTTTTCTTCCGTTTTTTTTCAGGTGTATATCTATCTGATAATCTCTGTCTCTCTTTTTTATTTTTGTCCTTATGTGTGCCTCTTCTGCGTCAAATCTTATAATATCCTTGTCCCTGCTTCCCTTGTGTGACTTGGATGTGCCACTCATATAAGCTGCTTCAAGAATATTGGTTTTTCCACGGGCATTTTCCCCATATATAATATTGCCTGAAGGTGAAAATCTTATATTGAGGTTTTCATAATTTCTGTAATCTTTTAACTCTATGGAATCAATTATCATTTTACGATCTTTATTTCTTCTCCCATAAATGATATCACTTCACCGCCAAAGAGCTTTTTGCCTCTGCGTGTTTCTACTTCTCCCGAAACCAAAACTTCTCCATCCTGTATCACCTGCTTTGCTTCCACACCGGATGAGACCAGACCTGCTTTTTTTAAAGCCTGTCCGAGCTTTATATATTCTTCACCTTCTCTTATTTCTACTGTATCCATCATCAGGCTTCCTGTATATTCACCGGAAGAATTACGTAAATATAGCTTTCTTCCTCATTTTTAATAAAGCATGGAGATCTGTGATCCACAAAATAAGCATTTATGGTGTCATCATCAATTACCTTGAGTGCATCCATGAAAAATTTAGGATTGAAGCCTATGCGGATATCCTTTCCGGTCTTTTCTATGTCAATATCTTCCTTCATTTTTCCGATAAAGGAGCTCATGGAAAGAGTGAGCCTGTTATCAGCTATATCCATAACTATGGGCTTTTTCTCTGCTTCCTTCAAAAGCATGAGGGTGGATCTGTCTATGGAATCCAAGAGACTTTTCTTGTTAATAGTCATCTTGGTATCGTAATTTCCGTTAAACATGTGACTTATATTGAAAAATTCTCCGTCAATAAGTCTTGAGACAACTGTGGTCTTATCAAACTCAAATATCACATGGTTATCGGTAAAGTAGATCTCTACCATATCCTCTGTCTGGCCTGAAATTATCTTTGAAATTTCATTTAATGCCTTAGCAGGAACTATGGCTTTTTTTGAATCATAGCTTTCTCTAAGCTCTATATTTATTATGGATATACGCGAAGTATCCAGCGCCACAACCCTGAGCTTATTTTCATTTATCTCAAAAAGCTCACCGGTCATCATTTTATTTGCCTGGTTGATATCGCTTATTGTAAAGGTGGTTTTTCTGATAAGCTCCCTCATGGTAAACTGGGATATAACTATGGGGTTATTTCTCGCTATGGCAGGGATCTTTGAAAAATCCTCTCCGGATTTACCTGTTATGTTAAAGTTGGCGCTTTCGCACTTTATCTGTGTCTGAAATCTCTCATCAACAGTTATGGTGACATCATTATTAGGAAGCTTTCTTACTATCTCTCCAAATAATCTGGCATCAAGCGCTATAATACCGGGTTCTGATATCTCACCTTCTATTATAGTCTCTATACCTATCTCCATGTCATTGGCAGTAAGCACGATCTGACCCTTTGAAGCATCTATAAGTATACACTCCAAAATAGCCATGGTGGTTCTTGTAGGCACTGCCTTTGATACGGTATTGACTCCTTTTACAAGTTCGCTTTGTGAACAGGTAATCTTCATTTATCAGGTCTCCTTTACATATATCTATATAATAATTATTTTAGTATTACGTAATATTAGTAGTTGTTAAAAAGTGTAAAACCGCTGAAAACGGCTTAGTAAGCACATTTTAGGTGTTGATTTAGGCTTTTTAAAATTGATTTTTTCTGTGCGTTTAATGTTAAACCATGTTGAAAAAATTTTTTAAAGATTTAGGCAATCAACAATATTAACACCTGTATTGATAAAAATATCTACTTATTTATGTATATATTTTCTTTTTTATGGAGTCTATCTCTTTTCTGAAAGCCTCACTTTCATTGTATTCTGTGGCTATTGTATTTGCTCCGTGTATGATGGTGGCATGATTTCTGTCACCTAAAAGAGAGCCGATTGCATTAAGGGGAGTGTCTACCATCTCCCTGCACAGATACATGGCTATCTGCCTGGGTCTGGATATCATCTTCTGTCTGCTGGATGATATCATCTGGTCGACGGTTATACCATAGTGCTCAGATACCACCTCTATTATAAGCTGGGGAGTTATCTCTCTTGGCTTATCCGGTGAGATAATGCTTTGCAGCTCCTTTTCTGCAATCTCTAAGGTGATCTCTTTTTTCTCCATCATCTGATATGCGATCAGTTTATTAAGAGCACCTTCGATTTCTCTAATATTTGAGTTTATGTTATCAGCTATGTAATTAAGTATCTCGTCGCTGAAATTGATATTTTTCTCCTCGGATTTTTTTCTGAGGATCGCCATCCTTGTTTCGTAATCGGGATAGCCTATATCAGCCATAAGTCCCATCTCAAATCTGGATCTGATGCGAAGCTCCAATGTTTCCATATCCTTTGGAGGTCGATCTGAGGTTATGACTATCTGTTTTCCTGCCTGGTGCAGGGAATTAAAGGTATGGAAAAATTCCTCCTGTGTACTTTCCTTACCTATTATAGTCTGTATATCGTCTATCATAAGTACATCCACATTGCGGTACTTATCACGGAACTTGGTCATGGTGGTAGGATCGTTGTTATTGTTACGGATGGATTCAATTACCACATTCATGAATTCCTCAGAGGTCACATACAAAACCTTTGTATCAGGATTTTTCTTTATAATGTAGTTACCTATGGAATGCATAAGGTGGGTCTTTCCAAGTCCGGGTCCTCCGTATATGTAAAGAGGATTGTATGCCTCTCCCGGTGTCTCGGCTACTGCAAGACAGGCTGTCTGGGCAAATCTGTTGTTATTTCCAACTACAAAGGTCTCAAAGGTGTAGATTGGGTTTAGATTTGTCTTTTCATATGAGGCATCCATCTTTATGGAATCGTTTATTTTATTTACTCCCGGAATATCCTTTTGGGGTAGCACAAAATGGATGCTGTATTCCACCCCTGTTTTTTCAGCAATCTTTACCTTAATAATAGTGTCATATCTCTTTTTTATAAATGAAAGAGCCACTTCATTGGAATCAGTAGTATATACCAGATACAGATCATTGCCATCTATTTTTTGTATTTCAAGGGGTTTTAAAAAACTGTTGAAAGTAACATCCTGTATTTCGTAATCTGTTTTAATCTCTTCTAATATAAGAGGCCATTGTTTGATCAAATCCATAGTATGTGTATCCTTGTCAGATTAGTAAAATTATTTTTTTCTGTTAAAAATCCAAGTTATAGTTTACAATAAATGTCGATAATTATCAACATAAAAAGAAATTCAGGTGATTTTATTATACTTATCAACATTATTAACATATTTATTGTTAATAAGTTAATATGTTATAAAATAAACCTTTGTTGATAGATAATCATAATATCCACCTGATAATCACAATATATCAACATATGTTGTTGACATTTAGGGTTGTTGAAGAAAAATTTGTTAATATTTTAAATTTTTAGTAAATCCATACTTTACTTGACTTTTCAATATTTTTTTAATATAATGCCGTATGTGCTTGCGCACAAATAAGAATAAGGAGGTGAGACATTATGAAGATGACATTTCAGCCTAAAAAGCGTCAGCGTTCTAAGGTTCATGGTTTTCGTCAGAGAATGAGAACTGCAGGTGGTCGTAAGGTTTTAGCGGCAAGACGTGCAAAGGGAAGAAAAA
This sequence comes from uncultured Lachnospiraceae bacterium, assembly GCA_946630825.1. Taxonomy (GTDB): domain Bacteria; phylum Bacillota; class Clostridia; order Lachnospirales; family Lachnospiraceae; genus JAILEN01. The sequence continues at coordinate 9,624 of CAMOZG010000025.1, forward strand.
AATTATCCGCTTAGACCACATAATTTGTGGTCTTTTGTTTTATCACAGTCAGTTATTATTAGTGTATGAAGTATTCGCAAAGCTTGAAAAAAAATGATGATTTTAAAAGGGTCTATAAAAAGGGCAGATCTAAAGCAGATAAAAGGATCGTCTTATATGCCTTGAAAAATCATTCAGACGAAAACAGGCTGGGTATTTCAATAAGTAAAAAAGTGGGTAATTCGGTTGTCAGACATCATGTGACGAGACTGATAAGAGAGGTTTATCGGCTGCATGAAGAGGATTTCCATATTGGATGGGATCTGGTGGTCGTAGTCAGAAAGGGACAGGCTGATATCACTTTTCGTGATATAGAAATGTCGCTTATTAAGCTGGCTGATCTTCACTATGGATTACTTTTGAAAAGAGAAAACGGAGAATCGATATGATCCGGCGTTTTATGATATATCTTATACGTTTGTATCAAAAATATCTTTCACCTCTGAAATATACGAGGTGTCCTTATTGTCCCACATGTTCTAATTATGGGATTATTGCGATCCGTCATCATGGACCTATAAAGGGAGGTTTTCTCACTTTATGGAGAATATTAAGATGCAATCCATTTTCTCACGGAGGCTTCGACCCTGTTCCGGGAGTCGAGGACTACGACTGGTAATTCTTGTTTTCTAAATTTGTAGTATTATGATTGGAGGACAGTTGTGGCAGGAATAGTTTTGACTGCTTACGACGGATCTATCTTAGGACCTATTGCAAAGGGTCTTGGCTGGATCATGGATAAGATCTACCTTTTTTTCTCTAATGTTATGGGGATAGAAAGTGTGGCACTGACCATTGTCGTATTTACAGTTTTTATTTATTTATGTCTTTTGCCTCTTACTTACAAACAGCAGCAGTTTTCGGTACTTACAAGAAAAATGCAGCCGGAGATCAATGCTGTTACAGCCAAGTATAAGGGTAAAAGAGATCAGGCTTCCATGCAGGCCCAGCAGGAAGAGACACAGATGATATATGATAAATACGGTGTTTCTCCCATGGGTTCCTGTGTTCAGATGCTGATTCAGATGCCTATTTTGTTTGCACTGTATCGTGTGTTTTATAATGTGCCTGCATATATAAGCAGTGTAAAAAATGTATTTTCCGATCTTGTGAATGGCATAGTCAGTGTAGATGGTTATGCTGACAAGATGAATAGCATCTATGAATCCGCAAAGTTAAAGACCATTAAAGTGGATTTTTCTGATACTGACATTAATGTTGTGAAGAATTACATCATTGATGTTGTTTATAAGTTAAGTGACAGCGGATGGGATAGTTTAAAAAGCAGCTTTTCAGAGCTTTCGGATGTTATAGCAAGCACCCAGTCGGATCTATCCAGGATCAATTATCTCTTTGGTCTTAATATTTCCGACACTCCCTGGAATCAGATGAAAGCCAGTTTTGTGGGACATGAGTGGATAGTTCTTTTTGTAGCTGCACTTATTCCACTTTTATCTTTAGCATCCCAGTATCTTACCATATTGCAGATGCCTACCAGCGGTGCAGGTAATGATCAGATGACTCAGCAGATGAGGACTATGAATCTTATGATGCCCCTTATGTCATTTTTCATTACTTTCACTGTTCCTGCAGGTCTTGGCCTGTACTGGCTTACAGGTGGTTTTATCAGAGCAGGTCAGCAGTTTTTACTTAACAGACATTTTGATAAGATCGATCTGGATGACATAATTGAAAAGAATAAGGAAAAAGCCCAGATAAAGAAGGAAAAACGTGGTATCCGTCGTGAACAGCTTATGCAGACAGCTACCATGAATACCAGAAAAAGCCTATCCGAAAAGGCAAAGCTTGGTGAAGGAAACGAAGATATTTTAGAGCAGGCTGCTGCATACAGAAGCCAGGCGAGGCCCGGAACTTTAGCATCAAAGGCAAATCTGGTCAAGGATTTTAATGAGGGAAAAAAATCGAGTAATTAGAGTATCCATTTTTTAATGGATTTTTTTAGAGGAGGATAAAATGAGTGCAAAGGAATTTTCCGGTAAATCTGTTGAAGATGCACTGACTCAGGCTACCATTGAGCTGGGAGTTACCAGTGATCAGTTGGATTATGTGGTTTTGGAAAAGGGAAGCAACGGACTTTTCGGTATAGGAAGCAAGGAGGCACTTATAAGTGTTACTCTTAAGTCTGAAAAGGAAGAAGAACCCAAGGAAGTAAAAGAGGAAAGTGTACAGACAGTGGCTGAGGATGAACCTGCAGTTGAGGTTAGATCACAGGATGAGACCAAAAAAAGTCTCGATGATCCTGAGGCAGCAAAGAAAGCAGTTGAAGAATTTTTGATGGATGTATTTAATGCCATGGAGCTGGAAGTAAAGATCACCATGGAATATTCCAAGGAAGATAATACTATAAATGTGGATCTTGCAGGTCCTGAGATGGGTATTATAATCGGAAAGAGAGGATCTACTCTTGATAGTCTCCAGTATCTGACAAATCTTGCTCTTAACAGAAAGGTGGATGAATACACCAGAGTAAAGATCGACACTGAGGATTACAGGCGTCGCAGAAAAGATACTCTTGAGAATCTTGCAAAGAATATGGCTTACAAGGTAAAGAGAAATAAGCGGCCTGTTTCTTTGGAGGCAATGAATCCCTATGAGCGCAGGGTTATACATTATGCCCTGCAGAATGATGAGTATGTCACCACCCACAGTGAAGGTGAAGAGCCTTACAGACATGTGGTGATCACACTTAAAAAGTAAGAATTAATTTAGCCTGGTCTTTACAGATCAGGCTTTTTTTATTATCATGTGAATATGTTTGAATCAGATACAATAGCTGCCATATCCACACCGCTTTCATCAGAGGGTGGGATTGGGATAGTTAGGATCAGTGGTGCCGAAGCAATAGCGGTAGCCGATAAAATCTACAGAGGAAAAAACAGGTTGTGTGACACTTTAAGTCACACTGTTTCTTATGGGCATATTTATAATGGCGATGATCTTTTAGATGAGGTTATGGTCACTGTATTTCGTGCACCCCGATCATATACCAGAGAAGATGTGGTGGAGATTTCATGTCATGGCAGTATTTTTCTTTTAAGAAAGGTTTTATCCATTGTTGTCAAAAACGGAGCCAGACCGGCAGATCCGGGTGAGTTTACAAAAAGGGCTTTTTTAAATGGAAGGATAGATCTTTCGGAAGCCCAGTCTGTAATGGATCTTATATCCTCGGAAAACGAACTTGCACTTAAAAATTCTCTTTCTCATTTATCGGGAGCATTAAAGAAAAAAATCGGTGATCTAAGACAGGAGATATTATATGAGACTGCCAGGATTGAGTCTGCGCTTGATGATCCTGAACACTATGATCTTGATGGTTATGACAGACTCTTGTCAGACAAGCTTACACAGTGGACAGATATACTTCGTGATCTGATAGACAGCTTCCGGGATGGTTCTACCATAAGAGATGGAATAAAGACCCTTATTTTAGGAAGACCGAATGTGGGAAAGTCATCTCTTTTTAACCTTTTAGTAAACCGAGAAGCGGCAATTGTAACCAATATTCCCGGTACTACGCGAGATGTGGTAGAGGAAAAAATTTCTTTTTCAGATTTTTCACTTCGTCTTATGGATACTGCAGGTATCAGGCATACTGAGGATACTGTTGAAAAGATAGGTGTTAAAAAGGCACTTTCACTTATAGAGGATGCCGAGCTTGTTATATTCGTTATAGATGGATCTGAGCCTCTTGGTGATGATGACTATGAGATAATGGAGAGGATCAGGGATAAAAGAACTGTAGTTTTACTTAATAAATCGGATCTTTCACAGATTGTAACAGAAGCTGAAATAAGAAATATATTTGAAAAAGTTTCAGGAAGTGCCTGCCTTGACAAAATAAGCATAATTGCTTTTTCAAGTATAGATATGACCGGATTATCGTCACTTAAAGATGAAATAAGCCACCTTTATTTTAATGGAGAGGTCAAAAATTCAGACAGACTTTACATTACAAACGAAAGACAAAAATTCAGACTTGATGAGGCTTTTTCTTCCATATGCAGGGTGAGAGAATCTTTAGAGCAGGAAATGCCGGAGGATTTTTATACGGTGGATTTAATGGATGCTTATGAATCACTGGGAGAGATTACAGGTGAGCAGATTTCGGATGATCTGGTGGATGAGATCTTTTCAGAGTTTTGTATGGGAAAATAGATTATGAGGTTCCAAAAGGGGTTCCTATGATAAATATTATCGGGAGTTTTATATGACTAAGCTTGAAGAGACATATGACATAGTAGTGGTTGGTGCCGGTCATGCCGGATGTGAAGCAGCCTTGGCTTGTGCCAGATTAGGACTTAAAACCATAGTTTTTACGGTGAGTATGGATTCGGTTGCCATGATGCCATGCAATCCTAATATTGGCGGCACATCAAAGGGTCATCTGGTTCGTGAGATAGATGCTCTTGGGGGACAGATGGGCATAAATATAGATAAGACCTTTTTGCAGTCCAGGATGCTGAACGGATCAAAGGGTCCTGCTGTCCATTCCTTAAGAGCACAGGCTGACAAGGCAATGTATTCTCTCGAAATGAGAAAAACTCTGCAGGCAGAAGCCAATCTTACTTTAAGACAGGCTGAGGTAAGCAGTCTTATTATTTCAGAGGATAAAAAGGTAAAGGGTGTGTGTACCGTATCCGGTGCAACATATTTTTCCAAAGCTGTTATTTTGTGTACGGGTACTTATCTTTCTGCCAGGTGTTTGTACGGAGATGTAATAGAATATACCGGACCGAATGGTCTTAAGTCTGCGGATCATCTTACTTCTTCCCTGGTAGACAATGGAATAGAGATATTCAGATACAAGACCGGTACCCCTGCCAGACTGGATGGAAAAACTTTAGACTATGATAAAATGACAGAGCAGCCCGGTGATGAGAGGATCGTGCCTTTTTCCTTTACCACTGATCCTGATTCAGTGCAAAAGGAACAGGTGAGCTGTTATCTTACATATACAAATGAAAAGACCCATGATATTATCAGAGAAAATATTGACAGGTCACCTTTGTTTTCGGGCGTGATCGAAGGTACGGGACCCAGATACTGTCCCTCCATAGAGGATAAGGTGGTTCGTTTTTCCGATAAAAACAGGCATCAGCTTTTTATAGAACCGGAGGGTGAGTATACAAATGAAATGTATATTTCCGGGATGTCATCTTCCATGCCGGAGGAGGTTCAGTATGCTATGATCCATACTGTTCCCGGGTTGGAGAATGCTAAAATAGTCAGAAATGCCTATGCTATAGAGTACGATTGCATTAATGCAAATCAGCTTAAGCTGAATCTTGAATTTAAGAATATTAGCGGTCTTTTTGCAGCGGGACAGTTTAACGGAAGCAGCGGATATGAAGAAGCTGCAGCCCAGGGTCTTATGGCAGGTATCAATGCTTCCATGAAACTTTTAGGAAGAGAGCCTGTGATTTTGGATCGTTCCCAGGCATATATCGGTGTGCTTATTGATGATCTGGTGACAAAGGAAAGTCACGAGCCCTACAGGATGATGACTTCAAGGGCTGAGTATCGTCTCATGCTTCGTCAGGACAATGCGGATCTTCGTCTTACACATATCGGGCATGATGTAGGCTTGATCTCAGATTCCAGAAATGATCATGTGGAAAAAAAGCGCAGGGAGATCTCTGATGAGATAAAGCGAATCCAAAGCGTAAATGTTAGCTCCAATGATAAAGTAAATAAATTGCTGGAATCCTATGGCTCAATTCCCATCAACAATGGTGTTTCTTTGGTTGAGCTAATTCGCAGACCTGAATTGGATTACGATAAGCTTTTGCCCATAGATGAAAAGAGGCCCACTCTTTCTTATGAGGTCAGAGAACAGGTCAATATCAATGTAAAATACCAGGGCTATATCGACAGGCAGCAAAAGCAGATAGAAAAATTTAAAAAGGTGGAAAAGAAAAAAATTCCCGGTGATATAGATTATAATGATGTACCCTCACTTCGGATCGAGGCAAGGCAGAAGCTTGATATGTTAAGACCGGAAAATATCGGGCAGGCATCACGTATTTCAGGAGTATCACCGGCAGATATTTCAGTTCTTTTGGTATATCTGGAACAGAGGTATAGAAAATGATCAGTCTGGATTTATTAAATGAATATATAATTTATCAGGGACTAACTGTTCCTCCTGAAAGGCTGGAAATGTTTTCCAGGTTTTATGAGCTTTTAATGAAAAAAAACAGTGTGATGAATCTCACGTCCATTACAGATCCTGATGAAGTTGTGACCAAGCATTTTATAGATAGTCTGTCACTGATATCCGTGGTGGATGATATCTCAACAGCTTCATACAAAATTATTGATGTGGGTACAGGGGGAGGCTTTCCCGGTATACCCCTTAAGATCGCATTTCCAAATCTGGATATTACCCTCTTTGATTCCTTGAATAAGCGTATAGTTTTTTTACAGGAAGTGATAAATGAGCTGGGACTTGGCAATATTGAGGCAATTCATGGCAGGGCTGAGGACTATGGGAAAGATCCTGCTTTCAGAGAAAAATATGATATATGTGTTTCCCGGGCAGTTGCAAATTTGTCCACCCTCAGTGAATATTGCTTGCCTTTTATAAAAGTGGGTGGTAAATTTATTTCATACAAGACAGACAGTGTGGATGAGGAATTGTCTGATGCGACAGGTGCTATAGAGACCCTTGGTGGTGGAAAATGTATGATCGAAAAATACAGGCTTTATTCCACTGATGCAATGAGGTCTCTGCTTCTGGTCACAAAGAAAAAAAGTACACCCAATAAATATCCCAGAAAAGCACCTCTCCCCAGGAAGTCACCTTTATAACACAAAAGCAGTGGAGGTATGACCATGGTAGTTGAGTTTTTAAAGTCCTATGAAGAAGAGCTTAAAAATGAACAGGCTTCCATAGAGGAAAGTCTTGAGGCGATCCGTACCAGACTTGTGGAGTCTGAAAAATTTCTTGAGCTTATTAAGGAGGAGACGGAGGAGGTATTTACCGAATTTACTCCCCGGAATATCAATTCCAAAAATCAGAAAAGGATAGATGAGACAGAGGCAGAGATCTCAGATTACAAGGAGCAGATTTCCGCAATGGAACAGCGGCTTAGTAATAATCAGTCCCGTCTGAAGGATACCCACACTGCCATATTGGAGGCGTCATCTTTTAGCTCACGTTCCCAAAAGGATGTTTCCATTTCCAAGGATGATCTAATGATGATCTTATCCTATATACTCTCAGATCCCATGAGGGCAAAAATGGAACTGGAGCAGCTATTATAAGATTATATATGCGAGGAGAAAATTTATGAAAGTAACAAAATGGTTAACAGCATTAATGCTTGCAATGGCACTCATTGTGACGGGGTGTTTTGTCCCTGTGAAAAATGTTAGTGCCGCCAAGCCACACCTTAACAAGACTACTGCTTCTGTAAATGT
>CAMOZG010000026.1 GCA_946630825.1 uncultured Lachnospiraceae bacterium
CTCCTTGTATCTGTTACAATTATTCAGATCCTGCCGTGGCTATGCGGTGAAGCAAAAGCGACAATGCCAGATCTGATGATATATTGGCATGCAGCAGATCCTTTGTGGACTCTATGCCTTTTACAAAGGAATACAGTTGTTCATATGAGTAGACCTCGCTCTGCCGCATGATCTCCCGGAGCCTCTGGGCAAAATACAAGCCGTCCGGTTTTTTGGTCGCCTTATATAATAACACATCTCGATACCAAAGTAACAGTAAATCCAAATATTCTTTCAGATCCAGATTTTCCTGGGTGGCTTTGTTTTTTATTTCCGAGACCCTGTCATAGACTTCGTATGACTTCATGCCCTCTAAGTGGGATGCCAGGGAAAAAACCTCGTCCAATGTATCCCGAAAGCCGTCATTGCCTGCTAATGTAAGGGCACGCCCAATATTGCCTGATGCAAACTGCAAAATGGTGGATACCACATACTCGGGCAGCTCATATTCATTCATTAAAAGCGCCTTTATCTTTTCATCCTCGTCCATCACCGGAAGGAGATCCAGCTCTATACATCTGGATCTGATGGTTGGAAGCAGACGCTTTGAATTTTCCGTCAGAAGCAGAAGCCTTACATAATCCGGGGGCTCCTCTATGGTCTTTAGGATGGCATTTTGACAGGAGGTATTCAAAAGGTCTGCATCCGGGATGATATAAACCTTCATCTCCCGTGCATAGGGTCTGATATAAACATCAGACACCAGCGCCTCCTTCAGATACTCAACACCTATATTCTTTTTACCCTCCTCAGGAAGGATATAGATCACGTCCGGGTGGTTTTTCCGCCTGATCCTGCCGCACTCGGCGCACTTTTCACAGGCATCCTCACCCTTTTCTTCACAAAAAAGAGTCTGCACAAAGGCCTCAGCCAGCATGTGCTTTCCCATGCCCTTTTCTCCGTTAATGATATAAGCATGGGAAACCTTTCCACCGGTTATGGCCTTTTGCAGATGTTTTTTGATCTCCTTTTGTCCTATTATGTCCTGAAATCTCATGTGGATATATCCAACAGTAAACCCCGGATCTCATCAACCCTTCCCAGGATGTCCATGTGATCCTTTTCGTCAGCCACTAAAGCTGTAGCCAGGTCATCCAGGTTTTTGTCCACCAGCTTTACCATGCCGTAAACCCGGTGCCGACCCCGGCGATCCAGAAAGTTTTCCCTGGAAAACTTATGTGAACGGTTTACCACCTCATTTACAAATTCCTTTACCAGGGAACGGTATTTTTTCATATCCCTGATATCCATGTGTTCAGCCAGACGCTTACCCTGCTTTTCTATATCGGACATGAGCCCGGACAGCTTCTGGGCAAGCTCCGCATCCTCCACCTTGCTGGCTAAGGTGAATTTGAATCCATCATCACTTTCCGATACCCTGGCCGTCTCACCGGTCTGGGTTATAGGAGTCGTCTCATTAATCCTTAACTGATCCATATACTACTCCTCTTGCTTTTGTCGTATCAGAGCAGCCACATTATTGACTGTATCGTAGATGGTGACATTTTCAAAAACATCCTTTATCCCGGTACTTTCAAGCCTTTCCGGGGAGAAATCCGCTGCATCCGCCAAAAACCGTCTGCACATCTCCTCATATTTGGGATGGGCCTGCATCCTCTCACGGCTTAGTGCCCGTTCCAGTCTGATGCCATCATCTACCTCTATATATATCGGCACAACCTGCTCTTTGGAATAGTATTCCGACAGCTTTATAAAGCTGTCCAAAGTCCCAATGACCAGATAATCTTCCTTTGTCAGGTCAATGGTCCCGTCATCCACGGTAAAATAATCCCAGGGTCCGTGGATGGTATCGTAGGTACGCTTTTCTATAACAAGTCCCCTGTCCTCCAACAGAGCTTCCTGCTCCACATCCACAAAGTGATACTCTACTCCGTCTGTCTCATCCTCTCTGATGGGGCGAGTGGTATATGGAACGATCCGGCGAAGTCCCAGGTTTTTTTCCTCCAGAAGCCTCTTATATATAGTGTCCTTTCCGGAGGAACTTTTTCCCATTATACAAAAAATCTTACCCATTTATCAAAATCCCCAGACTTAAGGTAACTGTAATGATCTTAAATGATCCCCACTGACTCAAGGAATAAAAATATCAGCATCACAGGGGCTATAAAACGTATCATGGCAATATAAAGGTGTTTTCTGCCAAACTTCTCCCCGTTTTTGGTCACCTCTTTAATGATGGTATCCGGGCCTACGAACCAGCCCACCATGATACATACGCCAATTGCCACCACAGGCATTAAAAAGTTGTTTGAAATATAGTCTAAAATATCAAGTATCTGACCGGTCTTGCCATGAGGCATGGGAAAGTCGAAGTATAATACATTATATCCCAGACATACCAGTATTCCCATTACCAGGGCTATGGCTCCCTCAGTCAAAGCTGCCCGCTTTCTGCTCCAGCCCAGTCTGTCCATAAGTCCCGAAACTATAGCCTCCAGCACCGACATGGAGCTTGTAAGTGCGGCAAATATAACCATTATAAAGAAAGCCGAACCCAATATCCTGCCTGAGACTCCCATAGATGAAAATACCTTTGGCAGGGTAATGAACATAAGTCCCGGTCCGCCGGAGCTCATCCCCTCTTTTCCCATAAATACCACTACGGCGGGAATGATCATGACTCCCGCAAGAAGAGCCACCACAGTGTCAAATATCTCTATCTGGTTGACTGACTTCATCAGATCGGCGTCGTCATCCACATAGGATCCGTAAGCTACCATAATACCCATGGCTACACTGATGGAGAAAAAGAGCTGACCCATGGCGTCCATTATAACCGTTATCAATTCCTTAAAAGTCATGCCGGAAAAATCCGGGATCAGATACACTGCCAGTCCATCCAGGCCGGTGCGCTTTACACCGTTTGGATCCACCCCCTGGATGGTGAGGGTGTAAATGGAAATACCGATAACCATTATTACCAGTATGGGCATCAGAAATTTGGAAAGTCTCTCTATGCCGGATTCCACACCCTTATATATGACAAAAACAGTTGCACCGAGAAAAATAACATCAAATACTATGGGAGACCACTGACTTGTGATAAATCCATTAAAATATCCGTCCTGTGCCGCTGCCTCCGTCTCACCCGTAATAAAAGTAATAGCGTATTTTAAGACCCAGCCACCTATAACACAGTAGTATGGCAGGATCACAAAGGGCACCATACTTTCCACCATCCCCAGCCATTTCCAATTTTTAGATAGCTGACCATAGGCTGTCCACTGGCTCTGTTTGGTCTTTCTGCCTATGGCAACCTGTGTCACAAGCAGTGTAAATCCAAAGGTGACTGCTAAGATCACATATACCAGGATAAAAACTCCGCCGCCATCCTTGGCAGCCAGATAGGGGAAACGCCAGATATTACCAAGACCTACTGCACTTCCTGCCGCAGCCATGACAAATCCAAGGGAATTCGAAAATGAACTTCTGTCTTTCATTATGCCTCCATGATTACATATTTTTTTCAGTTAGTAAGTGTAAGTAATTATAATAGTTCATATCATTCACATTGTCAAATCTGCCATCAGCCCAAAGACCCGGTCACAAAGAAGGTTTCCAGCCGCTCTATTAGGGTGTTTTTGTCTATGGATTTAAGCAGGTAGCCCTGGGGGCTTAGGTCCACCACCTTCATAACACTGTTCCTGTCCTGGCTTCCGGTGAGAAAGATCACGGATATACCGGCGGTAGCCTCATCCTTTCGCAGGTATTCCAAAAACTGGGCGCCGTCCGTAACCGGCATGGCGTAGTCCAAAAGCAATACATCAGGCTTTTTTCTCTCCATACGGCTTATGGCTTCCACGGCAGATCCCGCCACATCAATATCATAAAGTCCCGACAGCCAGCGTTCTATGGTGGATGTGTATATCTCATCATCATCCACCAGAAGGATCCTGTGCCTAAGCCTGCTGCGAACCTCATAGTTGTCAAAATAGTGATTGATGCTCTTCATAAAAGCGCTTATATCCAGGGGAAGAGGCATGTAATCCGTAATATAATTCTCTCCCATCTCTTTTTTGATATACTCGTAGTCATTGACCTCTCCCACCAGGATCAGTCCCTTGCCGCTTTCCACGCAGCGCTCCTTAAAAAAGGTGATCAGGTCTTTTCTTTCATATATAGTATCATCCATATTAAAAACCACAAGCTCCGCATCCTCCACCTTGTTGCCGGCAAGCTCCGGGTAGGGCGGACAGGTCTCAACCTTGCACCTGCCCTCCCTCAAGTGGTTTTCCATGGCTCTGGTGGATATATTTTCCTTGGAGCTTATTAAAAGCACCAATCGCCTGAGCCCCTCCTGCTCATACTCTAAATGACCTATATCCGGCACCAAAAAGTCAGTCAGGTTGTTGCTTAAAAGCTCCACCACCTTTTTGTACTCCTTGATAAAATCGCCGTGATCCACCTTGAGAGTCTCTTCGTCTCCGTTGTTGCAGGCTTTTTCCATAAACTCCGCATAATTGGCAAGCTTCCCTGCACCTATTATGGTAGCCGCACTTTTTAAGGAGTGGGTCAGTATGCCATAATCCGGGATATTCATTTCGGAAAAGGCTTCTTCCAACTGGTCAATCTTTTGTCTGCTGTTGTTTTTAAATATACGAAGAGTGTCAAAATAGCCTTCCTTTGAGCCGTTTATCCTGACCCCTTCATCAAAATCCAATATGTCAGAGCTTTCCATCCAGATGGGAGCTGCCTCACCCTTGGGTCCATTCTGGGCTGCCTCTGTCCCATAAAACATCTCCTCTATGGTTTTGGCGTCGGGAGTTGCCATATCGGTGCTTTGGCTGCCTGTCTCTTCACTGCCCTCCGGCTTACCGGCACCCGCAGGCACAGGTTCCTTCGGTGCTTCGGACTTTTTTGAACCGGGCAGAAACCGGCTCATTACAGACTCCATGGCACCTTTTTCAATAGGCTTTTTCATATATGCCGAAAATCCGGCATCCAGATAGAGATCCTCTGCATTTTCTATAGGATTGGCAGTAAGGGCTATAAATGGTGTGTAGGTATTGGGACTAAGCTCCATGGACTGTATAGCCATAAGAAGCTCAAGCCCTGTGATCTCAGGCATGATATGATCCAAAAATACCAGATCAAACTGCTCCTCCTCCATCACCTTAAGGGCATCATTACCATTATCCATCAAGGTTGCCTCTACGTCATAGTCCTCCATGTATTTGGAAAAGATCTTCCGGTTTATGATCTCGTCATCCACATATAATACTTTTTTCATAGTTCTCCTTATTTCTCTCCCCATAAGATACACAACTATTCATTTACTATAGAATGATTTTACATTATAATATAACCCATGAAAACAATAATTTCCAAAAAAATTACCATACTTACCATATTATCCATACTGGTGGTACAGCTTTTTCCCATTGCTTCCCTTGCCGCAGGGGCAGCGGATTTCTGGCCCTCGGGGATCCAGGTCATGAGCAATTCCGCCATAGTAATGGAGGCAGAGACCGGTACGGTCTTGTTTGAAAAAAATGCTGATGAGATCCACTATCCCGCCAGTATTACCAAGCTTTTGACGGGTCTTATTGCAGTGGAAAATTCCCAGCCGGATGAGATCGTTACTTTTTCCCGTGAAGCTGTAGCCGAAAGCTATGGCGGCACCTCCAGTATAGCCAGGGATGTAGGGGAAAAAATGACCATGGAGCAGTGCCTGTACGGGATGATGCTTGAAAGCGCAAATGAATGTGCCTATGCCATAGGCGAGCACATAGGCGGCGATATGGACAACTTTATTTCCATGATGAACAACCGTGCCAAGGAGCTGGGCTGCACAAATACCCATTTTACCAATCCAAACGGTCTGCCGGATGAGGATCACGTCACCTCTGCAAGGGATATGGCTCTTATCGGCAGAGCTGTCATAACAAACCCGGAGATGGCACGCATAGTCGGAACCAAGACCTATGTGATCCCGCCTACCAACAAGCATGAGGATGAGACCTTTCTTAATAATCATCATGCCATGTTAAACTACTATCACACCAGCCGCTATCTTTATGATGGATGTCTTGGGGGAAAAACCGGTTATACCGTTGCTGCCAACAATACCCTTGTGACCTTTGCGGAAAAAAACGGCATGACTTTGGTATGTGTGGTTATGCAGGCAGACAGACCTTATCACTATGAGGACACAATAAACCTCTTTGACTATTGCTTTGACAACTTTACCACTGCAGATATATCCGAATCCTCCAACCTCTTTACCAACCAGAAAAAGGAGAGCGTGGGTTCTCTTGTAAAAAACATGAATTTAGCCTCTGTGAAGGCAGAGGGAACCATTGTGCTGCCCAAAACAGCGGACTTTGCAGATGCCGGCTATGAGATAAAACCGGCAGATGTGATCACTCCCGGCACCATTGCCAGGATCGACTACACCTATGGAGACCGGGCTGTGGGCGGAGGTTATCTTATTTATGAAGCGGATGATACCGCATCATACCCTTTCCACAGCGAAGCAGAAGCTATCGGCAAGGAAAAATCCTTCCGCATAGATATCAGGCTGATCCTTATTATAATCGGACTGGTGGCTTTTGTAATACTCATGGTCACATTCATACTCAAAAAGACCAGTGATGTGTTGATTGACCGGCCGAGGAGGAAAACCAAAAAGGAGCGTCCTCTTTTAGATGAAATCCAGCCTATTTCCAAAAAGAAGACCCGCACCATCTACAGGCGCAGAAGAAGGCGCAGATAGTGCTACCTTTCGGGGCTGACTCCCTTTATAAACATACATCTTATGGCATTTAGCACTGCTAAGACCATTACACCCACATCAGCAAATATTGCCACCCACATATTAGCAAGTCCAAGGGCTCCCAAAAGCAGGCAGCCCAGCTTTATGCCTATGGCAAACCAGGTATTTTCCTTAACTATCCTGATACATTTTCTGGATATTTTGACTGCCGTGGATATCTTAAGTGGATCATCATCCATAAGCACCACATCTGCTGCCTCTATGGCGGCGTCACTTCCCAAAGCTCCCATGGCAATTCCAATATCTGCCCTTGATAGCACGGGTGCGTCATTGATACCGTCACCTACAAATGCCAGGATATCCTCCTTTGAAGCTTTTTTCTCCATCAGCTCCTCCAGCCGGTTCACCTTGTCCTGGGGTAAAAGCTCAGAATGCACTTCATCCAGTGAAAGCTCTGCTGCCACAGCATCCGCCACCTTTTTACTGTCTCCGGTAAGCATTACCGTCTTTTCCACACCCCGTTTTTTAAGCTCCTCTATTGCCTGAGCGCTGTGAGGCTTTACAATATCGGATATAACTATATGCCCCGCATATATACCATCTATTGCCACATGGAGGGTAGTGCCTGTATGACTGCTGCACTCGTGCCAGTCTGCTCCCACCTGATCCATTAGCTTTCCATTTCCCACTGATACGGTCTTGCCGTTCACCTCTGCCCTGATCCCAAGGCCTGCCAGCTCTTCCACGTTTTCCACACTGCAGTCATCAGCCTCATTGGGATAAGCCAGCCTGATGGAATTGGCTATGGGATGGGTGGAAAACCTTTCCACATGGGCTGTGATATGCAAAAGCTCCTGTTCATCCATTTTGTCCGGGTGTATGGCAGTCACCTCAAATACTCCCTTGGTAAGGGTTCCGGTCTTGTCGAAGACCATGATTTTTACATTGGAAAGAATTTCCAGATAATTGGATCCCTTTATAAGCACACCCTGTCGGCTTGCCGATCCTA
The DNA here is from genome assembly GCA_946630825.1 of uncultured Lachnospiraceae bacterium. GTDB lineage: Bacteria > Bacillota > Clostridia > Lachnospirales > Lachnospiraceae > JAILEN01. The sequence goes on from CAMOZG010000026.1 coordinate 7,785, forward strand.
AACCTGCGAAAAATGAAAGGGGTATGCTGACCACTAAGGCACAGGGGCAGCTTATAACCAAAAATGTAAGGGCTCTGTATATCCAGGTTCCAAAGGTAAGTCCCCGGCCTGCCAACAAAAGCACTATGGGAGGAATAATGGCTAAAGCCAATGCACTGTATACGACCACAGGAGTGTACACCCTGGCAAATCTGGTTATGAAATTTTCGTGCTTTGATTTTCTGGAGCCCGCCTCTTCTATAAGCTCTAAAACCTTGCTTGCAGTGGATTCACCAAATTCCTTGGTGGTTTTGATCTTTAAAACACCGGTTTTATTGATACAGCCGCTGATGACCTGGTCATTTTCCTTTACATCCTTTGGAACCGACTCCCCTGTCAGGGCAGCAGTATCAACGGATGAAAAGCCCTTTACCACTATTCCGTCTATGGGGATCCTCTCTCCCGGCTGTACTACTATGACAGTTCCGATCTCCACATCATCAGGATCCACCTGCTCAAGCTGTCCGTTTTCCAGCTCAATATTGGCATAATCGGGAGCAATATCCATAAGATCCGATATGTTTTTCCTGCTTTTTCCCACAGCGTAGCTTTGGAACCATTCACCGATCTGGTAAAAAAGCATAACCGCTATAGCCTCGTTATAGTCACCGCTTTTTTCATATAGTGCCAGGATTATGGCTCCAAGGGTGGCTATGGTCATCAAAAGACTTTCATCCAGGGGCTGTTTGTTTTTGATCCCTAAAAATGCCTTTCTTAAAATATCGTATCCTATCAGTATGTATATCGCCATATAAAGTACAAACCGGATCAGTCCCGTAACCGGAAGCCAAATCATAATGAGAGTGGCTATGGCGGAAATTATTATGCGTATAAGATTCTTTTTTTGTTTTTTATTCATATCAGTAATCGTCCTTTTCATTCGATTAAACATCTGTTTAATTGTTGATATGATGATATATCTTTATACATTGATTGTCAAGATATCTTTCTGTCCAATGTAAAAAGCCCCTTGTATTTCACAAGGAGCTTTTATTCCAGATATCTTTTTAACTGGGGCATCCAGTCCCCAAAAAACACCCTCTCGTTTATGATCGCATCACGGACAGGCGAGACTGCTAATTCCAGGATCTCAAATAGATCATCCCAGGATAACGACAATTCTTTTTGTCGTTTGATCCAATTACGCCATTTGTTTTTCATATAACTATAGGATCTGTAGCTCATTAAAAGCTGCCATCTTTCATCATCCATAGCCACATGATTTTCCTTCATAAGACTGTTAAGAGCATTTTGAAATCTTACACCATCTACGGTATTTGTGGTAAATATTTTGTAGAAATAGTAGTAGTGCTCCATTTCATTTATAAGCTCAAGCTCACTTAGTATTATGAAAAAATGCAGGGCAGCCTCCTGTTCTATGGGATGGCAATACACAGTCACCGTCCTTTCATGAACAGGAAGCTCCATATTCATCCTGGCAGGTACGATACTCTCCCTCTTCTCCGGGGAAATATAAATGGTGGCAGGAACATACATGTTCTGGTAGTATACCTCCATAGATATGCTGTGGATATCCACCTTCACCGGTTCAAGCCTCACTTCCCGGATACAGTGGCGCACCATTTCTTCAAAAAATGCTGCCGTAAAATCTCCGTCAAAGCGACAACCTGCCACGAAGCCCTCTTTTTCTAAAATACGGGGATCCTCTTTATATAGGAAAAAAAGTTTGATCTCATCCCTGCCTGTATGTCCTGTCTCTATAAGCTCCTGGCGTCCAACCATCCACAGATTGTCCAAAAAAGACATTCTTTCTATGGTAAGTATCAGCTCCTCTAAAATATATGCCTTTAAAATATTGTCCATCATAGCCAGATACCTATCATCATCTGCACCTTTTTTCTCACCTTCCGCTCAATGGAGTAGCTGAGAAGCTTTGCCACATCCTTCTTAGGATCCTCGATATAGGATCGGAGAGCCTCCTTAAAATCCTCCCGGTCCATCTTTTCCTGATACTTTATTACGTCACAGATCAGCCGGTCTCTGGTATAGATCTTCATAGTCCCTTCAAAAAAAGGTATTTCCGTCACTCCCAGTGTCAGCACCTCATCCTCGGTATAAAAAGGCTCCACCACCGGATACTCCACCTTAAACCTGGACTTGGATGTGTTTTTACTGATAGCTATACTCCATCCCAAGGGTTTTTTCTTCAGATACCCGAAACTGTACAAAGCGCTTTCCATGGTAAGCACCCCGTCCGGGTACATGGTGGCGATCAACTGCTCCTCGGGATACTGATCCCGACCGGTGGTATAATATCCGTTTTTCACCCGTCTGAGTGCTCCCTCATCCAAAAATGATATTATTCTCCGGTAGTCAATTCCCAGAGCTTCTATATCTGCTGTTTTTGCCAGACCTCCCTTTTTCTCTATCAGCTTTTCTATAAGCTCCAGTTCATAGGTCTTTTTTTCTTCCCTGTCCATGGGAATATCTGTATGCATGTGTGATTACCTCTGTTTCTATTGCGTCGACCGACTCTTTGATTGGTGATTTTTGCTGTTCCATCAAATTGTCAGACAATTTATATCAGGTCTTTTATTTGAAGTCCCCCAAAATTATCGGAAAGATTTCATATAAAAGACAAAAATATCAAAAATATATGTCTCCTTTGTCTTTTACTTTTCAAAAGGAAATACTATCCCAAACTGCTGCCGTATCTCATCCATCTGTCTCATGATCTCTATGGTCTCATCATGGGGCATCTCTTCACACTGGATCTCTCCCTTTTCGATAGCCCTCTTACAAGCCATCACTTCATACTCATATCCTGTGATCTGCTTTGGCACCTCTATATCTTCTATGATGCTGTATTTATTTCTGTCAGGTGCATACACTGTTATCCTCTGGGGATTGTTGATATTTTCCACTGTGATAAATCCCTCACGACCGCAGATGAGACCCCTGCGATCTGTAAGTGCATACATGGTGGTAAAGAGGCTTGCCATTTTCCCGTCGCTGTACTCGATCATCACATTGTCCTGACCATCAACACCGGTTTCATGCATCACGGCTGATGCCTGTATGGATCTTATATCATCCCCTAAAACCATACTGGCAAAATTAAGGGGATATACCGTAAGGTCCAAAAGTGCCCCTCCTGCCAGCTCGGGCTTTACCATACGTTCATTCATATCTATCTTATAGCCCAGATTTGCAGATACTGTGGTTACCTCACCTATGGTTCCCTTTTTTATGATGTCATTTATGATCTGTCTGGATGGCATGTATCTGGTCCAGATGGCTTCCGCCAAAAGGAGGTTTTTGCTTTTTGCCATCTCTATCATTTCCCTTGCCTGTTTCTCATTGGCAGCAAAGGCCTTTTCACAAAGCACATTTTTACCGGCTTCCAAGGAAGCTATTGTCCACTTATGGTGATGACTGTGGGGTACGGCAATATATACCAGATCCACCTCATTATCTTCAAGCATTTCCTCATAGGATCCATATGCCTTTTGCACGCCCAATTTATCTGCAAAATCCTTTGCCTTTGTCAGATCCCTGGAGGCTACGGCATAGTTTTCCACCCCCTCCATCCCATTTATGGTCTCTGCCATTGTTTTTGCTATTCCGCCTGCACCTAAAATTCCCACCTTCATTTCACATTTCCTCCTCTGTTTTATCTATTTCAAAAAGTGCGTCACGAAGTCTTATAAAGCCCTCTTCACTGTCCATTACAGAACTGAGGGCAAGGCAGTAGTCCTCTCCCGTAAGCTCCGTTTCAATTAAAAAATCCTGCCTTAACTTATCCGCAAGCTTGGCTCCTGATAAATATCCGCCTGTCCCTATTATGATCTTGCTTATATCCTGGGAGACAAAACGGCAGACCTTAAGGTGAGACAGTGACCCGGCAGCTTCATAAAATGACTCCAGTCTCTTTGCATACTCATCAAATAAGCCCCTGCCCGATTCCTGCAAAAATCTCAGACACACCGCCATGCCGTACATCATTATGTATGAGGGGGAGCTGGTCTCAAAGCAATCCATATAATATAGTATCTTTTCCCTTGAAGTCCTGCTTTTTTCAGACCTCAAAAGCACCGAGCTTCCGGTAAATGCCGGAAGGGTCTTGTGCAAAGACAAAACCACCGTGTCAGCCTGACTTGAAATAATGGATCTCTCCCAGATGCCTCCCAGTCCGTGATGAGCTCCATGAGCTCCGTCTATATGAACCGTAACTCCCTTTTTATGTGCGGCATCCACTATGCCGTCGATATCACTTACCAGTCCCTCGTAGGTCGGTGAAGTAATAACCAGAAGCTTTGAATCAGGAAATCTGTCCAAAGCCTCCTTCACCTGCTGCAGACTTATCGGACCTGATATACTCGAATACCTGTCTCTATTATCCATACTTTCGGCAGGTTCCGGGACTATGGTATGAACCTTCAGATCATTAAGCTGTGCCCCGTGGATCACACTTCTGTGACAGCCATCCATCACTATTATTTCATCACCTCTGGATGTGGCGGAAAAAATACCTGCCAGATTCCCCAGGGTTGACCCATTTACAGATAAAAAAGCCTCTTTTGCTCCGTAAAGTTTTGCATATCCCCGCTGTAATTCGTCGATCACGCTTTTTGCGTCATGCAGATCATCAAAGCCGGGTATCTCGGTAATATCTACCTTGTATGGATCAAAGTTTGCCATACTTACCCTTTTATGTCCAGGCATATGAAATGGGTATACTTTGCTTTTTGAATATTCCTCAAGCTTTTTATCCAGCATCCAAGACCTCATTTCCCATATATATTGCGTTGTGGTCAAAAGTCCCTATTTCCATGGACTTTAGTTCCAACATCATAATTATATATGATACCGTCCCCTTAATCTACAACTTATTGGCATCCTGCACCACTTTTTAAAATATGGTAAAAACCCCATTGTAAAGATTATTTTTGTATGTTATCATCTAAAAGACAAAAATAGTTGTCGTAATTGTCTTGGAGGTAAAATGGATCAATCTCTTGAAGTAAAAAAGAAAACCCCCTCCCGTAAGGAATGTGAGGAGGCAATCAGACGTATTCTCATAACGGAGATCCTGCAAAACGGGAAAAATGACCGTTTCAAAAGTGCAGTGGACTTTATGAAATATTTTGAATCCCTGTATCCTGCGGGACCCGCTTTGACAAAGCAGGTGCAGCGCGCCGTCCGGTCCATGGATATGCCCAAGGATAAGGATGGGTATTTTTTAGCTGACAAGACCCACGATCAGGTTGAGCAGGATGACGAGATCAAAAAAATGATGCTTCGCACCAATGCTTCCGTAAAAAGCTTAGAAAACAGCCAGATGCTTTTTTTGGCATGTGATGACAATTACAGAGACTATCTGATGCAGCTTATCCACGAGTCCACCACCCTCTCCGGCAAATTCATAACCATGATAAAAACCAGCGAGGGCATACTTTTTCTCACGGAAAACCTGACATCTCTTCAGTCCATATTAAATAACCTCATAGAGGACTGAAGAGGATGGTGGTATCTATACTCTCTTGGCCACCAGCTTGCAGATATTGTTTCCCTGAGAAGAAAATCTTTCCTCATACTCTGTCATGATGTTTCCTGCAGAAAGTACGGGATCATTGTGGAGATCAAAGGTCTTTTCAATTATCTCAAAATCCTTGTGCTCCTCTATGGTCTCAAGGGAGTAATCAAATAAACCCCTGTTATCGGTCTTAAACTCTATCCTTCCTCCCTTGTTAAGGAGATCCCTGTAAATATCCAAAAACACAGGAGAGGTAAGACGCCTTTTGGCGTGACGATCCTTTGGCCAGGGATCTGAAAAATTAAGATATATTCCGTCAATCTCACCCTGCTCAAACATATTACACAGATTCTCGGCTGGATGGTTTAAAAGAAGCAGATTGTCCAAAGGGTCAGCCATAAGCTTCTGCAATCCCCTGTATAAAACACTGGCATGAAGCTCCATTCCCAGGTAAAAGTTCTGTGGATTCTGAGCCGCCAAGGTCATGATAAACTGTCCTTTTCCCATGCCGATCTCAAGATAAATTGGCTTTCCGCCACTTACAGACTCTTTCCACTTGCCAATATTGTCCTCTGGTGTCTTTATACAGTATTCACTTTTTTCTATTGCCGGTCTCGCCGCCGGTATATTTTTCAGTCTCATTTTAAATTCCAATCACATAGCTTTTAATATGCCGGATAGATCACATGGTCTCTCAGCCAGTCCTCCCACAACCCATAGTTGGCAGCTTTCAGATGGATCCCGTCATTGGAATACTCATCCTTTAAATTTCCGTCATCATCACATACAGCCTCATTCATGTCTAAGTAAAATATATCATGTCCGTTGGCTAAGGTGGCTATGGCATTGTTTTTCTCCAGCACATTTCTGTTGTTAAATACAGGATCGGTGCTGCTTAGCTTTTTATTCTCATGCATGATGCCCTGGACATAGATTATGGCTTTGGGCTGCAGCTTTCTTATTTTATATATCACCTCATTGTATTTTTTGTAAAAAGGCAGAGTGCCCACATTTCCCAGCTCGTTGATGCCGATACAAAAATATATCTTTTTATACTTGTGGCTCTTAAGCACGTCCAGAAGAAAAGCCTCGCCCTCCTCCCCCTGGGGAGTTTTAAGTGCAAGCTTTGTCTCAAGTATGTCGTATACCGTCAGACTTTCGGTAGCAAAATAACTGGCGTGGGTCGTAAGCTCTCCGTAATCCGACAGCCCGGCAGTCCTTGAATCTCCTATAAAAAGCGCATCATCAAAATAGCTATCATCCTTTGCCTTGGTCAAAAGGTAGTATTCATTGTTTTTCTTGAAATAGGCCTTGTGTGTAGGTTTATACTTAGTGCCCTCAGGATCCAGGTAGGTGGTATCCATTACACCGTAGTCCTTTGCTCCAAAGACCGGGGAATTGACACCCTCCGGCATTTCGTCCGCATATTCAAAAGTATCCCCTGAGGCTTCCTTTCTTTCAGCAATGACCTCATCAGCAGTCTTTTTGCTTTCCACAACCTCATCATAAACCGTCACGTATTCATATCCTGAAGAGATCTCCTTGACCCCGTAGGAATTTCCCTCATCCAGGGGTCCCGGTTCGTCAGATCCTGTCTCAGAGGAATCACCCTCCGAGTCCTCCGCTGTCATATCATCAGCCACAGCAGGATCTTCCACATCCTCCTCTTCATCTTCTGAAAACTCATTTTGATACTCAGCCATGGATTCCACGTCACTCCAGGGATAAATACCATCATGGATCCCCTGAAATATCAGGGAAACCGCCGGTTTTTTTATGGGATCATAGTTCAGATTGACATAGGAATCCCCTTTTTCCAGCAGTCCCACTGCGGAAAGCAGGATCATGGTGACAATAACCAGTATGACCAGTGGTATTTTTTTCAGTATTATAAATATTTTCTTCATGCTAAAAATTAAAATATATGAATGGATTGCTGCTTCCGTTACTTACGTAATACAGGCTTACCAAAAACAAAACATAGATCACGGTTTTTTGTATCACAGCAAAAATACGGTCCTGCTTTTCTGTGAAGAATCTGTACACCGCCGGGAATAAAAGGATCACCGAGGCTGCCATATATCCACCGTAAATTCCCATAAACTTTGTTATATCATCCGGGTTGGCGGTTTGTCCGATACCAAAGAAAGGAAACAGTCTTGAGAAATATATCCCCAGCTCCTTTAGATCTGAAATGGCAAATACCACCCAGGTAAGAGGAATTATTATCAAAACCTCAAGTCTGCCTATTATGGGGAATTTTTTCAGCAAGCCGCCTATTACAAAGCGTTCAAGCACGATTATAAGACCAAGCACAAGTCCCCATATCAAAAAATTCACTGTGCCGCCGTGCCACAGTCCGGTTATTGCCCAGACTATCAACAGGTTTCTTACGATACAGATACTGCTGACCCTGCTTCCGCCCAGTGGGATGTATATATAATCCCTGAACCAGCTTCCCAGCGTCATATGCCAGTCTCTGTAAAACATGGCGATATTCTTTGAAGCATAGGGATGGTGGAAGTTTTCCACAAAGGGAAAGCCCAGCATCATTCCAAGGCCCGCTGCCATCAGTGAATATCCCCAGAAATCAAAGTACAGCTCAAAGGTGTATCCATAGGCACCCATCCATGCAAGGGAGGTGGATATACTCTCATAGCCTATTTTGGATATCTCGTTCCAGAGTATGGCTATTCTGTCTGCAAGCAGAACCTTCATGGACATTCCCAGTATAAAATATTCCAGCCCCTGCTCTAATTTTATCAGAGAAAACTTTCTTGGCTTATTAAAAACTGCCTGGTCATATCTCATGATGGGACCCTGGGTAAGCTGGGGAAACAGGGTAAAATAGGCTGCCACAGACAAAAAGTTTATTTTTCTCGTTATTTTGCCCATGTACATATCAGCCACAAAGGATATCATTTTAAAAATATAAAAGCTGATGCCCAAGGGAAGCCAGGATCCGTCAACAGTCAAAGCCAGGGTCTTAAATAATATCAGAGCACCGGCATCTATCAGGACTATCGCTGCCAGATCAATACGCTTTTTGGTCAGATCACTATCACCCAATCCCTCTATCCTGTAGGCAAAGAAGTAATTCAAAACCACAAGACCTACCAAAAGAGGCAGAAACCTGATTTGTCCAAAGGAATAGAAAACCATGCTTCCCATAAAAAGCAATGGGTTCTGCCACTTTTTGGGAAACAGATAGTAAGCAGTCAAAAATATTGGAAAAAATCTGAAAAAAAATTCAAAATTGGTAAATACTGTCATACTGCCTTCCACACAGCCATTGGATAAGCTGTAACATAAGAAAAGTGTTATCAGTAAAAAATAAAGCCCTGACACCACAGTCGAACTGTAATATCAAGACCTTTAGTACGCGATCAGGGGTTCGAACCCTGGACACCCTGATTAAGAGTCAGGTGCTCTACCA
>CAMOZG010000027.1 GCA_946630825.1 uncultured Lachnospiraceae bacterium
CCACAAAAGCTTTTTCTTCTGTCGAAATCGGCAGGGTAAGCTTCGGACAGGCTCCGTGAAGATCCTGGTCATAACTTTCCGCTGCATACTGGAGCATAATGGGGCACTCACCCTCGTAGGTGTTTTTTTTGCATATCCCAAGGATGGCTGCCGCCCCGTCAAAAAGCCTGCCCATAGAGCTTGAAGGAACGGTATTTAGCCCCATTTCGGAGGCTTTATCCATTAAGGACTTTTCAGCCTCTGAAATCCCAAGGACTTTAGCCACATCTACCTGTTCTTCTTTAGTGAGACTTTTTCTTATCAGACAGTAGGCGGTTTTTGCGGCATCTTTTGAGGATATATCCCCGCCCATTATGGGGATGGACTCCAAGTGCCCCACCCTTTCATAGGTCATGGCAGACAGGTCACAGAGCAAAAATTCTCCGCCCCATATGGTCCCGTCATCACCATAGCCCGTGCCGTCAAATGCCGCTCCCAAAACCTGACCCCGGATATCATGTTCTGCTGCCACCGAAAGAATATGGGCAAAATGATGTTGGATCTTTACAAGGTCTGCTCCACCCGCATCACTCCTGTTTTTTGCGTCCGTGGCTGATACATATCCAGGATGGCTGTCGCAGAAACACTGCCCTGGATCTATACCAAAAAGCCCCTCCATATGGTCTATGGCATGACTTCTTTTCCTTTGATTTACAGCCTCTAAAAGATCACCGAAATGACCGCTTAAATACACGGCATTTTTCCTGCCTATGGCAAAGACCGACTTTAAGTCTCCACCGGCTCCAAAGCTGTCCCGGGGCAGTTCTCTATTAAGCCATATGGTTGAGGGCACAAGTCCTCTGGCTCGCCGTATAAGCTGCACCACCTCTTTTGAATTTGGTATCTCCGTCACCTGATAGATGGAATCATCCAGCCCCATGAGTATCTGCCTGTCATGGTATAATACCATATCCGGCAAGCCGCTTTCCATAAGGGATATCATCTCATCATCATCTGTGATAATGGTCTCATTGCCCCGGTTGCCGCTGGTCATAATGAGAGGTGATATCTCACTTAGGATGAGATGCTGCAGAGGATTTGACGGCAAAAAAGCCCCCACTCTTAAACTGTCCTTCATCACCTCATAAGGCAGGGGCATCCCATTCTCTGCCTCACTTTTCTTTTTAAGCAAAACAATGGGCGCCGCCGGGGATAAGAGCAGCTTTTCCTCTGTCTTTAAGACCCGGGCATATTTTTTTATCTCATCAATGCTCTTAAACATTATGGCAAAGGGCTTATTATCTCTGTCCTTCCACCTTCTAAGCCTTTTTGCCGCCTCTTTATTATATGCATCAAAGCACAGATGGTATCCACCCACATCCTTTAGGGCAAGTATACCTCCCTGTTTTAAAAGCTCCATGGCTTTTAAAAGCGCCTCCTCACCCTCGTACTCCCCATCAGCTCCTTTGGACTTTAAGACGGGTCCGCAGTCAGGACAGCAGATGGTCTGGGCATAGTGCCTTACGGGAGAGGATCCCCTTTTTTTTGCTTTTCCCTCGTATTCCATTTCGCAATTATGGCAGAGGGGAAAATCCCTCATGGTTGTCCGCTTCCTGTCATAGGGCACTTCTGACATGATGGTATACCTGGGTCCGCAAGAGGTACAGGATATAAAGGGATGGCGGTATCTGCGGTTTTCGGGATCAAAAAGCTCCTTTTGGCATTTGTCACAGGTGGCTATGTCATAGGGAAGCACTCTTATCACATCCGCTCTTTTGGTACTTTCTATAATGGAAAAGCCCCCGGTGCTCTCTTTCAGGAACCTATCATCCTCTTCATCCATGGGAAGCTCATCAATTTTATCCACCCGGGCACCGGGAAGGATATCCCCTTTTCCGTCCAGCCTGTTAAGCTCTGATATGAAAAGCTCCGTGGCAGAGTCTTCACCCAAAAGGAGTGCCGTAACCATACCTCCCTCGTTTTTCACATAGCCCGAAAGTCCGTGGGAAGTTGCCCATTCAGCAACAAAGGGGCGGAATCCCACCCCTTGTACCAATCCCTGTATATGGATCTTTTTTGCCTGTTTGTCCATCACTTTTTAGCTGCCTGCTCCAATCCCGAAGGCTGCTGCTGTTTTGCTGCCTCGGCTGCTTTTTTCGCCGCAGCCTCTCTTGCTGCCGCAGCCTTTTTAGCCTGCTCTTCCCTGGCGATCCTGTCTTTTTCCAACTGCTCCGGGGACTTGGTGTAAGTCACCTTGCCCTCCTTGGCACCGGGAGTCTGATATCCCTCCACCATGGTAAGGCACTTCTTGGGGCACTTTTCCACACAGTAGCCGCAGGCTATACAGTCAAACCGGTCTATGGACCAGGTGCCTGCCATTTTGTCTACGGAAAGGGTGCCGCAGGGACAGCTTCTTACACACATCCCACAGCCTATGCAGTCATCAATGGTTATCTCTATATGTCCCCTGGCGCCCTCCGGATAGACCGCAGGCTCAAAGGGGTACTTGGTGGTAACCGGTGGCTTGAACAGATTTTTAAGAGCCTCCGGTGCATATTTTAATATACTCATAGCTTCTACCTCTCCGTACAGCTTATGCAGGGATCAATGGTCAGAACCAGAAGTCCCACATCTGAAAGCTGTGTATTCTTAAGCATTTCACACAGACCCGGCAGGTTTGCAAAGGTAGGTGTGCGGACACGGAATCTGTCCAGATACTGCTTTCCGCTTGCCTTTACATAGTAGACTGCCTCACCTCTGGGCTGCTCCACCCGCATGAAATACTCGCCGTCGGGATTGCCCTTTACCGGTGTGAAAAGATCCGTCTCATTGGGTATCTTTCCTATTGCCTGTCTGATAAGATCTATGGACTGGAATATCTCCATGATACGGCAGTAGCAGCGGGCATATGAGTCACCTGTAGCCGATATTATGGGCTCAAAGTCCAGATCGGGATATGCGGCATAGCCCAGCTTTCTCATATCCGTCCTTATTCCTGATGCCCTGGCAAAAGGTCCTGCGCAGCCCAAGTCGTGAGCCTGTTCCTTTGTCACGATACCCACGCCCTGAAGTCTGGACTGAACGGAGTAATCCAAAAGGAAGGTGTCCTTTATAACGGTAAGCTCCTCTTCCACCTCGTCCATGGTCTTAAGGATGATATCCAGCTTTTCCTTTTCAATGTCCTTGATGACGCCTCCCACCTTGTTCACCGAAAAGATCAGTCTGCCGCCGGAGGTCATCTCCTGCATATCAAGCACCTTTTCACGTACTCTCCAGCACTGGTAAAACAGATTCTCATAGCCGAAGCCGTCTGCCAAAAGTCCCAGCCACAAAAGATGGGAATGCATACGTCCCAGCTCTGCCCAGATGGTACGCAGGTATTTGGCACGGGCAGGAACATCCACTCCGAATACGTGCTCCATAGCCTCACAGTAGCCCATTCCGTGCTGGAATGAGCAGATGCCGCAGGTGCGCTCCACCACATAGGTCATCTGGTTGTAGTCTCTCTTATCCACCAGGCTCTCAAGTCCTCTGTGGATAAAACCAACGGATGGTATTGCCTCCACTACTTTTTCATCCTCGATCACCAGGTCAATATGAATAGGTTCGGGAAGCACCGGGTGCTGAGGTCCAAAGGGTATTACACTTCTCTTTCCCATAGTCTCAAGCCTCCTTCCCTTCTGCTGCAGCATCAGGCTTCGGTCCCAAGGGAGTCTCTGCCTCAATGCGGTAGAATTTGTTGTTGTAATCTAAGCTTATCATCTGGATCTTTACTCCAAAAAGCTCCTTCATCTCGTTCTCGTAAAAAACAGCGGGAGGAACTATATCAGTAATAGAGGGAACCTCCGTATCCGTATCTATCACCACTCTTAAGGTGGTGTACTGATAGGTGGTATCCTCTGCAAAGGAGTAGGACAGCTCAAACTTTTCATTTACATATGCGGCACATGCCTGGGACAGGCGGTATCCTGCCTTTTTAAGCTCCATGACCTTTGTCAGAAGCTGATCCGTGCCTATCTCCACAAGCTTTTCCTCGGGATGTATCACTTCGCCCATTATGCCACCTCGCTTCCTTTTTTCTGACTGCGAACCTTTTCGTCATGCTCCTTTGAGCGCTTTTCAAAAAGCTCCACCGCCTGTACTATACCGTCTATGATGGCCTGGGGTCTGGCAGCGCAGCCCGGCACATAGATATCCACGGGGATCACCGTATCGGCTCCACCAAGAATATTGTAGCAGTCCTTGAAAACTCCTCCTGTGCAGGCGCAGACTCCCACTGCCACCACCACCTTGGGTCTGGGCATCTGATCGTAGAGCTGCTTTACAGTCTTGGCATTCTGGGTATTAACTCCGCCGGTGATCAGAAAAATATCTGCCTGCATGGGATCTCCTGTATTTATTACCCCAAATCGCTCAGCATCATAGACGGGGGTGAGTGAAGCCAAAACCTCTATATCACAGCCGTTACAACTGGATCCGTCATAGTGCAGAAGCCAGGGGGATCTTTTTACATTAGCCATATGTCATGTCCTCCTTACAGTCTTATAAGCATAAGCACCAAAAGGTTTACGCCTGCGGTAAACAAAGTAAATATCCATGTGATCCGAAGCATATCCTCCCACTTCATACGGGCGCTGGAATTGTCGATAAGGATCTCCAAAAAGTACACCACCAGAATACATATGATGGCACCTATTATGGACATAGGGTTTGAGTTGATCAGATACAGACCAACCACACCCATTAAAAATACGGTTTCGTACCACTCTGTCACCTGGAAAATAGCCAGATTTCTGGCGCCCATCTCTGTGGTAAGTCCCTTTACCAGCTCCTGATGCGCATGATGGGAGGTGGAGGTATCAAAGGGTGACTTCCTCATCTTAATGGTGAGGATGAAAACAAATGCCACAAAGAAGCCCGGCATAAACAAAAGGTCGGTCCTGCCGGAGGCTGCTATCTCCGATACATTAAAGGTGCCCTCTGCTAAATAGAAGCCCACACAGGTCAAAAGCACCGCCGGCTCATAGGACATCATCTGGATAAGCTCTCTGTTTGCACCTATGGTTGCATAGGGAGAGGAGGTTACCATTGCCGCAAAGTACAGTGCCGTAGCTGCGGTGGACATAACGAAAAAGCACATCAGTATGTCCATCCCCGCAAAAAACATGGATCCCGTAAGTATCATCAAAAAGAGATATGGGATCAGTGCAAAGGTCTGGGACCTGGAGACTATGATCACCTGCTTTTTGAACAGCTTTTTAACATCATAAAAGGGCTGCAGGATGGGAGGTCCCACTCTCCGCTGCATCCTGGCGGAGATCTTTCTGTCTATTCCCTCTAAAAGCCCTCCCACAATGGGGGCTAAAACTATGTATAAAATGATCCTGACTATCATATTCATGCCACAGCACCTCCTATCACCATTATCATCATGATGATGAGCACAGCCAAGGTAAACATCTGAGCCGGCACCATGAGTTTTCTCTGTCCTATGAACTTATAGAAGTAGTAGTTTGACAGCCACAGATTCTTTTCCTCGCCAAAGCTGTCCACGAAGTTTTTGTTATCACCTACATTGACACCGTTCATGTATGACAGCTTTCTGTTATAGTGCTGCTTTCTGCTGTACCTGTATGCCAAAAACGGCACTATGAATATAAAGAGTATGATAACCACCAGAAGGTAGAGGATACTCTGGGGCAGCACCGTACCGGCTGTACCGTACATCTCATCCAAAAGTGGATCCACATAGATCCTGGACAGAAGCGGGAAAAGGGCACAGAGTGCAACCATGAGCACTGCGTGGATACTTAAGGAGATCACCTCGTTTTTCTTTGTGATATCCTTGATCTTCTGCTCTGTCAGGTGAGTGTGGCTTACCAGCTTGCCCATCCACTTTGTCCAGTAGAAGGATGTGGTGGCGGAACCAAAGGCAATGAAGAATACCATTATGATATTGCCTGAATCCACAGATGCCCTAAAGGCTGACCACTTTGCGATAAGCATACCGAAGGGTGCCAAAAACATTCCCGCTATACCTATGAACATAAACATGGCAAGTCTGGGAAGTATGTATAAAAGTCCGTGCATATCCTCAATATCCCTGGAATGCAGGCAGTTTTCCGTAGCACCCACATCCTGGAACAAAAGGGATTTGGAGATGGCATGGAATATCATAAGAAATACTCCTGCCCAGATGGTCTCGGGTCGACCCATGCCTGCACATGCCACCATCAGTCCCAGGTTTGATATGGTGGAAAAGGCAAGGACCTTTTTACCGTCACTTTGGGCTATTGCCATAACTGAGGTCACAAAGAATGTAAATCCACCCACAAAAGCTATCATGGTGCCTGTGGTGGTGCCCATCATGGCAGGTGCCAGTCTAAAGAGCACGTAGATACCGGCTTTTACCATGGTGGCGGAATGTAAAAGTGCCGAAGAAGGTGTAGGCGCTACCATGGCTCCGATAAGCCAGGTTGAAAACGGAAGCTGTGCTGCCTTTGTAAGTGCTGCAAAGGCAATAAGCGCCACGGGAATGATGGCATATTTATCATGCAAAACACCCTGTGCCACTAAATGATGAAGAGCCAGATCCCCGTCCTTGTACGCATAGTAGAAAATACCTATTGCCAGGGCTGTACCTCCCAGCAGATTCATCCAAAGAGCCCTGAAGGAATTGTTTATGGCTGCCGTCTCTCTGGTATAACCAATAAGCAGGAAGGAGCAAACAGAGGTAAGCTCCCAGAAAAAGTCGATCCAAAGGAGACTCTCGGAAAGTACGAAGCCAAACATGGCTCCCAAGAATAAAAACAGAAGCATGAAGAAATAATATCTCCTGTCCTCGATCCCGGTGTGATGATGGTGATAACCATGCATATATCCCACCGCATATATCACGATAAGCGCCCCTATGATACCTGCTATCAGGCACAAAAGTATGGACAGATGATCCACGTAGATCTTTGCTATGTCCTCCTTTACGGGTGCATAAAGTTCCACGTACATTATCATCAGAGTCCGGAATATACAAAGGGCGGATATCCAATACTTTTTATACTTAAAGGATAAGATCGTCACCACGCACATCAGGGCTATTTCTGCCGCAAATATGGCGTGATCCGCCAAAGCTGTGGAATAGCTTATGGTGACGGGCTTAGCCCCACCTAAAAGCCACTGCGCCACCAGCCAGAAAGTGCCGCACATAACTATGACCGCACTGATATAGGCTATGGCATTCCTCACCTTATTGACGCGGATACAATACATAAGAACCGCGACAATAAAAGGAAAGAGGATCAAGAATGGTATAATTGTCATAACTGCCTCCCTCTCTGTTAGTGTTAGATAAAATTTTAACAAACAGAGGTATTATACTACTATCTTAAAAAAAAATAAACTCCTATATTGAAGTTTACTTATTTGATCTTAGGGATTATAATACCTCTGTTATGCATGAAATGAGTTATATGATAAATTTTATAAATATGGCAGAGGATGCGGCAAAAAAAGAGCCCGAAGCAAAGATCAGCGCCATAGAGATCGCAGTAGGTGAAATGACCGGACTTTTGCCTGAGTATCTGGAAAAATACTTCCCTGAGGCAAGCGCAGGCACCCGCTGTGCGGGTGCCCGGCTTAAAATAGACTATATTCCGGTCAGGGTCCGCTGTAATGACTGTCAGAATATCTACCATCCCGACAGGGATCACAGCTATCGCTGTCCCTCATGTGCTTCCAACAATGCCACCCTTATAGAGGGGCGGGAGTTGGAGTTGAAAAACATATCATTAGAATAAATGTTGTAGTTATTCAGAGCCCCAGCTCGAATCCGCTGCACTACTGGACATTTCCTACATATTTACATTAAACAAATTCCGAAGCTGGTTTACTATGTCGTCTGAGTTGGCATTGATGGCTGCCGCTTCGTTTATCCCCGATATCTTTTCCAGATCACCGTCTCCGCTGTAGTTATAGGCTATGGTGTACACAGGCACCTGCAGTCCTCCCACAATACCGGATATACGGTTTAAGGAGTAACCCTCGTTTTGCTCACCGTCTGTCAAAAGGAATATCATGGGCTTGGCTCCCGGAACCTCAGCGATCTTTTTTTCTATCATATCCATTGCCACCAGCACTGCGTCATAGGTGGCTGTACCTCCCGAAGCCGCAAGATTTTTTACCTCACCTGAAAAATACGCCTGCTGGGTGGGGTCAAACTGCTCTATAGGCAGGTTGATGGTAACATTTGAGGAATAGCTTACCAGTCCCACATAGTGCTCCTCCCCTATGTACACCGAGGATTTCACCAAGGAATCCTTTAGGGAGTTAATGGGCTCTCCGTCCATGGAACCGGACACATCAGCTATAAATACAGCCACTATGGGTCTGCCTCCGTTTTTATTCTGCTTCCACACCTTCTGTGCAGATACATACTGGGTGCCGTTCAGTCCCGGATCCTGGCTTTCATAGTCGTCATGGAGATTAAAGCCCTTTTCCGTGGCAAGCTTCTGGCTGCTTTCACTCTTGCAGTAATCCGTAAACATCTGTGCAGCCTGCTTTTCCTTATCCGAATCCCAGTCAAAGGTGTATACCGGATGATCATGCCTTATACCTGCGGGAATATACACATAATCCCTAAGCTCCGTGGTATTCACATATGCCTGCTCCTCCATGACCATTGCATTTATTACCCCCTTGCTTGCCTGGGATCTGAGCACTGCCGTGGTGTATGCCACCGGGGGTGAATTTTTCTGGTACTCCAAAAGAGCCTCGCTTGCCTTTGATGACAGAGGATCACTTTCGTCAAAGGATTTCAGCATGGCAGTCAGTATATTTAGTCCCGTACTGGATGTGTAGGGATTTGTATAGGCAAAGGTCAAGTCTCCGTTTATGGAAGCCGTAAGCACATTGGCTACGGTTGCCTCCTGATACTTTTCAATAAAGCTGTCATACACATCCTGTCTGATAAGAAGCCCTGCTGTATTGCCGGCTATACGGTCCTCGATCTTTTCAATATTGACTCCTGAAGCCTCCAACATCATGCCCCAGGCATAGTTACTGGGGATGTACACCTCAGGCTCATAGATCCCGGCATTTATGTAGGTCACCACCTCACCGGAGGTGATCTTTCTTACGGATACGGATACGGACTTGCCGTCGATCTCATAGCCCTCTTTGTTAAAGCGCTCCGCTATCACATTAAGCCAGTCATCCGGGGCTTCGGAACTCATTTCCGTAGCTGCCGCTATCTCGATATCAATATCTCCGTTTCCGTCAACCACAATGGGAAAGGTGTCTATATCCGCAAGAGCATCCGTCTCGGTGGAGGGTTCGGAATAAATATCCATGGCAGGACTTTCAACAGTGGACACGTCAACCTTTTTTAAGAGACTTGAAAGCTCTGTGGTGGCATCCTCATAAGAAAGAGCATTTTCCCGGCCTTCATTTTTTGTTATCACATCCCCGCCGCAGGCTGTGAGAAATATCATAGCCGTGGCAAGAATGATTGAAACCAAACCTCTTCTTTTCATAACAACCTCCTTAGATCTATTCCTTTCGCACCGGTGTGCATCATTTTCCTATAGTGCTTTGTATCAGTATATCCCTGTAGCTTGAAAGGGTGGAAAGCTCATCTCTTTCATTTTCACCCTGGGAGTTAAGATAGTCTGTCAGTGACAGTAAAAAGCCAGAGGTATTTTCCAAAAGCTTTTCGTTTTCACCTATACACTCTTCCAAGCTGCTTTCTACCTTTTGACGATCCTGGGAGCGCTCTGCGGAACCTATCTCCATATAGTTTAAGACCTTGCGGATGTTTTTAAGCATCCCCTGTTCCACCCGATCCAGGATATCCTCTGCGTCATCAAGCTTATCCGCCCCGTTTTTCCTTAGAAGCTCCCCAAGCTTGGACTGAAGCTCATCCATTTTCTGTGACTGGCTTATAAGCATCCTGATGCCATCCGAAAAGATACTCCACTCCCCCTCAAGATCCTCGGAGAGCTCCTTTCTGATGGTGGTCTCGTCAAGCCTTTTGGACACGGAAAGCACAGACTCCTGCTCTTTTTTTGCCCTGTCGGACTCTAAAAGCTTTTCCTCGTTTTCAGCTAAACGTCTGGACTCCTCCTTCATCACTTTGTTATATCGTCCAAGCTCAATCGCACCTGCCGACACATCCAAAATAGCAAAGACTCCGCAAAGGACCTTGACTGCGGTACTGATCATCCTAAAGGTTCCGACTCCGTAGTAGATGATCAGGGTATCCTCTGCTATGGACACTCCAAGGAGTCCCATAACCGCCAGCAAAAGCAAAGTGGTAAAGATTATGATCTTTTTAAAACTAAATCCCTTATTCACTGATCACTCCTCTGTAAACTCCTTAAGCTGTCTGGCAAAGCTTTTTAGCCCATCAATTTTTTTGGCAGCCTCACCGGCAGCTTCGGCGGTATCGGCTTTTTCCTTTGCCTCCTCTGTCATGGCACAAAGCCTGCCAAACCGCTCCAACACAGCTTCCGCCGTGGTCACATAAATCCCATTGGCGGCAAGATACTCCCCTTCAAGGCCGGCATTATCCTTTTTGATCTGCGACAAAAGCTCCTTTGCTCTCTCCTGCTGGGTGCGTATCTTTATAAGGATCATATCCAGATCCTTATGATCTGCCTGCTTTAGGCTTTCTATCACACTCGCTTCGGCTTCCAAAAGCTTATTTATACGGGCTTCATAACCTGACACCCGCTGTTTGTCATGTTCATATAATAAACTATGCATTGCGTCCAAACTGTGACAGGCTAAGGCCTTCGTTTCGATCCAGCACCATGTTTACGGACCAGGAATTTACAAATAAAAGCAGGGGGCGCCCCCTCATATCCTTTACCTTTTTCATATCCGAGGTCCCTATGATGCGATCCACGTCCACATCCTCGTTTTCTATCCATCTGATGTGTTCGTAGGGCAGGTTGTCAAGCCTGATCTCCACCCCGTATTCATTGTTAAGACGGTATTTTAACACGTCAAACTGAAGCACTCCCACCACACCGACTATGATCTCTTCCATGCCGGTATTAAACTCCTGGAATATCTGTATTGCACCCTCCTGGGCTATCTGTTCTATGCCCTTGATGAACTGCTTTCTTTTCATGGTGTCCACCTGGGTCACTCTGGCAAAATGCTCCGGCGCAAAGGTGGGTATGCCCTCAAATTCAAATTTTTCCGAGGAGGTGGTAAGAGTGTCACCTATGGAGTAAATACCGGGGTCAAATACACCGATTATATCTCCGGCATAGGCTTCCTCCACCATATGCCTGTCATCCGCCATCATCTGCTGGGGCTGGGAGAGTCTCACATCCTTGCCGCCCTGTACATGGTGTACCGTCATACCGGCGTCAAATTTTCCGGAGCAGATACGCATAAATGCCACCCGATCCCTATGCGCCTTGTTCATATTTGCCTGGATCTTAAATACAAAGGCGGAGAACTCATTTTCCACCGGGTCAATGATCCCTGTATTTGCCTTTCTTGGAAGGGGTGATCCCGTCATCCGAAGGAAGTGCTCCAAAAAGGTCTGGACTCCGAAATTGGTAAGGGCGGAACCGAAAAACACCGGGGAGAGCTTTCCGTTAAAGACCTCCTCCTGATCAAACTCAGCTCCGGCTCCGTCTAAAAGCTCCATCTCCTCCAAAAGCTTTTCCCTCTCCTCATTTGTAATATGGGAATTTAATGCCTCATCATCTATTCCCACTCTCTCGGTCTCTCCTAACTTGGTGCCCTTTTTTGTATCCGAAAAAAGCAGCACCTCCCGGTCATTTCTGTCATATACGCCCTTGAAGCCCTTGCCTGAACCTATGGGCCAGTTAATGGGACAGGTGGGCATGGAAAGCTCTGTCTCGATATCATCCAAAAGCTCAAAGGTGTCCATGGCGTCACGGTCCATTTTGTTTATAAAGGTAAACACCGGTATGTGTCTCATGGCGCAGACTGCAAAAAGCTTTCTGGTCTGTGCCTCCACACCCTTGGACGCGTCTATTACCATCACTGCCGAATCCGCTGCCATAAGGGTACGATAGGTGTCTTCGGAAAAGTCCTGGTGTCCCGGGGTGTCAAGAATATTGATGCACATATCTTCATATTCAAACTGCAACACAGAGGAGGTAACGGAAATACCTCTTTCCTTTTCTATCTCCATCCAGTCGGACACTGCATGCTTGGCAGTGGCTTTTCCCTTGACGCTTCCTGCTGTGTTGATCTGTCCTCCATAGAGCAGGAATTTCTCTGTAAGTGTGGTCTTGCCTGCATCAGGATGGGAGATAATGGCAAAGGTCCTCCTGCGTTCTATTTCTTTTTTTATATCCATAAAGTTGTCCTTTCGTATTTCATCTGCTTGCCAGAAATTTTATCTCCCTGAGCATATGCTCATCCTGAGGGTAGTCCAAAATATATTCCCTGGCATAGGCAAGTGCATCCTCCCATTCTCCCAAAAACTCACAGGCTGCCACCCTGTCATTTAAAAGCCTGCGGTAGGTTTCCACATCCAGGCTTACTTCCTTTTTTTCATCCTCAGGAGCATTGTAACAGGCTATTCCCTTTTCAAAGCAGTCATAGGCGCTTTCGTACTGCTCCATCTTCATGTACTGCTCTCCCGCAGTAGCCAGTCCCTCCGGGGTAACGGCATCCGAAGCCAGATAATCCGTAAGCTTACCGGCTGCTCCGTCAAACTCCTCCTGCTCCACTAAAACCTGTGCCAGATACACATCTGCCTCGGTCATGCCTGCTCCCTGGGCTTTGGTAAACACATCCATAGCTTTGTCATACTGCTCTAATAATATGAAAAGCCGCCCTCTCCAAAGCAGGGTGTCATCAGTATCCTCCATGGAAGAAAGGGCCTCGCTTACTATGGCAAGTCCCGCATCTCTCATATCCTCTGATTCCAGATCGTAAAAGACCCGGATCACTCTCTCGTAATCTCCCGGGGCTTTTGCAATGGAGCTTTTATAATCAGCCACTGCCAGATCACTTTCACCCTCGGAAAGATATATGCTGCCCCGGAGGTAATATGCGTCGGCATTTTTTTCATCATATTTTATGACACTGTCCAAGGTGTCACAGGCTCCTGCAGTGTCCTCCATAAGGTACTGGGTCACCGCCTTGTAATAGCAGATATCTATCTCCCTGGGGGTAACTCTGCCTCCGGCATAGGATAGTGCCTCGTCAAAGCCGGACAGTGCCTCCTCGTACTTTCCATCCTCAAGGGCTGCTATGGAAAGCTCCTTCAGCTCATCCTGGGTCTGGGCATTTTTCCCTGAGCAGCCTGAAAGCATAGCCGCAAAAAGAAAGAGGGATGTAATTGTGATCAAAGTTTTTTTCATCTTGTATTCCTAAACCGCTATGGGGATATTTTTTATCTGCTCGCCGGTGACATAGTCATCCAGACGCACGTCATCCGAGGTGAAATCATAAAAGCTTTTCACCTCAGGATTAAGCCAGAACTTAGGCGCGGGATGCTGGGGTCTGGTTATCAGTTCCTCTATCAGGGGAACGTGCCGGTCATAGATGTGGGCATCTGCTATTACATGAACCAGTTCTCCCACCTCCATATCGCACTCCCTGGCAAGCATATGCATAAGCACCGCATACTGACATACATTCCAGTTGTTTGCTGCCAGCACATCCTGCGAACGCTGGTTTAAGACCGCATTTAAAACCAGCCTGTCTGAGTCCTTTTTGGTGGTCACATTAAAGGTCATGCTGTATGCGCAGGGGTACAGATGCATCTCGCTTAGATCCTGATGCACATACATATTGGTCATGATCCGTCTGGAATAGGGATTGTGCTTCAGATCGTATATCACCCGATCCACCTGATCCATATCCCCCTCGGGATAGTGGTGCTTTATACTCATCTGATAGCCATAGGCTTTACCTATGGAACCGGTCTCATCCGCCCATTCATCCCATACATGGGACTTCAGTTCATGGATGTTGTTGGACTTTTTCTGCCATATCCAAAGCATCTCGTCAGTGGCACTTTTAATAGCAGTCCTCCTTAAGGTGATGGCAGGAAACTCCTCACTCAGATCGTAGCGGTTTACCACTCCGAATTTTTTAATGGTGTAGGCGCTGGTGCCATCCTCCCACTTGGGGCGAACCTTTTCTCCCTCTGTACTTACTCCGTTGTCTAAAATATCGCGGCACATGTCCACAAATATCCGGTCTGCTTTGCTCATCCCTTCATCTCCTAATTTCTGTTAGTGTAGCCGTTTTTAAAAGCCTACGTTACTGCAGGAAGTCTGTTAGTCCTTGTTAAAGCTTTCCATCAGATTAAGCTTCATCTCATAATACCTGGGCGAAAAATCCACATAGTGCTCATGGGGATTTGAAAAACGCTTCTCCTCATCCCAGATCTCCTCTTCCATCTGCTTTTTCACATAGGCTGCGATCTCCGGGATGGTGGGCATTTTTTCTATCAGCTCTCCATTTTTGATATACTGCTTTCTGATCTCCTTAATGGTGCAGTTGTGATACTCAATCCTGCGCCAGGGCTCTCTGGGAGCTATTGCCTTGTAATCCACGGACAGATCCGGGGCTTCATCATCACAGGTGATGAGATCCGCATGGGCAAAGCCCTCTTCATTGTATATGCGGAAAACCTTTTTGAAGCCGGGATTTGTGATCTTTTCCTGGGTGGCGGAGATTTTGATCTTGGGTACCCAGACTCCATCCTCCTCCATGGCGGCAAGCTTGTATACCCCTCCAAAGGTGGGTGTGGGAGAAGCGGTTATCAGATTGTCCCCTACGCCGAAGCTGTCTATCTGTGCTCCACGGTCCAGCATCTCGGTGATCTTCCACTCATCCAGGGCATTGGTTGCCATGATCTTGCAGTCCTCCATGCCTGCCTCATCCAGCATCTTTCTGACCTCTTTGGAAAGCCAGGAAAGATCCCCGGAATCCAGTCTTACGGATTTAAGCCTGTAGCCCTTTGGCTCCAGATATTCGTGAGCTACCTTTATAGCATTGGGAGCACCGGATCTCAACACGTCATAGGTGTCAATTAAAAAGGTGCAGTTTTCGGGATAAAGCTCTGCGTAGGCTTTGAAGGCATCCTCCTCTGTGGGAAAGCTCATGATCCAGCTATGGGCATGGGTACCTGCCACAGGCATGCCAAAGATCTGACCTGCCAAAACTGTGGATGTGCCCACTGCACCACCCAACATGGCAGCTCTGGCTCCGTATATGGCTGCATCCGCATTCTGTGCCCGGCGGCAGCCGAACTCCACTATGGGTCTGCCCTTTGCCGCCCGGACGATACGATTTGTCTTTGTGACTATATTGGACTGATGGTTGAACTGGTTTAGGATGTAGGTCTCCACCAGTTGTGCCTCTATAATGGGAGCCACTATGGTTATGATGGGCTCCCCGGGGCTCATGACCGTCCCCTCGGGAAAGGCGTATACATCACCGGTAAATTTGAAGTTCTTCAGGTATTCTAAAAATTTTTCATCAAAGACTCCGAAGCTTCTCAGATAGTCAATATCACCATCTGTAAAGTGCATATTTAAAAGGAAGTCTATGATCTGCTCTAAGCCTCCAAATATGGAAAAACCTGCCTTGGAGGGGTTTTCCCTGTAAAAAACATCAAAGGCTGCCCTCTGGTCCTTTCGTCCCATCAGAAAATAGCCGTTTGACATGGTAAATTCGTAGTAATCTGTAAGAAGTGTCAGATTTCTATCACTCATTGTCTCTCTCCTTTAATAATTATCCGGTTGTACCGAACTCTTATTTTACCACAACTATAGGTAAGTGTCTATTTCCAGATAGTGCTCCTTTTTTACTTTTTTTTATATTATGGTTGACATTCCTTCTTATATTTGATAATATAATCGGGTCGTTTGATTCAGAATATCTGATGACGGCTTACAAAATTATATGCGGAAGTGTCGGAACTGGCAGACGAGCAAGACTAAGGATCTTGTGATAGCAATATCGTGTGGGTTCAAGTCCCATCTTCCGCATGA
>CAMOZG010000028.1 GCA_946630825.1 uncultured Lachnospiraceae bacterium
CTGCAGATACTGCAGAAAGCTTTCTGTTTTACATATTCTGTTCGGTAGATCCTCTTTATCAGCCCAGCTTGGACATATCTATGGGAGCATCCCCATCCACCTCATCATCTCCGGTGGAAACTATCTCCTCGGGCTCCTCCTCGGTGGATACTGTCTCATCAGTGGTGACTGTAACTGTATCTGTGGGATCCGTACCCTGGGATGTATCTTCGGAGGATGTATCCTCTGATGCAGGTGCTGCATCCGCAGGCTTTGTCTTTGAGTCCTCCTTGGGAGTCTCTGCTGCACCCTCGCCAGCGGTAGTCCCTGCAGTACCGTCTGCAGCTACAGAAGCATCTGTCGTCCCGGCACTCTCTGTCTCAGTCTTTGCGGGAGCTGCTGATGCAGTATCTACTGCCTCATCCTCCTTTTTATCCTGAGATTCTTTACCGTCAGCAACCTCTGTGATAATGGTATCATCATCATCTATGGTCAGCCCCTCCTCTGTGATCCCCTCTATAAGAGTCCTGACTGCGCTGGTCTTATAGTACTCAACGGGATCCATGTCAGTAGGCGCCACACTTTTCTCATCCTTTTTCTCCTTGGAAGCCGTAAGCTTTTCCTCATCAGACTTCATGATGGCATACCGCCCTCCCGAAAGTCCCAGCTCCTCGGCTTCTTTTTTATTTTCTTCGGAGATGGCTAATACTGTAACATTGTATGCCTCGGAAGAAAGCTGTGATTCTATCTCTGCTGTAAGCTGTGCATATTTTTTCTGGCTGCCTGAGCAGACAGAAACCAGAATATAAGGATCGTCTTCTTCTGCCAGATAACCCAGATCCTTAAGTATATCCTCTGTCTTGGCAAGAGCCTCTGTCAAGGTATCACCCTTGACTCCCTCTTCATAGAGCTGTTCCACCACCTCTTTGGCATCTTCGTTGTCATCCTTGACAGCAACGATCTTGTCAAAGTGGTTAAGCTCATACTCCAGTGAAGGGTTGACATCTAAGGATATCTGGGACATGGCTGTGGCATCCAGATAAGCATAAGTACCGCCTCCGGTAAATACCAGCGTAAAGGCTGCCACTGCTGCCACGATCCGAGAAAGACGCGACTTTGTGGGCATCTTTACAACTGATGCCTCCACATCCACCGTCTCACCGATTCCATATGTAGTTGGCCTTTTAACTACTGTGCCGTCTTCTAAAAGGATGGCAGAGCAGCCGTCTCGAACCTCGAGAACTACGCCTTTCATAACTACACTCCTTACTACTGTTCCTTAATGGATCTGAAGTATTCCTGTAATTGGGGGAAATCCCCGTTTAGGATCTCCAGAACCGCTATAATATATCTTCTATGCCGCTCAATTTTTTTTCGGGGTATCCGAAGTTCTCTGATGATCTCTGCGGCAGGCAGCATACGCTTTCTGCGCATCTCACTGATCATATCTGCATCTGCGTGGATATACCTTATGATGTCTCTGCACATAAGCTTGGTTTTTTCCGACCTTGGAGATGCATCCGTAATGTCGAAAAAGGAGAACCCATATTCTCCCAGTATATCCTGCATGGCGGCTATTTCATCAGCTACCGGCGTGGTACCGGGCGCATATGCACCGACCTGTTCCATGCTCTGATCTATTGCCTTGCGACTAACCGCGGCGTTGACAGAGTCCTCTGCCGTGTCAGTGTCGGGAACATCACCGGTAAATGTAACCGGTTCCACGTCGATCTCCCGGCGCATCCGATATTCAGTCTTAAGATAGTCCAGAACCCGCCTCCTGATAACCAGTCCGGCAAATCCATAGAAATTACCCTTTGACACATCATAGCGCCGCATCGCCTCGGTAAAAGCAACTAACGCAACTGCGTACGCATCATCACTCTCGGTCACGAAGCGATTTAAAGTCTTCGATGTGACCCTCAGTATGAACTTTCGATGTCGACCTATGAATTCGTTATAGGCCTCGCTGTCGGATTCATCCGGCAGTTCTGTTACCTCGATATCTTCTTCCTGTGTCTGCACGAAAACTTCCCCATCTACAATCATTTATTCGCCTCCCCTGTATAAAAAAAAAGGGGGATTAGAAAAAAATGCCAAAAAAAATGCTTTATCAGTAGTTTCTGCTGTCTATGAGCTCCCGATCCACCATAGTCACCGGATAGATCTCACCGTCTATTTCCACCTCGGTGATGTCCTCTATGGCAGAAAACTGGCTCTCCTCCATATATATTTCGTGTTCCACCCTGCTGGCATTTTTTAATTTGCCAATAATATCCACACAAACCGGCCCGTATTCCGGGTTGCACTCGGTATTGACGGATATCTTTCCGTTTAAGGTGAGCAAAAGCCCCTGTCTGGTGGCATCAAAGGAAAGTATCATTATCTCTCCCGATTTTATATCGCTACCAACCCTGCGGCCGCTTTGCTCAATAGCCTCTATGGCGCCTATTGCCTCACTGTCGTTTTCACAGTATACCACATTGATCTTGTCACCATATTCCTCCAAGGCTTTTTCCATGATCTCCCTGCCCTTTGCCTGGACAAAATCGCCGTCCTCGGACATAAGTATATTCCAGCCGAACTTTTTTGCTGCCGACTTAAGAGCCTTAGTCCTGCCTATCTGGGCAGACGAACCGGTGGTGCCGGATATATGTATGATATTTACATCATCATCAAAGGAGATGTGTTCCAGATATTCCTTAAGCCACCTGCATGCACGGCGACCCTCCAAAAGAAAGTCGCTTCCCGCCCAGACAGTATACACGGAATCATCCAAAGTATCAACCCTTCGATCAATTATTATCACCGGTATACCCTCGTCATACGCCTCCCTTAGGGTGGCATCCCAGCCGGTCTCCGTTATGGGATCCAGAATGATGTAATCCACTGACTGGTCAATAAATTCCCTCATTGCCAAAAGCTGGTTTTCCTGCTTCTGCTGCCCGTCATCATAGATCAGATTGTAGCCATAGGTGGTGCTAAGGGAAGTCTGCATTGAATCCGAGGAAGCGATCCGCCAGTCCGATTCGGCTCCTATCTGTGAAAAGCCCACTGTGACCAGTCCCTCGGAAGCTGCAGTCCCATCCTCTTCCTTGGTCTTGCAACCGCAAAGTGCCAGCCCTGTGATCAGGGCCGGCACCAGTGCCTTAAATATAATACTGCCTATCCTGTGAGTCATAAGGATATCATCCCTTCTGCTTTTCTCTGATGGCAGCGAAAATACTCTGAATTACTATAAACAGGAACAAAAGCGCTGCCGTAAGGATGCTGGGCCATGAGCTTGCCAGCTTTCCGTTGGTCTTAACAATAGCAGAAATCGTACCGTTTATCAAGACTCCGAAGAAAGTTCCTATGACATTTCCCACACCTCCTGTAAGAAGTGTGCCGCCGATAACGGCTGAGGATATGGCGTCCATCTCGTATCCCAAAGCCTGCTGAACTGATGCTGCCATGGTGTTTAAGCAGAAGCATATGGCACCTATGGAGGTCAGAAGAGAGGAAAGGATGTAGGCTTTCATCTTGGTAAACTTCACATTAAGTCCCATCATGGCTGCCGACTGCTCGGAGCCGCCGATAGCATAAAGGCTCCGTCCAAACTTTGTATACCTAAGCATCAAAAATATCAGTACAAGCACCAGCAGTGCTATCACTACTCCCACACTGATGTTGGGAGCCATGTATACGCCCTTGCGGTTTACATAGCCTCCGAAGGGCAGCTTGATCTTGATATTGGCAAGCTTATAAAACAAGGGATTGATCTGTTCCGTAATGGACTTCTGATCAGTGCTTATTACAGCGGTCATACCTCTGGCAAAGAACATTCCCGCCATGGTGACTATAAAGGGCTGGATCTCTAAATAACCGACCAAAAATCCCTGTACTGCACCGAATATGAGACCTATCACTATAACTATTATCATCATGGGAACGGCGCCTATACCGGCTTCCATACCACAGGCAAGTATCATACAGTCCATTGCCACCAAAGCTCCCACGGAAATATCAATACCCGCAGTAAGCATAACCACCGTAAGTCCCGAAGCCATGCAGATAAGACCTGCATTTGTTTTTAATATATCCAAAAATGTCTGGAGCCTGGAGAAACCCTTTGCTCCGTAGGCTGCCATACCGCCTGCGTACATGACCACAAAAAGTGCTATGGTGATGAGAAGCAGAAGTGTGTTACCGTTGATCTTTAACTTTTTCATGGCTTACACCTCCTTTGCCAGTGCCGCCTTTGCAGCACTTCTCTTTCTGAAATAAGCCTTGACCGGAGGAGCCTGAATAGCAACTATGATTATAACTATCACTGCCTTGTAAACAGGAGCCTGAGCCGACGACACACCCAATGCGTAAAGGGTGGTGGTAATAGCCTGAATGGTATAGGCACCTATGATGGAACCTGCCAGGTTAAACTTACCGCCTCCCAGTGAATTGCCGCCGAGAGCAACTGCAAGGATGGCATCCAGTTCCATATAAAGACCTATGTTGTTGGAGTCAGCAGATGTGATCCGGGAGCCGTTTATGATACCGGCTATTCCTGCAAAAAGACCGCACAGCAGATAGGTCATGAATATGATGGTTTTTGAATTAAGTCCGGCTATACGGCTTGCCTTTGCATTGATACCAACAGACTGGATGTAGGTGCCGAGAGCTGTCTTTGAAAGCACCAGCGCTGTCACAGCCACACAGATGGCAGTTATGATTATGGGTGTGGGAATGGGTCCCATGAAGCTTCCGAAGAAACCAAACTGGGGATTTCTCACATATACGATCAGGTCGTTACAAACCAAAAGTCCTATGGATCTGGCTGCGGTAAAAAGTATCAGAGTCGCAACCATGGGCTGGATCTTAAGATGTGCCACCAGAAATCCGTTGAAGGCACCGCAGAGACATCCAACCGCTACTCCTGCCAAAAGCCCCAGTGCAAGGGGATGGGCAAGCTCTGTGGTGGAGGATACTCCGTATCCTGCCAGAGTCACGCAGCATACAGATGCTGCCAGGGACATAACGGATCCAACCGAGATATCGGTACCTGCCGAGGAGGATACCACCAGAGTCATACCTATTGCCAGTATTGCCGCCTCGGATCCACGGTTTAGGATATCAATTATACGTCCATATAATACTGTTCCGTTTGCAGTGGTATTCTGCAATGTAATGGTAAAAAAGCTGAAAGGATTATTTCCATTGGCTGCATCATAAATGATATTGACAGCCATCACCAGGATGAGCGCAACTACGGGAAGCAGCAGCGGCCATGCCTTCAGCTTATCAAAAAAAGTCTTTTCCTTAGCCATTTACTTTTTCACCTCCTGCTATGGCAGCCATAACTCCGTCCTGGGTAAGCTCGTCTTCCCCTGAGAGTTCGTTCACCTTTTCTCCGTCACGCATGATGACCATTCTGTTGCAGGTACGCAGCATCTCGGATATCTCCGAAGAAATGAACATAATGCTCTTTCCCTGCTTTGCCAGATCCACCACCAGCTTCTGTATCTCTGATTTTGTACCTACGTCAATACCGCGGGTAGGCTCATCAAGTATCAAAAAGTCTGCGTCCGTAGCCAGCCAGCGCGCAAGGATAACCTTTTGCTGGTTACCGCCTGAAAGCTGGTTGATCCTCGCCTCACGGCCGGGACATTTTATGGATAACAGATCTATATAATAATCTGCCAGCTCCTCCTGCTTTTTCATGGGAATGGGTTTGAAGGTACCCCTCTTTGCCTGCACTGCCAGGATGATGTTTTCCCTGATGGAAAGATCTCCTATGATACCCTCTGCCTTTCTATCATCAGGAAGCATGCCCATGCCCAGATTCATGGCATCAATGGGCTGGTTTATCTTGACCTCCTGCCCCTTGACTTTAAGGGTACCGGTATTTGCCTTGTCTGCACCGTAGATGGATCTTGCCAGCTCGCTTCGTCCCGAGCCCAAAAGGCCTCCCACACCTATGACTTCGCCCTTGTGGATCTTAAGATCAAAGGGCTTTACTGTGCCTGTATGAGCCAGGCCATTGGCATCTATCACCACCTCGGCATTTTTAATATCCACTGTTTCCTTTTCAATGGCTGCCAGATCGTCCAGATCCTTACCCATCATGGCTGCCACCAGTTTCACCCTGGGAAGCTCCTCCACGGGATACTCACCCACAAAGGTGCCGTTTCTAAGCACTGTTATTCTGTCGCATACTGCATAAACCTGCTCCAAAAAGTGAGTTACAAATACTATTGCTACTCCCTTTTCCCTGAGGCTTTTCATCAGTACAAAAAGTTTTTCCACCTCTTCATCATCCAGGGATGAAGTAGGCTCGTCTAAGATCAGGACCTTGCAGTCCATATCTACAGCCCTTGCTATGGCAACCATCTGCTGTATAGCAAGAGAATAGTTTTCAAGATTCTGTGTAACATCAACTGAGATCCCCAGATCATCCATGATCTTTTGGGAACGCTTATTATATGAAGCCCTGTCGATAGTATGAATTGCTGTAAGAGGCTCTCTTCCTATAAATAGATTCTCCGCCACCGAAAGGTTGGGACAAAGATTTACTTCCTGATACACTGTGGATATGCCCACATTCTGTGCATCCCTGGTAGAATGGTTCTTTACAGGTCCATCTATTCCGTCTATGTGTATTTCTCCGGATTCAAAGTCATTGATACCGGTAAGGCATTTTATCAAAGTGGACTTACCTGCACCATTTTCCCCCATGAGCGCATGGATCTCGCCCCGCCTAAGTGTAAGCTGTACATTATCGAGGGCTTTGACTCCGGGAAATGTCATGGTAATGCCTCGCGCTTCAAGAACTACATCCTTCTCCATGAGGTTCTCCTTTCAAAAAATATAGGGTGTCAAGTATGACACCCTATTTGTTTCAGTGACTGAATAGGATACGGATCGCTACGTGCTTCGCACTCCCGCGATCCTAAAGAAAATTCGTAATCCGGGCTATCGCCCTGCTTACTCATTTTCTTTAAACCATCTGATGGTCTCACAGGTTTTCACGCAAGCGTGAAACCTGCGATCCCACCGATGGCATCCTATCCTTAATACTGAGCCGCAATTACATCATCTGTAACTTCTGTCATGGTCTGAGCTGCGCCGTCGATAGAGAAGTCTACGATAGCATCAGGAAGTGCGAACCAGTGCTCCTCCATGTATACTTCCTTATCAGGTGTGCCGCCGGACTGAAGTGTCTGGATAACTTCCTCTACGAAAGGAGCTGCCAGAGGGTTGCACTCGAAGTCTGCTGAGAACTGACGAGCCTTAACCTTCTCAAGGCCTGCTGTACAAGCGTCGAAGGAGATAAGGATAACATCACCGTCAAGACCATATGTAACACCTGCATTGTCCATAGCTGTCATAGCACCAAATGCCTCGTTATCGTTCTGGCAAACAACTACGTTGAACTTGCCTGCATAAGACTTGCAGTAAGACTCCATAACTGCCTGTCCGCCGTCCTCTGTGAAGTCACCGGTCTGCTCATCAAGGATGTTCCAGCCTTCACGATCAGCGATCTCCTGGAAGCCTTCGGAACGTCCGATCTGAGCGGAAGCACCTGTGGTACCGGAAATAACAAGAGCGTTGATCTCAGAGATGCCCTGCTTCTCAGCATAAGCCTTAAGCCACTCACCTGCTGCAAGACCCTCGGTCTTGAAGTTTGAGCCTACCCATGCTGCATATTTGTCAGAGTCATCAATTGTACGGTCGATTACGATAACAGGGATTCCTGCATCCTCGCACTCTGTAAGAACTGTATCCCAACCTGTGGAAACGATAGGATCGATAATGATGTAATCAACATCCTGCTGGATGAAGTTACGTACTGCCTCAAGCTGTGCTGCTGAGTCGTTGTCGCAGTCAACGAATGAAAGATCATATCCGTTCTCTGCTGAAAATACATCCTGGCAGGACTTTGTGGAAGCTGTACGCCAGTCAGACTCATGACCAACCTGTGCAAAACCTATGGAAATAACATCTCCTGCTGCATCATCTGCAGGTGCCTCTGCCTCATCTGCAGGTGCTTCCTCTGCGGGTGCTGCATCATCTGCAGGTGCCTCAGTAGCATTTCCGCCGCCGCATCCTGCAAGCATTCCTACTGCCATTGTTGCTGCCAACAATACGCCAAGAACTTTCTTCTTCATAATAAGAACTCCTCCTTTTTGGTGACATTTGTCATTTCGCCTCCGTAATCGGAAGCTATTTCTGATATGCCATAATTATAAAAGAAAAGTTCCCTTTTCTAAATGGAATAATTTATGCGAGTGGTTTTGATTTTTACGGATTTTATTGTGAAAAGTGTGATAAATTATGCTTCTAGGTTGAATTTTTTATGGCTTTTGCACAAAGCAGGGCGCAATTTTCCCCTTACTGCACCGAGTTCCGGTACTCCTTGGGGGTCATCCCGCAGGCTTTTTTAAAGGCAGCGGAAAAATAGTGGGGATCCTTATATCCCACCTCATATGCCACCTCGGAGCTTCTAAGGTCAGTGCCTGACAAAAGCTCCTTTGCCCGGTCAATACGACATCTGGTGAGATATTCGATAAAGGTACTTCCTATTTCCTTGGAAAAAGTGGAGGACAGATGATTGGGGGATACCCCCACATGCTCTGCCACCCGGTTCAAGGAAATATCCTCGTCAGAAAAATTCTCGTCTATGAACTTGACCGCAGCAGTCAGGCTTCTGGATCTGAATTTTTTCTCCTCCTTTTTGGGCGCAATGCCACCCTCGGCACCGGCACTTTCAATAAGGCGGTTCACATATTCCTTATGGCTTCTCTCCTCCTCCACGCTGTCTCTGACTTTTCTGATGCTTTCCAAAAGCTTTTTGGGCGAAATGGGTTTTAAAAGATATTCCGTCACCCCAAGGGAGACAGCCCGCCGGGCGTATTCAAATTCATCATAACCGGAAAGAATAATGATCTTGGTATCCGGGAGATTTTTTTTGACCACCTCCGCAAGCATCAGTCCGTCCACAAAGGGCATTTTTATGTCTGTAATAAGGATATCAGGCTTTTTTTCCATGATCTGGGGTATAGCCATCTCGCCGTCACTGGCTTCACCCACAAAATCAATGGATTCCGACTTCCAGTCGATCCGGTCCCTGATGCCCTCCCTCATTACTATCTCATCTTCACATAAAAACAAACTAACCATTTTCCCTGTACTCCCTTTTTATGTGGTTTTGGGTATCAGTATCTCCACACTGGTGCCCACCCCGTACTCACTTTCTATAAAGAGTCCGTAAGTCTCCCCGTAATTCAGCCTGAGCCTCTCCGATACATTTGCCATTCCAAAGCCGGAATCATCCGGGTTGGGATGTCCCTCGGAAACAGCGATCCTAAGCCGGGAAAGCTCGTCAGTATCCATACCTATACCGTCGTCACAGACCTCTATGGAAATATTTTCCCCTGCATCCCTTGCCTTTACGGTGATCTTTCCCATGGAACGCTTGTATTTTATTCCATGATAAAGAGCATTTTCCACTATGGGCTGCAGAGCCATCTTTATTATCAGGTATTCGGAAAGCTCATCCGGCAGATCCATCTCAAAGGAAAGTATATCGCGATACCTGAAGGACTGGATCTTAAGATAAGCCTTGATGTGATCAAACTCCTCTTTTAACAGTATAAAATCCCTGCCTCCCGAAAGTGTGGTCCTGAAAAACTGTGACAGATAGGTAACTATATTTTCCGCATCCTCTTTTCTGTCATCCTCAACCAGCCATATGATATTATCCAGGGTGTTGTACAGAAAATGGGGATTTATCTGAGCCTGCAAAAGCTTAAGCTCCATCTCCCTGGATGCCACCTCGGCAGATCTTACATTTTCTATCAGATCCCCTATCTGTGATGCCATGCCGTTAAAGGTCTGGTTTAATACCGAAAACTCCACATCCCCGAAGTCATAGGCTCTGGCATCAAAATTACCCTGTCCGTACTCCTCAGCCAGTCGCCGCAGCTCCTCCACCGAGGAGGTAATGCTTTTTGACACAAAATAAACAAGGACGAGAGCCACCGCCGTCACTGCCACAAACAAAATAATAGTCAGGCGGATCATAAAATCAACCCTTTTGGACAGCTCCACCCTTACCTGCTCTAAGCTTTCGGCTTCATAGTAATTGTACTCGGATATCCTCTCCTGGATAAGCCTTGTGATTATCCTGATATTGGTATCCAAAGAAAGCATATTGTCATCATAGTAGCCCGACTGCTTCACCGTAAGGTTGATATCATCCACCCGATCCCCAAGGGTGGAAAGGAGATTTAATATACTGTCTGCGGTATCGGATGCCTGTCTGGAATAAGAGGTGCGGCTCAGTCCCTCAAAGTCATTGTATGCCTCGTCTATCAGGGTGTCGGGACTTTTCATGGAAAGCTTTTCCTCCACCTGATCCTTGCTGATGGCACGGATAACCATCTGATACATCACCGCATCCATATTCTCCTTGAATTCCACATTGTACCGGTTGGCTATGACTATGTTGCCCCCGATCCTGTTGTAATCGGAGTAAAAGTTCAAAAGGGAGTATAACAGGATAACTACTATAACTATATAGGGTACGATAAGGGATGCAACTATGATCCACATACGCTTGGAAAGCTTCAGCTTTTTCAGCAGATTATCCAGCGTTACTATAAGTCTGTTCATACTACCACAGATCCTCCATGGATGCGGCTTTTTGGGCAAGTCCCTCCGGATCCATCTGTGAAAGCTCTATGAATTCTTCCGGAGTAAAGGGAATCTGATCCACCATTTTTTCCTCAAATTCCCGGTAATCCTGCATAGAGGTGGCATACATATAGGGATAACGGATCTCACAGACTTTGCCTTCAAAGCTTTCTCCACTGTTTACTGCCCCGTAGACCATCATAAAGGCAAAAAGCGGATCACAGAAGCTGCCTCCCGATTCCCCTATTATGGTTCCGTCTTTTATTCTGTCATCCAGATCATCCACAAAATCTGTTCCAACCACATCAATAAAGCCTGTTTTGTCAGCAGCATTAATGGCGGACAATGCACCTACCATGGGCTCGCCCCCTCCGCCGCCGACTATCAAGGCATCAATACCGGCAAAATTCTCCAAAAGCTCATTTGTCGCCTCTACTGCTCCATCCATATCTATGCCGCCATACACAGGCTCCGACAGCCTGGCCTGATCTGTGTGATGGAGGGTGTTCCAGGTGTCTATAGCCATCCTGTAGCCTTCACACCTTTTTTCCCAGGCTATATCACCTGCCTTCCAGCCCATAAGTCCGATATTACGGTCTCCTCTGTCAAGCAGGATCCCCACCAGTCTCTTTCCGTTTTCAATCTCATTCTCGTGGACATTTCCCACATAATACCGGGAAGCCTTTGCCAGCTCATAGACATTTGAGCCATCAATCTCATCTATCATGCGAAATGACTGTGCCACATAGACCCCGGCATCATCACAGGCTTCTATGACCCGGCTCATATCCTCATCATTGAAATTGCATACCACGATACCGCTGCAGCCTGCCTCTATAAGCTCATTACAGGATCTCTCTACTCCTCCGTCGCGAAATCCGTGATCTGAAAAAACAAGCTTCACACCAATGGTCTCTGCTGCCTCCCAGAGTATCTCCTTGCATCTGGAGCCAAGGACATCATTGCTGCTCCACAAAGCCACTCCGATCCTGATAGCATCAGGATCCTCTGTTGCCCCCTCCGAAGTTTCCCCATCAGCCTCATTTTCGCCTACAAAAGCTTTGCATCCCGAAAGAGTCACCAGAGTCAGTGTAAATATGAGAATTATACCTAAAAGCTTTCTTGTCATTCTTCATCCCCATACAAAAACGTGCCAAACACACTAAGCAGACATATGCTTATCAAAACTCCCCCAAGAATATCCGTAAACCAGTGGACTCCGCAGATCAGCCGTCCAAAGACAGTCAGGAAAATAAGGATCTCCAAAACGATCTGCATCACCAGTCTTTTTGTGCTTTTTTCCATATAAACCGAAAGCAGCATTACCGTACTGCCGAATATGACAAAGGACAGCATGGTATGTGATGAGGGAAATGATGCCTCCACTCCTTCATCATCAGGCAGTATCACCGGCCGGTAGTTTATGACTATTTTTTCAAAGATAACATACAAAGCTCCCAGAGCCACGTAAAGTCCTGCCAGGGCATATATCTCCCTGTCCACCTTTGCAAAGGATTTTCTTTTTAATAGCTGTAAAAAACCAGCCCCTGCCATGATCACCGCTATGGCAATAGCCAGATACCCCAGCACCTCCGTCACATCATACCAGAACATGCTGACTCCGAAAAGCTCGTGGCATGCCCCGTTGATACCGGAAAAGCCCACGCTGGTATTTTCCGGTCCTATTGCCGATACATCATATATCTTAAGACCCGCAATAAGTATAACAAAAAGCATAAGAGATACCGACGCCAGCATCCACCTGTATCTGTTGTTCATAATATTATCCCCTCAAAACCTGAAATACAAAAACGGATTATAGGTATCCGTAACCAGACTGCTTACCGACAGAATACATATCAGTGACTCTAAAATCAAAAGAGGCACTTTTCTGCCCCGGGTCAGTCCCTCCCACAGCCGTCCCAAAAAATCGGTGGCACACACTGTGGCTATAACAAAAAGTATAGCATAGGAGCGCAAAAAGTAAAGACTTGACATATCAGCCAGTCCCCTGCCTCCCATCCCTGCAAGGGCAGCAAAGAAACCTGCCGGATCGCTCATGTCCTGCCAGGAAAAGATCCCCCAGCCCACTATCACAAAAAACAGGGTGTAGACTGTGCCAATCACAGGGGAAGCCTTTTTTAAACTGTTATACAGCCATATTTTTTCCACAAACAAAAGCAGGGCATAGTATATCCCCCAGATCAGAAAATTCCATGAGGCACCGTGCCACAGTCCCGTAAGCATCCATACAACAAAGATGTTTATAAGCTGTCTTTTCAATCCCTTTTTGGAGCCTCCCATGGGATAGTACACATATTCCCGAAACCAGGTGCCCAAAGTCATATGCCATCTCCGCCAGAATTCCGTAATACTTTTTGACTGGTAGGGATGATCAAAATTTTCAGGAAAATAAAAGCCCAGCATCCTGCCCATTCCTATAGCCATATCCGAATAGCCCGAAAAGTCAAAATATATCTGCAGGGTAAAGGCAACCAGACCTATCCAGGCAGTAGCCATGGACAGTTCATTTCCCGACACTTCACTGATCTGGCTCCACACCCGTCCTATGGAGTTTGCGATAAGCACTTTTTTTCCAAGACCGATTATAAAACGAGAGATCCCAAGGGAGAAATTTTCCATGGATATGGCAGGGTTTTTCATTTCCCGCTCCACAGTCTTATATCTGACTATGGGACCTGCGATAAGCTGGGGAAACATGGTAAGATAGGCGCCGAAGTCCACCGGGTTTTTAGCCGGCTCCACGTCTTTTCTGTACACATCTATCACATATGACACTGCCTGAAAGGTGTAAAAGCTTATGCCTATGGGAAGAGACAGATCCAATGGTTCTATGTATATTCCAAAAACCGAATTCACTGTTGAGATAAAAAGTCCGGCGTATTTAAAAAGCCCCAGCATCCCTATGTCAAATATGATGGCAAGGACAAGAGCCGCTTTTCTTTTAGAAGCAGACCCGCTGCCCCCGGCATAGGGCGCCAGTATGTAATTTACGGCAATGGATAAAAGCATTAAAAGCACATATACCGGTTCACCCCAGGCATAGAATATAATGCTTGCTGTAAAAAGCACCACCTTTTTAAATCTAAGTGGTACCAAAAAATATGCCGCCAGAGTCAGCGGCAAAAAGAAAAATAAAAATGGGAGTCCGGAAAAAACCATAATTCGCTCCTTAGGTCAGTCCTGTTCATCCGGCAGCTTCCATTCAGAGGCCGCCTTAAGGTATTTGGCAGACAGATCCCCGTCTCCAAGTTTTTCGTAGCAATCAGAAAGCTTAAGCATGGTCTCGGATCCGCAGCTTCTTATATCCAAAACACTGCCGGTCTCATAGCATGCATTGTAATACCAGAGCACAGCCTCCTTCAGATCATCCTTATCCCTGTAGTGATCTCCGAGCTCCACACACACCTCAGAGCATCCCCCCAAGGATATGACCTTCATGGCATGCTTCATAAACTCACTTTGATTGCCCAAAAGCCTTTCGGCTCTGACAATGACCGCAGTAAGCATCATAAACATATCCGTGGAAAACTGCTCCTCTGAAAGCACCTGCAAAAACACTTTAGCACCGTGGGCAAGTCTGGTTACATCTCCCCATTTGTAAAGCTCCCTGGCATACATCTGATAAAGCTTTTTTGACAGCCTGCCCTGGGTGGCATAGGCATTTTCAAAGATGTCAAAATCCCGGCTGCTGTGATTTCCCACAGGTCTGTGAAGGATCTCAATATCACTGTCAAATACCACCGGATCCGTACGCACAGTCTCATGAATGGGATCCACCCACACAAATTTTCTGAGCCTTTTAAAAAGCTTCGGTCGTCGTTCCTTTTTGGCATTGAGCACAGTCTGCACCCCGGACTCCACATACCACATTGTCACGATCTCAACCTCATGCATCATGACAGATTTAAGATTTTTAAGAGCCTTCCTGTTTTTATCATCCAGCACCTCATCAGCATCAGCACTGTATATATAGTCGCATGACGCCTTTTCAAAGGCAAAATTCCTGGCAAGGGAAAAGTCATCCACCCAGGGAAAATCATACACCTTTGCTGTATAGCGCCGGGCGATATCCTTGGTGGCATCCTCTGATCCCGTGTCCACTATAATGATCTCGTCCATTATATCCGCCAAGGAATCCAGGCACCGTGCCAAAACTTCCGCTTCATTTTTTACGATCATGCACAAACTGAATGTAGTCATATGCCTCACCTGTTATTAGTGTACCGGTCTGTCGGGATAGCAGGTCTCCACAAATTCACGAAGCTTGGGCAGAGACCTTTTTACCTTTTCCGTGTCAATGCAATATGCCATCCTGAAATATCCCGGTGCTCCGAAGCCGTCTGCCGGGACAAGTATCAGATCAAAATCCTTTGCCTTTTCACAAAAAGCCACTGCGTCATCCTCTAAAGCCTTGGGGAAGATGTAAAAGGTACCCCCGGGCTTTACCACGGTAAAACCAAGGCTTATAAGCTCATCATACAAAATATTCCGGTTGGTCTCGTAAACCGAAAGGTCACTGGTCTCATCAAGGACCCTTGCCACCGCAAGCTGAGGGGTGGAGGCAGGACAGTTGTGACCTATGCCCCGGCTTATCTGTCCACACATGGCAGCTATGAAATCAGCATCCACAGCCTTGGGATTGACCGCTATGTAGCCGATACGTTCTCCCGGCAGGGACAGACTTTTTGAAAACGAATAGCAGGTAATGGTATTGTCATAATACTTTGCAGGATAGGGAACCTTTTCCCCGTCAAATACGATCTCCCTGTAGGGCTCGTCACTTATCAAAAAGATCTCATGTCCGTACTTTTTCTCACAGGCGGACAAAAATGCCGAAAGCTGTTCCAGGGTGCTCTCGGAGTAGACCACACCGCTGGGATTGTTGGGTGAGTTTATAAGGACCGCCTGAACCTTTTCATTCATCATCTTTTCAAATTCGGAAAAATTGATCTGAAAATCCGAGGCCCTGGGAGGTACCACCTTAAGTATTGCCCCTGTCTCATTCACATAAGGGTTGTACTCCGGGAAAAAGGGTGCAAAGGTAATGACCTCATCACCGGGCACGGTAACTGCCCTCACTGCATGGGCTATGGCAGATGCAGCTCCCGCCGTCATGAAAATATGCTTGGTCTCATAGGGCAGACCGAATCTTC
>CAMOZG010000029.1 GCA_946630825.1 uncultured Lachnospiraceae bacterium
TGTATCCTCGGTATCCTGTATCTACGGTATCGGCTCGCCGGATGACTATGAGAACATGATGATTTCCCTAAGACCCGGTATGGAGATGGACAGGGACGCGGTGATCCATGCCCTTATTGACATGCAGTATGTGAGAAATGACATGGATTTTACCAGAGGCACCTTCAGGGTGAGGGGTGATGTGCTTGAGATCATTCCGGCAAACGTGTCCGATTATGCCTACAGGGTGGAATTTTTCGGGGATGAGATCGATCGGATAGTTGAGACGGATATAGTAAGCGGCAAGGCGCGCCGCGAGATGAACCATGCAGCTATTTTCCCTGCATCACACTATGTGGTTCCCCAGGATAGGATAAAGGCGGCATGTGAGACTATAGAGGCAGAGCTTAAGGAGAGAGTGGCATACTTCAAATCCGAGGACAAGCTTATAGAGGCACAGAGGATAGCGGAAAGAACCAATTTTGACGTGGAGATGCTCAGAGAAACCGGATTTTGCAGCGGTATAGAAAATTATACCAGGCATCTGAATCCAAAGCAGAAGCCGGGAGAACCTCCGGCTACCCTGATGGATTATTTCGGGGATGACTATCTGCTTATCATAGATGAGTCACATATGACCGTGCCCCAGGTAAGGGGAATGTACCACGGAGACAGATCCAGAAAATCCACGCTGGTGGATTACGGCTTCAGACTTCCTTCAGCTTTGGATAACCGACCCCTTAATTTTGACGAGTGGGAGACGAAGCTGGATCAGGTGCTCTTTGTGTCGGCTACTCCTGCCGAGTATGAAGAAGAGCATGAGCTTTTACGGGCAGAGCAGGTTATCAGACCCACGGGACTTCTGGATCCTGATGTGGATGTGCGCCCTGTGGAGGGACAGATCGACGATCTGGTTGGTGAGATCAAAAAGGAAACTGCGAACCATAATAAGGTGATGATAACCACCCTTACAAAAAGGATGGCGGAGGATCTGACCACCTACCTGCAGGAGCTGGGTATCCGTGTCAAATATCTGCACAGCGATATAGATACCTTGGAGAGGGCTGAGATAATCCGTGATCTGAGACTGGATGTTTTTGATGTGCTTGTTGGGATCAATCTCCTCCGGGAAGGACTTGACATTCCTGAGATCACCCTCGTGGCAATCTTGGATGCCGACAAGGAAGGCTTTTTACGTTCGGAGAGATCCCTTATCCAGACCATAGGCCGTGCTGCCAGAAATTCCTCCGGGCACGTGATCATGTATGCGGACACCATGACGGAATCCATGGAAAAGGCTATTTCCGAGACCAAGCGCCGCCGTCAGATCCAGGAGGAATACAATAAGGAGCATGGCATTACTCCCACCACAATAGAAAAGAAAGTGCGTGAGGTCATAGCCATTTCAAAGACAGTGGCGAAGGATGAGATGGCATCCGGCAAGTCTCCTGAGGAGATGGATGAAAAGGAACTTAAGGAGCTTATCAAAAAGATCCGTACAAGTATGGAAAAGGCTGCCACGGATCTGAACTTTGAACTGGCAGCACAATACAGGGATCGCATGGTGGAGCTTAAAAACATGCTTAATGAGATGATGACACAGTGACAAATAAAAAAATGTGGCAAGATGGAATTTGTTGTAGTAGAATTAAGTTGTTATATACTTTTCGGGGAGCTGCATAAACAGTAATAAAAGGGGGATGACATGGACGAGGAACTTATCTATCTTAGTAATATCAAACGTACGATCCTTGTGGTTGATGATGAGGAGATCAACAGGGAGATACTGGGGGGGATCCTTGAGGACAGCTATGATGTACTCTATGCTGCAGATGGTAATGAAGCCATGGCTGTGATCGAGGATAAAGGGCCCCTGCTTTCATTGGTCCTTTTGGATCTGATGATGCCTGTTATGGATGGTTTCGAGGTGATGGATGAGATGCAAAAGGATATCATCCACCGGAACATACCTGTCATAGTGCTTACCTCTGAGGAGTCGGCAGAGATAGAAAGCCTGAAAAGGGGAGCTGCTGATTTCATCAAAAAGCCCTACGATATGCCTGAAAAGATACTCGCAAGGGTCAAGCGTATCATTGCACTGTTTGAAGATAGGATGATCATTCAGTCCACCGAGAGGGACGAGCTTACCGGGCTTTTGTCAAAGAGCTATTTTTACGAATATGCATCCCTTCAAAGCAAGTTCTATCCTGATCGTAAGATGGATGCAGTGGTGGTCAATATAAACCACTTCCATCTGTTTAACGAGCTGTACGGCATGAATGAGGGAGACCGGGTGCTGTGCACGGTGGCAGGAGCTATCAAAACTTATGCCGAGAGATATGACGGTATAGCAGGTCGCGGAGAGGGTGATATCTTCTATATGTACGTGACCCACAGGGATGACTATGAGGACTTTGCTGCCGAACTTAAAAAGGCAATTACCGGTGAGTACAGGGTTCACAATGCCCAGGTGCGTATCGGTGTAAATGAGTGTATTGAGCAGGATGTCCGTATCGAGATGGCTTTCGAACGTGCCAATATGGCAGGCAATACCATAAGGGACGATTTCAGCAGAGTCATTGCATACTATGATGACAAGATGCGCAAGCAGCGCATGTTTGAGGAAAAGCTTATCCAGGATATAGCTGACGGTATCGCCAGAAGCCAGTTTATTGTACTGTTCCAGCCCAAGTACAATATCAAAAACGATAAGCCGGTGCTGGCAGGGGCTGAGGCTTTAGTGCGCTGGGATCATCCTGAGTTTGGAATGGTCTCTCCCGGCAGCTTTATTTCTCTTTTCGAGGAAAACGGACTCATCCAGCTTGTGGATGATTATGTGTGGAGGGCTGCTGCACATCAGGTGAGAAAATGGAAGGACAAGTACGGTGTGGCTGTGCCGGTATCCGTGAATGTCTCCAGAATAGATATACAGGATGAGGCTATAGTTGACAATATCCTTGACATAGTCAAAGAGGCAGGCATAGAGCCGAAGGATCTGCACCTTGAGATCACAGAGTCCGCCTATGCTTCGGACACCCATCAACT
This sequence comes from uncultured Lachnospiraceae bacterium, assembly GCA_946630825.1. Classification (GTDB taxonomy): domain Bacteria; phylum Bacillota; class Clostridia; order Lachnospirales; family Lachnospiraceae; genus JAILEN01. Next base: position 3,025 of record CAMOZG010000029.1, read on the forward strand.
GGTGGATGTAGTGGAGCGCTTCAGGGACAGGGGCTTTATGATAGAGATGGACGACTTTGGAGCAGGATATTCCTCTCTTAATATGCTTACCTCCATGCCCATAGATGTGCTTAAGGTGGATATGAAATTTGTCCGGGGAGTAAATGAGGATGAGAAAAACTTCCGCATGATGGAGCTTATCATGGAAATTGCGGACTTCCTCAATGTGCCCGTGGTGGCTGAAGGTGTTGAGGAAGAAGACCAGTACAGCACCTTAAAGGATCTGGGCTGTGAGATGATACAGGGCTACTATTTCTCGAAGCCGGTGTCGCCGGATGAATTCGATAAATTCTTTGAATAGACAGGAGGATGTTGGTATGTTGAGTGTAGATGCGTTACGTGAATTTGGTGCCAATGTTGAAGAGGGAATTGCCCGTTGTGCAGGCAAGGAAGAGCTCTATCTGAAGCTGGTTAAGCGTATTCCCGACGACAAGGGTTTTGAGGCGCTTCCTGATGCCATTGCTTCAGGAGATCTGGGCTCTGCCTTTGAGTACGCACACGGATTGAAAGGGGTACTGGCAAATCTGTCCCTCACTCCCATACTTAAGCCCGTAGAACGCATCACAGAGTCCCTAAGGAACCGTGAAGACCGGGACTACAGTGGGGATCTGTCGGATATGGCTGATGCAAAAAGGAGACTGGATGAGCTTTGCGCGTAGAGTAGAAGAACCTAAAAAAAAGCTGCCCATGACAAAAAAGAGATTTATGGTTTACTTCCGGGATTTCTGGATCATTATCCTGGGTGCCACCATAGTCTCTTTTGCTGTAAAGTATCTTTTTGATCCCTCCGGTATGGTCACCGGCGGTGTGTCGGGTCTGGCAATAGTGATGCGCTATCTGTCAGAACAGTATATGCCCTTTGTCATCCCTCTTTGGCTGACAAACCTGGTGCTTAACATACCTATTTTTTTATTTGCCTGGTGGACAGAAGGCTTTAAAAGGATAGTACGCACGGGACTTGGGTTTACGGTAATGACCATTGAGCTTTACATATTTCCCGATTATACCTTTGTGGCGGACAATATGCTTTTGACCTCTTTGTACGGAGGTATCTGCTTTGGACTGGGAACCGGGCTTTTGCTTCTGGCAAAAGCTACCACCGGTGGCACGGATATGCTTGGCAACTCCCTTTCCAAGTATCTAAGATCCATAAGCGTGGGTCATCTTATTGAGATACTTGACGGAGCCATAGTGGTGGTGGGCGCCTTTGTTTTCAGCATAGAGCACACCCTTTATGCCATTATTTCCGTATTTATCATGGGGAGGGTAACTGACTATATACTTGATCGTGGTAAAAAAGCCAAGATCACTCTTATTATTTCAAAAAAACCCCAGGAGATATCCCGGGAGATCCTTTCTGAGATGGACAGGGGTGTTACAAGCATCCAGGGTGTGGGGGAGTACACCGGGGAGGATCGGAAGGTGCTCATATGTATATGCACCAGACGTGATGTGCCTATGATAAAGGACATTATAAAGGAGCATGATCCCAAGGCATTTTTCATAGTTGGAAATGTATCCGAGGCCATGGGAGAGGGCTTTGTGGAAAAGTGGATGTAGAGAGCTTTAGTTTCCAAAATACGCCTTCATGGCGGCAAAGGTTTCTTCCGAGACATAGTGCTCTACTCTGCAGGCATCCTTTTTTGCGGTCTCCTCATTGACTCCGATCCTTATAAAAAGGTCGGTGAGGAACTGATGCCGTTCATACATTTTTTCAGCTATATCTTTTCCTTCATCAGTAAGATATATGTGGTTATGTTCACTGACGGTGACATAACCATTTTCTTTTAGCTGCTTTAAAAAGACCGATACCGTGGCTCTGGCGTAGCCAAAATAATTGCATATGTCGGTTGCTCTTACATGCTCCTTTTCCTGGGACAATATCAGTATGGATTCTAAATAATCCTGAGCAGATTCCTGAATTTTCATAAAAGATCACCCTCCAAAAAATATGTTTTACAAAACCTTTTATGAGGAATTGTAACTTAATATGAGACAGAATTCAAGACCTTATTGACAAAAATGTTAGATAATGCTAACATACATAAGGCAAGAGAGTTAGAAAACACTAACATACGAAAGAAGAGGGGAAAAATATGACACTTAACGAAGCAAGCTTAGGACAGGATTATGTCATTAAAAACATTGATACCGGCGGAGATGAAGAGATGGAAAGCTTTCTTTTTTCTCTTGGGTGCTACAGCGGAGAAAGTATTACGGTGGTGGATAAACAGAAAAACCTGGTGGTTTCGATCAAAGACGCCAGATACTGTATTGATCGGGAGCTGGCTTCAGCTATCGAGATATAGTATAGCATCTGACTTTTTGATATACAGGGGACATCCCCGGAGCCGGACCGGTCATGACCGGTTTGGATCAAAGATAAGATTCTAGGAGGTTACATCATGAGAATTGCATTAACAGGTAATCCCAACAGCGGGAAGACCACAATGTACAATGCCCTGACCGGCAGGAGTGAAAAGATCGGTAACTGGGCAGGCGTAACGGTCGATAGGAAAGAAAGTCCTGTCAAAAGCAACTACAACAGCAGCGGCAAGGAGATCATAGCCGTAGACCTTCCGGGAGCGTATTCCATGTCACCCTTCACATCTGAGGAGAGCATTACCAGCGAGTACGTGAAAAACGAGCGCCCGGATGCCATCATCAATATCGTGGATGCGGTGAACTTAAGCAGAAGTCTCTTTTTCACCACTCAGCTTTTGGAACTGGGAGTACCGGTGGTGGTGGCTTTGAACAAAAGTGATATCAAGGACAAAAAGGGCAATACCATTGATGACGCAAAGCTGGCTGAGAAGCTGGGCTGCCCGGTAGTTGATACGGTATCCACATCCGAGACAGGACTTAAGGAAGTAATAGCCCAGGCTGTGGCTTTGGAGGGCAAGGGTCAGAAGGCTCCCTATGTACAGGGGGATGTGGATCTGACCGATAAGCAGGCTGTAGAGGAAGCAGACCGTAAGAGGTTTGACTTTGTAAACTCCATAGTTTCCGAGGTGGAGGTCAGAAAGACTTTGACCAAGGATGTTAATATAGGCGACAAGATCGACAAGGTCATCACTCATCCCGTCATCGGAATAGTGGTATTTGCGGCTATTATGTGGGTGGTATTTTATATTTCACAGACTACCCTGGGCACATGGCTGGCTGACATATTAGTTGGCTGGATCGAAGCCTTCCAGGGCTGGGTAGGTGAAATGATGGCAGACGCCAACCCCTTACTGTATGCCCTTTTGGTAGACGGAATCATAGGCGGTGTGGGAGCTGTGGTAGGCTTTTTGCCCCTGGTCATGGTTATGTACTTCCTCATAGCTCTTTTGGAGGATTGCGGTTACATGGCAAGAGCCACAGTGGTTTTGGATCCCATATTTAAGAGAGTGGGACTTTCGGGAAAGTCCGTGATCCCCATGATAATCGGAACAGGCTGCGGTATACCTGCCATCATGGCATGCCGTACCATCAGAAATGAGAGGGAGAGAAGGGCTACAGCAATGCTGGCAACCTTCATGCCCTGCGGAGCAAAGCTTCCGGTAATAGCCCTTTTTGCAGGAGCATTTTTCCCTGAATCCAAGTGGGTCAGCTTCATTTGCTACATGCTCGGTATCGTACTGGTGCTTGTGGGAGCACTTCTTGTAAAAGCCATTACTGCAGTAAAGTACAGGAAGTCATTCTTTATCATTGAGCTTCCCGAGTACAAGGTACCCAGTCTGAAATTCGCCACCGGTTCCATGCTGGAGCGAGGCAAGGCATACATCATCAAGGCAGGAACCATTATCCTTGTATGTAATACAGTGGTTCAGATCATGCAGACCTTTAACTGGAAATTCCAGGTGGTGGAAGAAGGCATGGAGAATACTTCGATCCTGGCAGGTCTGGCTCATCCATTTGCCGTACTTCTGGTTCCCGTGGTTGGTGTGGCAGCATGGCAGTTGGCAGCGGCTGCAATTACAGGCTTTATCGCAAAGGAGAACGTGGTAGGTACCATAGCTACAGTATATGCCCTTACAAACCTTATTGACACAGACGAGCTGGCATTGGTAGGTGAGGGAAGTCCCGTAGCGGCAGCCATGGGCATCACCAAAGTGGCTGCACTGGCATATCTGATGTTTAACCTTTACTCACCTCCCTGCTTTGCGGCACTTGGAGCCATGAATTCAGAGATGAAATCCCAGAAGTGGTTATGGGGAGCCATAGGCTTACAGCTTTCCACCGGATTTACAGTAGGATTTTTGGTATACCAGTTTGGTACACTCTTTACAGAGGGTCATTTTGGTGCCGGATTTATAGGCGGACTTATATTCATACTTTTTGTGGCCTGCATAATCACCTATCTGATCCAGACAAATCAGAAAAAGGTGGCGCTGCAGTACAAACTGGACTGATGCAGATATAATTGGATATGAAGTGGACGGCAAAGGCGGTGCAGACTGCTTTTGCCGTCTGTTTATAAGAGGAGGTGCCGGATTTGGTAAACATAATAGCTTTTTTGATAATAGCGGCTGCGGTGGGAGCGGCTTCATATTATATTTATAAGGAAAAGAAAAAGGGCACCAGGTGTATCGGATGTCCCATGGCGGGAAACTGCAAAAAAGGCGGAGCCTGCGATAAGTAAAAGACGAGGTGGTGGAATATGAATACTACAAATATTATCATAGTTCTGATCCTGATAGCCATACTTGTGCCTGCAGTCAAAAGCTCCATTACTCATATGAAGGGTGAGGGAAGCTGCTGCGGAGGACCAAAGGAAAAACCTGTAAAAAAGAAAATAAAGGGTAAGCCAATAGGCACAAAGACCCTGCAGATAGAAGGGATGAACTGCGACCACTGCAGAGTCAGGGTTGAAAACAAAATAAATGAGGTAAACGGAGTGGTGGCTAAGGTCAGTCTTGCAAAAAAACTTGCAAAGGTGTATCTCTATGAGGAAGTGAGCGAAAATGCGCTGGTGGCGGCGGTGGAAGCCGCAGGATATGAGGTGTCGGCTGTGAAATAGCCCCTCATTTTATCCATTTGAATATTGGGTGTTTTATTTTACTCCGTATTGTAGTAAAATACCTAAAGGAATTCTTTTACACAAAAGGGAGGGTTAGTACAATGGTTTCATTAATAGTTGGAGCAAAGGGCAAGGGCAAGACAAAGCATCTTTTATCAAAGGCAACCGAGCTGCAGAAGGAATTAAAGGGCAGCATGGTCTATATCGATAAAAACAATAAGCATATGTATGATCTTGATTCCAAGGTTCGTCTCATAGATATGTCAGAGTTTTCCATGGCATCCACTGATGAGTTTTTAGGATTCATATGCGGAGTGATCTCCCAGAACAGCGATATCGAAGAGATCCTTTTGGATAGCTTTTTGGATAATGCGCTTATCGAAAATGAAGAAGATATTGCCATGGCTGTTGACAAGATCGACAAGTATTCTGATAAGTATGACGTAAACTTTGTCATCAGTATTTCCAGAAATAAGGATGAGCTGCCCAGGAAGCTTCAGGACAAGGTAATAGTATCCCTGTGATCAGGAGTCTTTCTTGGAGAATCTCATTTTTACAATAGTCATGCCCTCTTACAGGGTGGAGGCTTATATACGTGATGCTATAGAGGATATCCTGCACCAGTCCTATCGCAGGTGGGAACTTATCGTGGTGGATGACTGCTCGCCTGATCGGACGGGAGCCATAGCCGAGGAGTATGCTGCCAATGATACTCGCATCAGGGTGATCCATCATCAGACTAACAGTGGTGTATCCGCCGCCAGAAATACAGGCATGGATGAAGCAAAGGGAGAGTATATTCTCTTTTTAGATCCTGATGACCGGTATGAAAGCGGACTTTTGATGACCATTTACAATAAGCTGATGGATGTCAAGGTGGACGTGGTGGTTTACGGACACACAGAGGATTACTTAGACGAAGACGGTGAGTGTGTCTATACCAGAGACTTTTTTCTGCCGACGCAGTTTGTGGGGGACAAACGTGTTATCAGACATCTGGTTATAGAGATGGAAGAGATGACCATGTATGGCTATCCCTGGAACAAAGCTTTTAAGCTGTCCTATCTTAAGGATCAGGATGTGAGGTTTCCCGATATCACTCATATTGAGGATATACTTTTTAATGTGGAGACCTTTAAGCATGTTCACAGTATGCAGCTTATCTCGGATCGTCTTTACCACTATATAAATCGTGTGGTAGACGACCACCGGGCTACCAGAAAGGATCTTCCGGATTACTTTGAGCTGCAAAAGATCAGGATCAATGCCATCAGGGATCAGCAGGAAAGGTGGGGAACCGTAGACGACAGGATGTATGCGGTTTTGTCCTTAGAGTATTTCAGATCCATGTTTTCCATGATGGAGCGTGGAGTAAGCAGTGGTATTTCAAAAGCAGATATTTTGGCAAGGGCAGAGGCTGAGAGGTCTACAGAGATGTATGGCGTCCTGTCCAGGCACTTAGGTGAAGGCAGCAGAAAACTTAAGTTTTTATATGCGCCTTTGGCTAAGGGGAATTTTAAAAAGGCACTTAGGCGTGCGCGTCTGGTTTCGTGGATAAGGGAGGATTTTCCCATAGTTTTTGCCAGACTTAAGCAGGCCAGGAGGTAGTTATGACGGAGACCGGATTTTTAATCTTTTTTGGCATTCTTATTTTATTGGTAGTTATTATTGCAGTGGTTGTGGTAGTGGCTACCGTGGCTTCTTCAGTGGCAGCCATAGTTCAGGATGAGGATGCGTCATCAGACGAGTGATACAGCTTAGTGACAAACTGTGAGGTTCCACATGGTTGTGTGGAGCCTCTTTTGATTGATAGCGTAGATATTCGGAGTCTTTTGTGAAGATGGATATTAAGGTTTTGGTGGCGGCTCATAAGCCCTGCGTATTGCCAGAGGATACCTTGTATGTGCCGATCCAGCTTGGGGCTAAGGGAAAGCCCGCCATAGATGGGATACGGCTTAGGGATGACGACGGAGAAAATATTTCAGAAAAAAATCCCTGCTTTTGCGAGCTTACCGGGCACTACTATGCCTGGAAGAATCTGGATGCTGATGTGATAGGGCTGGTGCACTATCGCAGATATCTGTCCGTGGCACCGTTTTTTTCCAGACTTTTTTCCTCTGACCGGATGAAGCTTATACTTTCAAAAGAGCAGACGGCGAGGATCCTGAAAAACCATGATGTGATAGTGCCATCTAAGCGCAGGTATTTTATCGAAAGTTTGTACAGTCATTACAATCACACCATGGGAGGGGATCATCTGACTCTGACCAGGGAAATAATAGCAGAACTTTCTCCCAATTACCTGCCCTATGTGGATGAGGCGTACACCTCTACCTGGGGATATATGTTTAATATGATGATAATGAAAAGATCATATTATGAGGATTATATGTCTTTTTTGTTTCCCGTGCTTTTTGCTTTGGAAAAGCGTCTTGATACAAGAAGTCTTTCGGATTTTCACAAAAGGCTTTTCGGCAGGGTCTCCGAGATCCTTTTCAATGCATGGGTTTTTAAATCTCAAAAAGAGGATGGACTCAGGGTATATGAGGCGGCTTATATGCCGTTGGAGCGGGAAAACTGGTTCAAAAAGGGATGGGCTTTTCTGATGGCGAAATTTGCGCACAGAAAATATGAGGAGAGCTTTTAATGAAGATATCTTTTATCACGCCTTTTTATGACGGCAATAAGTACATGCCGGAATATCAGAGGATGATGGAGAAGAATGAGGAAAAACTAAAGACATCAAACCAGGTGGATAAAACCGAGTTTTATATGGAAGTGATACTGGTAAATGACAGTCCCAAGGTGGCTGTCAGACTGGACGGTATCTATGCCGGTCGGGAAAACTGGCATATAGTGACGAATCCCAAGAATTTAGGGATACATGCCTCCCGGGTCAGGGGTCTTGAAAAAGCCACCGGGGATCTGATCTGCTTTTTGGATCAGGATGATGAGATTAGACCGGAAACAGCTTTTGAGCTTTTGCAGGCGGCAGAGAGACATCCCTATCATGTGATTGTAAGCAACGGTGATTTTGAAATAAGAAATGAGCTCCACCGTATGTACCGGACAGAGGCTCACAAATCAATGGTGGGGGATCTGTCGGTATATCTTAAGGTGGGGATCCAGATCATTTCCCCCGGACAGTGTGCGGTGCCAAAAAGCGTGATACCGGATTTCTGGCGTGAGCATATCGTAGGAAAAAACGGAGCGGACGATTATTTTTTGTGGCTTTTGCTTCTGGGGCAGGGGATAGGCTTTTACTATCTGGACAAGGCTTTATACATACACAAAAATACGGGAGGAAATCTGTCCGCAGATACCAGGGTCACAGATGCTTCCACCTATGAGTTTATAGATATTATGGAGCAGGGAAGTTTTTTGTCCGGGGATGAGCTTTTAATGCTTAAGAGAATGGTGGGCTATAAGGCGGCATTCAGGGCAGCCAATGTGTTTGGAAAGCTTGCTTTGACTATTAAAAATGCGGATATTTTTCTGGCAAATCTGGTTTACAAGATCAGAACAAAGACACCCTATGGATACAACAGATAGGCTTTGGATCGTTATATGAAGATCGCAATTCTTTTGGCAACATACAATAGCGGCAGATATCTGTCACAGATGCTTTCATCACTGGTCAATCAGACCGTCCATGATTTCATTTGTTATATACATGATGACGGTTCGTCAGATAATACCCTGGAGGTGGTATCGGATTATGTAAAAGCCCATGGAGACAGGTTTGTGCTTATGGAGGATGGCGCTGCCCATCTGGGGGCAAAGGGCAATTTTTTTCATCTTTTGAAAAATGTGGAGGCAGATGTATATTTTTTTGCAGATGCTGATGACGTGTGGATCAAGGATAAGATGGAAAGATCCATAAAGGCGCTTGAGGCACTTTCGGGTGAAAATAAGGAGCCTGTGGCTGTCTATACGGATATGTATGTGACGGATGAAAAGCTGAATGTCACCGCCGGATCCTTTATAAGAGCTCTGGGGAGGGATCCCTATTACCATAAATATACTGAAATAATCATGGACAATCCGGCAGCAGGATGCAGCCTGTGCTTTAACCGTGCCTGCAGGGATGCGGCTGTGATGGCAAATGACGGGGGTGATGGATTTTTTAAAGTGACAGAGCTGGTGGAGATGCATGATGTATGGGTGCTTATGACGGCGGCTCTTTTGGGCAGGGTTGGAGTGGTGGATGAACCCCTTGTGTATTACAGGCAGCATGGCGACAATGAAATGGGTGCCAAAAGGGATAGCATGGCGGTGAAGCTTTTTAAGAATATAAGCGGATTTTTAAATGGAAGTATCAAAGGAGATAAGGCGGCTTACTATAAAAATGCAAAGGATCTTGCCGGGGCAGCTCTTTTGCTGGAGGGGGTGCCGGAGGAAAAGAGGGCTGTATTGAAAGGCTTTGCAGAGCTTGAAAAAATGAGTAAGCTTCAAAGGATAGCTTTTCTGAAAAGAAACGGATTTAGAAGAAAAAAGCACTCACTTTGGATATGGCTATGGGCGTAGCAAAATTGAATTGTACAAAAAGTGATTTTTCTCTTTTCTTTTTGCCAGTTATGGTGTATTATATATGAACAGCACAAGATGTTGTGGATTTTCTTTAACTTAATTACAATATATGGTAGCAATTCGGAGGGGAAATGGAGACTGTAAATCAAAAAGTCAGGATAAATGTAATAAAGAGAAATGGCAGGGAGGTGGATTTTGATCAGGACAAGATCATCCATGCCATAGAGAAAGCCAACAATGAGGTGGCTGGTATCCATCAGCTTAACGAATATCAGATACAGGCAGTGGCTGACAAGATAACCAGGCAGATCATGGAGCTTCCTCATGCAGCAAATGTGGAGGATATCCAGGATATGGTGGAGACCGGCATCATGGAGATGCGCTGTTATGAGGTGGCTCAGAAGTATGTGCGCTACAGGTATAAGCGTGAGCTGAATCGTAAAGCCAATACCACGGACAACGGGATCCTGACTTTGATCGACCAGATAAATGAAGAGGTAAAGCAGGAGAATTCCAACAAGAATCCTGTTATCAATTCCACCCAGCGTGACTACATGGCAGGTGAGGTGAGTAAGGATCTGACCAAGCGCATCCTGCTTCCGGCAGATGTGGTGAAGGCTCATGAAGAGGGTGTGATCCATTTCCATGACATGGACTATTTTGCCCAGAGAGAGCATAACTGTGATCTTATCAACTTGGAGGATATGCTTCAAAACGGCACTGTCATATCCGAGACAAAGATAGAAAAGCCTCACAGTTTTTTTACCGCCTGCAATGTTACCACCCAGATCGTGGCCCAGGTGGCTTCCAACCAGTATGGCGGACAGTCGTTTTCACTGGCTCATCTTGCGCCCTTTGTGGATATTAGCCGGCAAAAGATCCGCTCCCAGGTTATCGAGGAGAGAAAAGCCTGCGGCGAATCCATGGATATGGATATTATTGAAAAGACCACGGAGATGCGGCTTTTGGAAGAGGTCAAGTCCGGCATACAGACCATTCAATATCAGCTCATTACACTTATGACCTGTAACGGACAGGCTCCTTTTGTCACTGTATTTATGTACCTGGACGAGGTTCCCGAGGGACAGACGAGGGAGGATCTTGCCATGATCATCCGTGAGGTACTTATACAGAGGATGCAGGGAGTGAAGAATGAAAAGGGAGTCTGGATCACTCCGGCTTTCCCTAAGCTTATATATGTTTTGGATGAGGACAATATACATGAGGACAGTCAGTATTATGAGCTGACAAAGCTGGCTGCTCAGTGCACTGCAAAGCGCATGGTTCCTGACTATATCTCGGCAAAGATCCAGAGGGAGCTTAAAAAGGGTGAGGTATATACCTGCATGGGCTGCCGGTCATTTTTAACAGTGGAGGACAACCAGTTAAATCCTGACGGTTCCCACAAGATGTACGGACGCTTTAACCAGGGGGTAGTCACCATCAATCTGGTGGATGTGGCTTGCTCTGCAGATGGGGATATGGATAAGTTCTGGGATATTTTAGATGACAGACTGGAGCTTTGTCACCGAGCCTTAAGATGCCGCCATGAGAGACTTTTGGGGACGGTGTCGGATGTTGCCCCCATCCTCTGGCAGCACGGAGCCCTGGCTCGTTTGTCAAAAGGCGAGACCATAGATGAGCTTTTGTACAATGGATATTCCACTATTTCATTAGGCTATGCGGGTTTATATGAGATGTGTGTAAGGATGCTTGGAGTGTCCCATACAGATCCCATGGGTAAGGAATTTGCCCTGAAGGTAATGCAGAGACTGAATGATAAGTGTGCCCAGTGGAAGGCTGCGGAAAATATCAGCTACTCCGTATATGGCACACCTATGGAGTCCACCACCTATCGTTTTGCCAAGTGTCTGCAGAAGAGATTCGGCATCATAAAGGGCGTGACGGATAAAAACTATATCACCAATTCATACCATGTGCATGTGACTGAGGAGATAGATGCTTTTGAAAAGCTTAGGTTTGAATCTGAGTTCCAGAAGCTTTCTCCCGGTGGAGCCATCTCTTATGTAGAGGTTCCTGATATGCAGCAGAATATCCCGGCGGTACTGTCTGTTATGAAGTTTATTTATGACAATATCATGTATGCGGAGCTTAATACAAAATCGGATTACTGTGAGGTCTGCGGCTATGACGGGGAGATCCAGATAGTGGAGAACTCCGCGGGCAAGCTGGTGTGGGAGTGCCCCAACTGCGGCAATCGTGACGAGGACAAGATGTCTGTGGCGCGCCGCACCTGTGGCTACATAGGGACCCAGTTCTGGAACCAGGGCCGCACCCAGGAGATCAAGGATCGTGTGCTGCATCTGTAAATGATAAAGTAGCGGTGTTTGGACTAACTGTATTTGAAACAAGATTGTTTATTTCAAATACAGTTAGTTCTTGTTCATTTATTTACGTTCACATTACGCACATTACGGTGATTTGGAAGTTTTTATTTCTTGCCCGGTATACAAAATGTTACAAATAAGTCACGCATAGGTGTATTTACATGATATTATTAGATTGCGTACTGAGGTATCTATATGAAAAAATTACTTTGCGTATTATTGACAAGAAATACTTCTTGATCATATGAGAGGATGCTTTGAGAAGAGTCAGCTAAGAAATATAAATCAAAGGTTTCAGCTATCTTTGATAATATTCCGGGCTTCTTGTCAACGCATGAAAAAAGGGTTGTTTTAAGCAAAGCAGATAGAAATAACGGATCCTTTGACCGCTATGATGAGCCACTGTTCTGGCTTGGC
>CAMOZG010000030.1 GCA_946630825.1 uncultured Lachnospiraceae bacterium
TGGAGATCGATAACAGCTTTGGTATAATCATCCGCACAGGGCACCGAGGGATTTCCTAAGCTGTAATCAAATACATTTTCGTAGCCGATCTCCTCACCCCTGGCTGTGGCATATTCCGACAGGACCCGGATGATGTTTTTGGCATTCAGCATCTCTTTATATTTTTTATTTATCATCTGTAAATCTCCCTGTTTATATCAGACCCTTGTAATCATATCCCGCTTCGGAAACCGCTGCCGAAAAGGCATCCTCAGCCACATCCTTTGACAAGGTCACCACAGCTTTGTTATTTTCATGGCTCACCTCTTTTACTTCGGACACTCCCTCTATTGCCTCCAAAGCCTTTCTGACATGAGCCTCACATTTTTCGCACATCATCCCTTCAATACTAAGAGTCTTTTCCATTTCACTATCTCCTTTTTTGCTTTGTGTTTTTTCACTTTCTATATTATACAACTTTTCACCGGCTTTAAAAACAGATTGTCTCAAAAACCTGCCGGGTTTTTTTATATCTGTCAGATTAAGCCTGAGGGCATTCATCACCACGCAAAAGCTGGAAAGGCTCATTGCCGCGGCTCCGAACATGGGAGTCAGAGACCAGCCCGTAATGGGGATCCACACCCCCGCCGCCAGGGGAATGCCTATCACATTATAGAAAAATGCCCAGAACAGATTCTCATGGATATTCCTTAGCACCGACTTGGAAAGCCTGATGGCTGCCGGTACGTCGGAAAGAGAGGAATTCATAAGGACCACGTCAGCCGCATCAATGGCTATATCCGTCCCGGCTCCTATGGCAAAGCCCACATCTGCCCGGGTAAGTGCCGGAGCGTCATTGATGCCGTCACCCACCATAATGACCTTGCCATGCTCCATAAGACTTCTTATTACCTGCTCCTTGCCCTCAGGCAGCACACCTGCCACCACCTCATCCACCTTTGTCATCCGTCCCATGGCTGCGGCAGTCTTTTCATTATCTCCGGTGAGCATCACCGTGTGCATACCCATTTCATGAAGCTGCCTTATGGCACTTACGCTGTCAGGCTTTATCACATCAGCCACCATAATGGCTCCCAAAAGCTGTCCTTCCCTTGCAAAAAACAGGGGTGTCTTGCCCTCGTCCATATGCCGATCTATGCCGGAGGCTTTTATAAAATCTCCAAGCTCCGTACCCTCTGACTCCAGAAAGTCTTTTTTGCCCCCTAAGTATCTCACCCCATCTATTACACAGGAGACCCCATTTCCCGGATAGGTGGCATAATCCTCTGAGGGCGCCGGTCCTATACCCTGTGCGCTTCCGTACTCCATCACTGCCGCCCCCAAAGGATGCTCACTTTTGGACTCCAGTGTGACTGCTGCTTCCAAAAGCTCGTTTTTTGCTTTTTCCCCGGAGTTTATAGCCGGGATCACATCCGTCACATGAGGGGTGCCCTGTGTGATAGTCCCGGTCTTGTCCATAACCACTATATCGGCTCTGCCCGCTTCCTCCAGGGCTTCGGAATTCTTATAGAGTATACCGGATCCGGCTCCCACTCCGTTTCCAACCATGATCGCCACCGGTGTGGCAAGTCCCAGTGCACAGGGACAGCTTATCACTAAAACCGTAATCGCATGAGACAGGGCAAAGCTCAGCTCCGCTCCCAAAAGCAGCCATACTATGGCGGTTAAAAGCGCCAGCACCAGAACGACGGGAACAAATACTCCCGCCACCTTATCCGCCACCCTGGCTATGGGAGCCTTTGTAGCTGCAGCGTCACTGACCAGCTCCACTATCTTTGAGAGGGTGGTATCGCTCCCTACCCTGATGGCTTTGCAGGTCAGATACCCTGAGGTATTTATGGTTCCGACAGACACCTCGTCTCCCACGGTTTTGTCCACGGGAATACTCTCCCCCGTCAGAGCCGACTCGTCCACCGAGCCCTGTCCTTCCGTAACCACTCCGTCCACCGGAAAGGACTCGCCGGCTTTTACTATATATATGTCCCCAACTTTCACCTCCGAGGCAGGTATGGTCAGGGTGATGCCATCCCTTATGACTGTCGCCTGCTGGGGCGCCAGCTTTAAAAGTCCCTTTAGGGCATTGGTAGTCTTTCCCTTGGAATAGGACTCTAAAGTCTTTCCCACAGTAATGAGAGTCAGTATCATTGCCGCGGATTCAAAGTAAAACTCCTCCATATATCCCATGACCGCCTCACTGTCACCTTTTGACTGGGCATAGGACATGGCAAAAAGTATCACCAGACTGTAGCCAAAGGATACCCCAGCCCCCAGAGCCACCAGAGTGTCCATGTTGGGAGCTCCATGAAGTGTGCTGGTGATGCCGCTTACAAAAAACTTCCGGTTAATATACATTACCACCAGAGTCAGAAGCATCTCATACATTCCCATGCCCACATGATTGCCATTTAAAAAGGGAGGCAGGGGCCAGTCAAAAAGCATATGTCCCATGGACACATATAAAAGGGGGATCATAAATATCACTGACAAGACCAGCCTCTTTATCATGGCGGGAGTCTCTTTGTCCGAAAAGTCCTCTTCGCTGACAGATGAAGATTCATCCCCCTCCCGGGCTGCACCTGATCTGGGGATAGCGTGATAACCTGCCTCATCCACCGCCCGGCATATGTCGTTTGGGGAAGCACTGCCACCAACCACCATGGAATTGGTCAGCAGGTTTACCGAGACCTCATCCACCCCCGGCACCTGTTTTACCGCTTTTTCCACATGAGCCACACAAGCCGCACAGCTCATGCCCTCCACATCATATTTTTCCATATCATTACTCCTGTTAGGCATAACTTACTATGGACTCATTTTACCCAAAGAAAAAACATTGTCAAGCCTGCATGCAGCCTGACAATGTCTGAATGTCTGTTATTCCTCTGTTTTAAACTCATCCGGGATCTGTCCCAGCCTGTATCTCGCCTGTCCCGCTATCCGCTTGTCCGGGAAAAGCTCGATCACCTTGTTAAAGTATTTTATGGCTTTTTTGTAATCCTCAGACAACTGGTAGCTTCTGGCAAGATTAAACATTGCCTGACCATCCCCATAGGTTTTGTCGTATTTTATCACCTGACGGAAGTCTTCAATGGCTGTTGCAAAATCATCCTTGTCAAAGGCTTCCTCACCTTCACTGAAGTACCGGTCAGCCACCGCCGCATCAACTATGCCGACTAAGGCATCATAGGTATTTTTCCCTTCGTTGTCCAAAAGCTTTTTATTTACCTTGTCCAGCTCTGCTGCCGCGATACCCGGCTCAGGTTCCTCGCTGTTCATGATGGAAAGAGCTCTCATCAAAAGCTCATAGGACTCCTTCACATCCGCCTGACCTTCATATTTTTCCAGACGTTTGGACATGTCCTCTATCTGTGCCTTTAAAGCCACTATATCACTGGCATTTCCTGCCGCCTCTTCGTTGGCTGAGACTAATGCATTGGCTGCGGTGGAATTGGCATTTTGTCTTACCGTAGGCACCACTAAAAATACCGTGACCAAAAGACCGATAAGACCGCCTATAAGAATATTGAATATGCCGCCCTTCATGTTGTCAATGGTCTCTAAAAGGGTCTGCCTGGGCATGACCATGGCATCTGACTGCTCCCTGAAATCCACAGTGACATTTCTTTGCTGCTTTTTCTTTTTCTTCTTTTTCTCGTCACTGTTTAAGACACTTTTGACCTCCTGCATATATTCAATGGTCCGGGGATTGGACATATCGATCTTGCCAGCAGCATGAAGCTCCCTTCGTGCCTGCTCCCACTCCCCGTCCTGCATATGCAAAAGTGCTAAAAGCTGTCTGGCTTTCACCATCCGAGGATTCATGGTGATCACCTTTTTTAGCTGGATCTTTGCCAGATCCCGGTTGCCCTGGTGACAGTATTCTATAGCCTGATTGTATTTTTTCACAGTGGTGTTGAGCTGCTTTAGGGCTCCGCTGCCGTGGGCTATCTTTCCAAGATACAGATCCGCCCGGTTGTTTTTAGGGGAAAAGTTCTTGCTGATGACCCACTCCCGCATTGCTAAAACTGGCTCTCCGAATTCATAGTAGACCAGCCCCAGCAGATTTCTGGAGTCAATATGTCGCTTATTAAATCTCAGCGCCCGGTTCAGACTTTCTATGGCTCCCGAAAGATCACGCATCTTGGCACGCCGCAGTCCGTCATTATATGCCTCGTCACAGGCACGGATTATATGACGGTAAGCTCTGACATCCGCTCCGCATACAGGGCAGAAATCCTCATGATCCACCACCATGTTGCAAACATAGCAATTCATCCCTTGCGTTTCCTTTCCATGGTGATCTCCTTAAGGATATCGATCATATCTGTCAGATCACGATTCTGGATGGCGTCCTCTGCGTCCTCCACCTCTATGCTCTTGGTAAAGTTTTTTAATTCTTCTTCAAAATCTATCATCAAAATTCTCCATCAGATATTTTTAAATCGAATGAAAGGGGGAGAAGCTCCTTAAGGGTATATTCGTCATACCCTCCCTCCCGGATGAGATATACCGGCATGTCTTTGTCGCAAAACTCACTTAGGACCTGGCGGCAGATACCGCAGGGCGGACAGACCTTTTGTACCACTCCGTGGGCTCCTCCTGCTATGGCTATGGCAGAAAAGCTTTTATGTCCTTCGCTTACTGCCTTAAATATCGCAGTTCTCTCTGCACAGTTTGTGGCTCCATATGAAGCATTTTCTATATTACAGCCTGTATATATACTGCCATCATCACACAAAAGCGCCGCTCCCACATTGAAATCCGAATAGGGGGCATAGGACATCTTCATCATTTCCCCGGCTTTTGTGATCAGCTCATCCACCACTGACCCATCCAACTTCATGGTGTCCTCCCATTACTGTTCTTTGATAAGTTTTACAAGTCTGCTGGTGCCGAGCCTGTCTGCTCCAAGCTCCACGAATCTGACTGCGTCCTCTATGGTGGATATCCCACCTGCTGCCTTGATCTTTTTGCCCCCTGTCATATGGGAAGCCATAAGCTCCACTGCGTGGAAAGTGGCACCTTCGGTGGAAAAGCCTGTGGAGGTCTTGATGTAATCCGCCTCGGATTCCGATACCACACTGCACATCTCCACTATCTCATCATCCGTCAAAAGACAGGTCTCTATGATGACCTTTAACAGTCTGCCGTCTATGGCATCCTTGACTGCATTGATCTCATCAAGGACAAAATCGTATCTGCCTTCCTTGACCCAGCCTATATTTATGACCATATCTATCTCGCCGGCACCTTTTTCCACCGCGTCCTTTGCTTCAAAGCACTTGGCGGCAGTGGTGCTGTACCCATTGGGAAATCCTATTACGGTACAGACCGTAAGATCGGCTCCCTCATCTCTTATGTACTCTGCTGCCGGAGCCACAAATGATGGAGGGATGCACACTGATGCACAGCCAAACTCTATACCCTCGTCTATAAGAGTCCTTACATCCTCCCAGGTAGAGTCCACCTTTAATAGTGTGTGATCACACATTGACAGCAGCTTTTTTTTGTCTGTTTCTCCCATATCACACCTCACTTCATGGCTGCCAGTCTGGCCTCCACATCTGCCATCATACTCTCATATTTCTTTTGTTTTTCCTTTTCTTCAGCCACCTTCTCCGCCGGTGCCTTGGAAAGGAATTTTTCATTGGAAAGCATGCCCTTTGAACGTGAAAGCTCCTTTTCCAGTCTGTCTCTTTCTTTTGTAAGTCTCTCTATCTCCTTTTGCTTATCAACCAGATCCTCTAAAGGAACATAGACCACCGCATCAGGTATTACAAAGGATACCGCATCTGACGGGATATCTGCATCACCTTCCTGTACTACCACTTCTGATGCTCCTGCCAAAGCCACATAGGTGGGCATGACACGGGTGAATACATCCCTGACATCCGGCTTTGCAGAGGTCACGAAAAGCTTTGCCTTTTTAGAGGGAGGCACATCCATATCCGTCCTCAGATTTCTCATGCCGCGCACCAGATCCTTGGAGTGCAAAAGCCATGCCTCCTCCTCAGAGAAGTTCCAGTCATCCCGGTACACAGGCCAGTCGGATATCATGATGGACTCCTCTTCGGGATGAAGAGAGGTAAATATAGCCTCTGTTACAAAAGGCATATAGGGGTGCAAAAGCTTAAGCGCATTGGTAAGAACCGTATTTAAGGTCCAAAGAGCTGCATTTGCGCTGGCAGGATCCTCCTTTTTGGCATAGAGTCTGGGCTTGACCATCTCAATATACCAGTCGCAGAACTCATCCCATATGAAGTCATACACCTTTTGAACCGCAATGCCAAGCTCGTATTTGTCCATGTTTTCCGTCACATCCCGGGCAACGGTATTTACCAGGGAAAGGATCCATTTGTCCTCGGGATGGAGGGCATCCACACCGGGATCGCTGCCGTCAAAATCCTCCAGGTGCATCATGATAAATCTGGAGGCATTCCAGACCTTGTTGGCGAAGTTTCTGGAATTTTCCACCCGCTCCCAATAGAAGCGCATATCATTACCCGGAGCATTACCGGTAATAAGTGTAAGCCGAAGCGCATCAGCGCCGTATTTGTCGATCACCTCCAAAGGATCGATACCGTTTCCCAAAGACTTGGACATCTTGCGTCCCTGGTCATCACGGATCAGACCATGGATCAAAACCGTGTGGAAGGGTGATTTTCCTGTATGTTCATAGCCGGAAAATACCATGCGCACCACCCAGAAAAAGATGATATCATAGCCTGTCACCAGCACATCCGTGGGATAGAAATAGGAAAGCTCCTTTGTATCCTCAGGCCAGCCAAGAGTGGAAAAAGGCCACAGTGCCGAGGAAAACCAGGTATCCAGATTATCCTCATCCTGACGCATATGAGTGCCGCCGCACTTAGGGCACACCTTAGGCGCATCCTTTGATCTTGCCACTATCACCTCACCGCAATCGTCGCAGTAATAGGCAGGAATACGGTGTCCCCACCAAAGCTGTCTGGATATGCACCAGTCACGGATATTTTCCAGCCAGTGGAGATATGTCTTGTCAAAACGGTCCGGCACGAATTTAAGCTCGCCCTTTTCTATAGCTTCGATAGCAGGCTTTGCCAGCTCCTTCATTGCCACAAACCACTGGGGCTTGACCATGGGCTCTACAGTGGTATGGCAGCGATCATGGGTACCCACATTGTGATCATGATCCTCCACCTTTACTAAAAGTCCCTGACTTTCGAGCTCCTCTACTATCAGCTTGCGGGCTTCATACCGATCCATCCCCACATATTTGCCACCGTTCTCATTGATGGTGGCGTCATCATTTAAAATATTTATAATGGGCAGGTCATGGCGCTTGCCCACCTCAAAGTCATTGGGGTCGTGGGCAGGTGTGATCTTGACCACTCCTGTTCCAAACTCCATGTCCACATATTCATCAGCAACAATGGGGATCTCCCTGCCAACCAGAGGCAGTATTACATTTTTCCCAACTATGTCCTTATATCTCTCGTCATCAGGATGTACTGCCAGTGCGGTATCACCCAGCATGGTCTCGGGACGGGTGGTGGCTATCTGCACAAAGCGCCCCTCTTCCCCTGCCACGGGATAGTTTATATGCCAGAAATGTCCGTGCTGATCCTCGTATTCCACCTCTGCATCAGAAATGGAGGTCTGGCACACCGGGCACCAGTTAATGATCTTTTCGCCTTTATAGATATAGCCCTTTTCGTAAAGCTTTACAAAGACCTCCTCCACAGCTTTTGAGCAGCCCTCGTCCATGGTAAAGCGCTCTCTCTCCCAATCAGCCGAGGAACCTATTTTTTTAAGCTGCTTGACTATGCGTCCGCCGTATTCCTTGCGCCACTCCCAGCATTTTTCCAAAAAGCCCTCACGGCCCAGCTCCTCCTTGCTGATGCCCTGAGATTTCAGATTTTCTATTACCTTTACCTCTGTAGATATGGCTGCATGATCCGTCCCGGGCTGCCAGAGGGCATTATAGCCCTGCATCCTTTTGTAGCGGATCAGAATATCCTGCATGGTATTATCCAGTGCGTGTCCCATATGAAGCTGTCCGGTGATATTGGGAGGCGGCATCACTATGGTAAAGGGGCGCTTGCTTTCATCCACTTCTGCGTGAAAATATCCGCGCTCCTCCCATCTTTTATAAATCTCGTCCTCCATCCCCTTCGGATCGTAGGTCTTAGCTAATTCCTTCATGACTATTTTACTCCTTAACTAATTTTTAAGAACGTTACCTATTATAGTTTAATTTCTGACAGCCCGCAAGACTACACTCTATAATACCTTTGTTAAAAACTCTCTTAATCTGTCGCTCTTCGGGGTCTCAAAGATCTCCTTCGGAGTTCCCGTCTCAATGATCCTGCCGGAATCCATAAAGACGATACGCTCCGCCACCTCTCTTGCAAACCCCATTTCATGGGTGACCACCACCATGGTCATGCCTTCACTTGCCAGTCCCTTCATTACGTCCAAGACCTCACCCACCATCTCAGGATCCAATGCTGAAGTGGGTTCGTCAAAAAGCATGACCTCCGGCTCCATCATAAGAGCACGGACAATTGCTATACGCTGCTTTTGTCCTCCCGAGAGCTGATCCGGGTATGAATCCCTACGATCCGCAAGGTTTACTCTTTTAAGCAGCGCCCTTGCCTGGGTCACCGCCTCCTCATGGGACTTTTTCAGCACCTTTTCAGGAGCTATGGTCATATTCCCCAGCACCGTCATGTTGGGGAAAAGATTGAAATGCTGGAAAACCATCCCCATCTTCTGGCGGTGGAGATTGATGTCGATCTTTGGATCCGTAATATCCACATCATCCACAAAGATCCGCCCCTTTGAAGGCAGCTCCATAAGATTTAAGCTGCGAAGCAGAGTGGATTTTCCGGAACCCGAGGGACCTATTATACACACCACTTCCCCCTTTTTTATGTTGATGGAGACCCCGTCCAATGCGTGTATGGTATGATCCTTGTAGTGCTTGTGCAGATCCTCCACACGTATCATATATGACTCATCTTTCATTTTGGCGAAGCCTCCTTTCAAGACGTGTATCCAATGCCGTAAGTCCCATGACAAGGATCAGATATATGAGCGCAACTGCAAAAAGAGGCATAAAAGCTGAGTAGGTGCGGCTTCGGATCAGATCCCCCATCTTTGTCAGATCCTCCACTCCGATATAACCTGCAACAGAGGTTTCCTTGATAAGGACTATGAACTCATTGAAAAGAGCAGGCAGCACGTTTTTTACCACCTGGGGCACCACCACATAACGCATGGTCATAAAATAATTCAAGCCAAGGGATCTGCCAGCCTCGAACTGCCCCTCGTCTATTGCCATGATGCCGCCTCTTATGATCTCCGCCACATAGGCGCCGGAATTGATACCAAAGGCAAACATTGCCACCCCGATATCATTAGTAGAAGCTGCAAAGATTATGAAATACGCTATCAAAAGCTGGACTACCGTTGGCGTGCCCCGGATAACCGTAAGATATATCCGACAGATGAGATTTGCAAAGGAAAGCAGCTTATATGAGGCACCTCCTCTCCTTTTCATATCCTCACCGTTTTTATCATAGGTGGATCGGACGGCTGCTACTAATACACCTATGACCACACCTATGATAAGAGCCACTGCGGTTATCTCCAAAGTAGCAACCACGCCCTTTAGTATCATAAGCCATCTGTCGCTCTCGATAAAATTCAATACAAAATCAGCTTTTAATCTTTCAAACATGAAGACGATCCTCCAAAAACTACAGAGTTTGGAAGCAGAAGTAAAGAGACCCCGTGTGACGAGGTCTCCAAACAATCTTCCTGATATATTACCCCTCAGAATTGATGTACTTTTCCACTATGGCATCTATGGTGCCATCTGACTTCAGCTCCTTTAAGGCGTCATTGATACCGTTAAGCAGCCCCTCATTGTCCTTGGCTGTGCATATGGCATACTCTTCCTCCACATAAGTGGTTTCAAGGGCTTTGAGTCCTTCGTTTGCAGCTATGTATGCCTTTGCAGGTTCATTATCAATGATAACGCAGTCTATCTTGCCTGTAGAAAGTGCCTGTACTGCGTCTGTACCTGTCTTGAATCTGGTAACTGCCGACTCGCCGTAGTCATCACTGGCATATATATCACCGGTGGTTCCCTGCTGTACGCCGATCTTTGTATCAGAGCTTAAGTCATCCACAGATGTGATGGAACTGTCCTCCGCTACTATGACAGCCTGGATTCCGGTGGCATAGGTCTCAGAGAAATTCACGCTCTGCTTACGTTCATCCGTTACGGTCATGCCTGCCATACCCATATCGTACTTGCCGCTCTGGACACCTGCGATAATGGAGTCAAAATCCACATCCTCTATCACAAGCTCCAGTCCCATTTTCTCCGCTATCTTACCGGCGATCTCCACATCTATACCTTCGTAGTTGCCGCCCTCCACATATTCATAAGGGGGAAATGCCGCATTGGTAGCCATAACAAGCTTCCCTGCCTGCACGGTGGATACCTCACCGCTTTTGCCTGATGCACCCGAGCATCCTGCCAAAAGTGATACTCCCAGCATCATTGCAAGGCCTAAGGAAACGATCTTTTTAAATTTACTCATTTTTTTCACTCCTTTTTTTATTTTTACTGAGGACCATCATACCGGCTTCTCCTGAAGCGATCCCGTTTACAGCATCAAAACCTCCGGTAAACAGATCCATAACAATGTTCCTCCTTTACATGACTCGTACTTCAAGTTGTGCTACGGCTCAAAGCCTTTTCTGAACATCTTACCCACTCGACTTCGTCTCGTTGGGGTTTCTCGTCAAAGTGTCGCTCGCGCCAGCGCGGCGACACCTTTCCTCGTATTGTACCATATTTATCTTTTATCTCATAGATTTTTTTGAGAAAGGTTTGTTCTCTTGCAGTTTATTCCGGGATGTGATAAGTTAAAATCTGTTGAAAAAATATATATTGGAGAGGAAATTATGGGAATTTATAAAAGTTTAGAAGAAGCCAAAGAAGCCTTTAAAAACGATCATTTCGCTTACGAAAACGGCATGCAGATAGACGAATTGACGGATGATGTATGCGTTTGCTCCACAGTGATCACCGACCGTCATAAGAATGCCTATGGAGGAGTAATGGGAGGCGCCATTTTTACTTTGGCTGATCTGGCATTTGCCGCAGCCTCCAACAACAGACACTACCCCACAGTGGCACAGCAGGTGAGCATAAACTATCTTAATTCTGTCAAGGGCAGCCGGATGTTTGCAAAGGCAGTCTGCAAAAAGGACGGCAGGACCACCTGCGTCTACAACGTGGATATCTATGACGAAGACGGCAGGGATATCGCCCAGTTTATCGCCGAGGGCTATAAAATTCAGCGGTAGCGGAACCGGTGTCAGATGTGGCGGCAGCCATCACCAGCTCGCCATAATAAAGGGGCTATGAGAACATGCAGACGTCAGCCGCTATGTTATAATACCTCGCATATCACCTGTCAACAGAAATTTTTACGTCCGCCAGCCTGAGTTTCCTTTCGATGATCCTTTTTACAGAAGTATCTATTCTCTCTTCTGAGATCTCTCCTTCTTCTACTGCCGTTTTGAGTCCTGTCAACGCACTTTCAAAATCATCCGGCATGAGCAAAATATCCACCCCTGCCTCAACGGCCTTTTGAGCCGCCTCGGAAGAAGAATAAGAATCAGTGACAGCCCCCATTGCAAGCGCATCAGTAATGATCAATCCGTTAAAACCCAGCCTGTCCCTGAGGATATCCGATATCATCATTTTTGAGAGTGTTGCCGGCGTATTGTCTCCGGTAATCTGTGGGCAGGCAATATGTCCCACCATTACCATATCCACACCATTTTCCTCTGCAGATGAAAATGGAATCAGTTCTGATGTCATCAACTCATCCAGTGATTTGTCAACATAAACAAATCCTTCGTGGGAATCATCTGCTGTTGCACCGTGCCCCGGAAAATGCTTATAGCATGACAACACATTGTTCTTATGCAATCCATTTGAATAGGCCGCGGCATATTCCGATACAGTATTTGCATCGCTACCAAAAGATCTGTTTCCTATTACCTCATTCGATGGATTTGTAAGTACATCTGCGTCTGGCGCAAAATCCACATTAAAACCAAATTCCGCAAGATAAGCACCTATGATCCTCCCATCACGCCTCGCCTCTTTTTTCGTCTCAACATCAATCATAGGCCCGATCTTCTCGACTCCATACTCAGAATTGCTTCCAATTCTGAGTACTCTTCCTCCCTCCTCATCAACACACAAAAAGACTGGCAGTCCTGTGCGCACCACTGAATATTCGCTCATGTTTGCAAGCATCTCCTTTGTTTGCTCTGGGTTCTTCAGATTACTTGCAAAATAAACTATTCCTCCAACCGGATGTGCATCATACGACTCCCTTGTAGCTTCTCCTGCCGCTGTCACGGTATTATATCCCGTCAATGCCTCAGGCGTAATGATAAACATCTGACACAGCTTATCATCCAGACTCATTCCGCCTAACACAGCCTCTACCCTTTGTGTAAGATCCAGTTCGTATAATTCTTCTGCCGACAGTTTTGGTTCGTCCTCGTCCTCAATCATCTCTGAGACCCCGTTGTCGTCTATTTGGATACCATCATCTTCTAAAGCATCCAAAGAGACATCCTGGTTTTTTGATCCACAAGCTGTAAAAAAGGCAATTGAAAGCACAATAACGAAGAGTATCAGGATATAAATATGCTTTCTTGTTCTGTCATTCGTCATATTCGATCACATAAGCCATTCTGCCGCTTGCAGTAGCTGCTGTGGCTTCGTCATTTGCAGGATCTTCTCTCTGGTCGTTCCATGACCATTCTCCATTTATACACCAGATCATCACATAGTTTTCGGGAGTACCGTCAGCATCCATTCCCGAAGGTTCCGTACCGTTACTATTGGAAAACCAGTTTTCATAAAAATCATCCTCCTCAGTTATCCATTTAAAATACACAGTAGATTCAAAATCCTTATCTTTATGTGTTTTGCCGCCTAACCATGCACCCCAAAGCGTTTTTCCTGTACTGTCCTCCAATTTCTTACTAGCCTTTTCAAGTTTCTTTATTATCTCTTCCTCTTCATTCTTTGAAGTAATTGTTGCCAGGTAGCCGCCATCTTCTTCTGCAGCTTTTTTTGCTTCTTTCCAGCCCTTATCGGAGATCACCACCTTGTAACGATGTTCATGGGATTTGCTTACACCCTCATTACTATCACCATCATTATCACCACTATTATCAGCCGTTTGTTTTGCATCAGGCTCATCCGGTTCTTCGGAGGCAGAAAAATCCGCACCCGACTCTGTTGACTCACTAGCTTCAATCGCATCTGACTCTGC
The DNA here is from genome assembly GCA_946630825.1 of uncultured Lachnospiraceae bacterium. Taxonomy (GTDB): domain Bacteria; phylum Bacillota; class Clostridia; order Lachnospirales; family Lachnospiraceae; genus JAILEN01. The sequence continues at coordinate 13,365 of CAMOZG010000030.1, forward strand.
CACAGGCTCTTCTTCGCTCTTCCCAAATTTCATTGCAATCACTGGAATTAAAATAAAAACAGCTATCACCACTGCAGCTATGGCAACCACCATTAGGGTCTTATTATTTCCACCTTTGTCCGCCGGTTGTCCTTCTATCTTTTTCTCAGGTTTCACCTCTTCCGGCTTTTGGGTCACCGATATTTTCTCCGGCTTTTTTTCCGTTCCCTCCGCTGGCTTAGCCGTTGTTTCTCCTACAGATTTTTCATCCTGTATTATTACAGGCTCAATTTCTATCTTCGCACCACAATTCTTACAGAACTTAGCTCCCTCTGCAAGCTCTGTTCCACAGTTTTTACAAAACATAATCCTTACCTCTCTATTTAGCTTCGCATTACAGGAAAAATGTCCGAAAATCCTGCGCTGCTTTCCATCTATATCTAGCACGTTTCCGGGGCTTTGGAGTCGCGTAGACCACAACATCAGCCGTCATGTTATAATACCTCGTCCAGCTGCTGTCAACATTTTTCAGGAGACAGGCTTTCTTAATCGAACTGATCATCCCATGTCCACTGCCTGCCGTTCTTATCCTTCTCATAATCCGCAATTATCCTTGTGTTTTCGGCTGCAACTGAATTTTTTTCTTCAAGCTTACTCATTGAGGAACTATCAAACAGCGGATCCTGATAATAACCACCCCAAAGGTCCGTATAATAATCACGCCATCTGCTATCATTAAAGGCATAATTATACTCTGCATACATACCATTTCTAATTGCAGCAAGTTCAAAAGGCGTACACTTTTTCAGATCTTTTTCTGTAAGCTTTCGATCCACGCCTTCCGATATAAGTCGTTTTACCCTTTCGTCTGATGTCTCGCTATCGTTTTCCGATGAGTCTTTCTCTCCATCCATTAATTCATAAACTATTCCGGTATCTATATCTAAAACTTCCGTCCCGCCATAGCCGGAAAGATTTAGATCAGTAACACCTAACAGGAATACTATATTTCCATCATCAACATAAAAACCCTGATCTTTTGTCAAAATATAGTCTTCATAAAATTTATCTGCAACGCTTATTTCGTACCTTTCCTCCAGCTTTGAATATAAATGATCTTCAAGCTTGTATGTATTGTATTCGGAAGGTAATATGTCTTCATAGATAAGCTTTTCTCCGGTTTTTACACTATAAGTTTGTCCTCTGATTCCGCTGCTAACAATCCCACCACCATACCACATTGTGTCAAATCTTACACTGAAAATTGTTCCGTCATTACATGTAACCTCTGCGTCTGCATGCCACTCATGGTCAGGATTGTCTATAGTTTCCTCCTTAAGAAACTGGTCTGCTTCATTTTCAATCAAAATGTTGATCTTATTAATTTCATCAGTGTTACCCTTAAGCTTTGGATATTGAAAGTAAACATTGTCTGCCAATTCCTTCTTTTCCATGGTATATTCAATCGCACCGGTTACCTCAGAATCCTCAGCACCATCCGATGTCTCAGACTCAGACTCAGACCCATCCTCAGCATCACCACTTGAAACAGATTCCTCTGTATTTTCACTCACACTAACTCCCGCTGTCTGATCGGATTCATCCTTATCTTTTTTAGATGAGATTACGGCAATTATAATAACGGCAATCAGCAATACCGCTGCAATGGCAACTATCAATATGGTCTTATTGTTTCCACCCCTGTCCACCGGTTGTCTTTCTGATTCTTTCTCAAGTTTAACCTCTTCCGGCTTTTGGGTCACCGATATTTTCTCCGGCTTTTTTTCCGTCCCCCCCGCTGGCTTAGCCGTTGTTTCTCCTACAGATTTTTCATCCTGTATTATTACAGGCTCAATTTCTATCTTCGCACCACAATTCTTACAGAACTTAGCTCCCTCTGCAAGCTCTGTTCCACAGTTTTTGCAAAACATAATCCTATTCCCCTTTTAATGATTTACATAGTGTTTTATATTGAATC
>CAMOZG010000031.1 GCA_946630825.1 uncultured Lachnospiraceae bacterium
ATCCCTCCCAAAAATTCCACCAGCCAGAAAATAAACTGTGCCGTCCCTGTGTCCGTCCCCTCTAAACTGTCCCATGAACCCTCAAGGGTATGCACCAGTATCATGCCGATTATGGCAACAAACTTCATTAATTCTATTTCAGGTATTCTATCAGTCTTTTTTACCGACATTTGATGTTTTCCTTCTTTTTGTCCACCATATCCCCAAAACTACTGATATTAATCCTAACACAGTTCCTAAAAGCAGTCCATAGGGCCAGTCAAAATATCTGTATCCCAGGATATTGTAAATGATCACATTTACGCTCCACCACACCAATATCCACTGGATGAAATACACAGCCATCAAAGACCGGCTAATGTCCTCAAAGATGCGGATCGTCCCGGGGGAAAGTCGAAGCGATAGAAAAAAATTCACTCCCAAAAGCCCTATCACAAAGCAAAAGCACACTAAGATCTCAGGCAGGGTCATATGATAAAAAACATTGGCTCCGCTGCCACCCATCATCCCCACTTCAAATCTGTACTCAAGGACCATGACGGTAATGGATATGATAAGAAACGGCAGGGTAACGATACTGTAAAATCTCTTTTTATCCTTAAGCCTGAGCAGGAAGTAACCAAAGGTGTAGCCCCCTGCATATATGGCAAACCATATGAAAAGAGGAAAATCGGAATAGATCCTGCCCTCGTCCCCTACTCCCACTATATGACCCAGGATCACATTTGCCGCATCATTTCGGGTATTTACATCCCCCATGGTCATGGCAAGGGCGGCAAGTATTATTCCTGTATTTAAAGTGCCTGTTTCCGACATCCCAAGCCACAAAAGAAATGCCATAAAGATATGCGCTATTCCGGCAAACTGCCAGATATCATTTCCGAAAAACAAAAAAGGCAGGGGGTTCATGTAAAAGCTGTATTCCCCCGATATCCCATAACCCACTATTGAGGGGATCAGATACCGGCAGATATTCAGTAAATACCCCATTAAAATAAGGCTTATCCCTCTTTTTAAAAGTCTTTTTGGAGATCTGTCCTTGGAATATGCCAGACCTATACCCATGGAAAACATGAAAAGTGGCGCTGCCATAGGTCCACCCAGCACACTGTCAAAAATATATGCCACGCCAAAATAATCCAAGACCCTATCCGGTGAGCAAAGCACAAATACATGGATGGCAGCTAAGGTGCATGCCACCACCGCCTTTGATATATCCACCTCTGTCTGTCGGGATGTGTTGCAGGGAGACTGTGAAAATAAAGTCCTAAACCTGCCTATCATACTTTTTTCCATAACACACCTCTTGGAATAGAAAAATACAGGGACTATACATCCCTGTATAATAAACAACATAATTTTTGCGGATCTGATTACAACTCTATCTCACTGCCCACATCATCTGCCGATACACCGATAAGTTCATCAGGATAATCAGCCGCATCTATCTCTGAATATTTAACATAGCTTTTTGACAGATAAGCGATCTTGCCGTCAATATAGCATAAAAGCCTGTTGCCTGAGGTATCATTGCCTATCATATAGCCTGTCTGACCCACTGCCACAGTGCCTATGACATCATTCTTACCGCTTGCAGAGGAATGTAAATTCAGATTGTTATCCACTCCCGTAACCGTAACGGAATAAAAAGGCGCCATACTTGCCTTTCTCTCTTCAGCCTCTTTGGCTTCCTCGGCAGCCTTTGCTTCTGCTTTCGCAGCCGCTTCCTCTTCGGCTCTTGCTGCTTCTTCTGCTGCGGCTTCCTCTGTCGCTGTGGTCTCGTCCTCTAAGGCGATCCCGGTGTCAGTGGTCTCGTCCTCTAAAGCCGTATCCGTGGTTTCCTCAGTGTCGGTTACCATTCCGGTGGTGGAATCAGTATAGGATTCGGCTATGTCCTGTTCTTCCGATTGTGCCGAAGCTAAGTCATCCTGGGTATAAAGCTCATCTTCTGTCTGAGAGGTGGGCTCTGTGGTCTCAGTGGTCTCCTCTGTACTTTCCTGAGGCAGTCCGCCTACGCCCTCCTGGTACAATATCCCCACGGTTCCCCCGGAGATCAAAAAAGCTATCATCAGTAATATCAAAAATCTTTTCATGATATAATCTCCTATGTGTTATCAAAGTGCCGAAGGCAGGTGGATATAGATTCCCATACCGTTGCCCACACTGCTTCTGGCGTAGATCATGCCGCCATAGTATTCAACTATGGCACGAGCCTGTGCCAGGCCAAGACCGTTTCCGCTTATGCGGTTTGTGCCCTGGAAATTAAGTTCAAATATATGCTCGGTCTGATCCGCAGACAGTCCCTCTCCATTGTCCTTCATGACTATGAAAAGCTCCTGCTCTATCCGGGAAATGGTGATCTGCAGTGTACCCTCTTTGCTCATATATTTGATGGCATTGTCAATGATATTCTTAAATAATATATCTATCATGGAAGGAGATGCCTTTACCATAAGGGTGGCATCAGTGGATACTGTCTTGATGGTTATGCCTGCCTTCCGGGCAGCATCCTCTAAATCTGCAGCGGCCTTTGATGCTGCCTCGCCAATATTTATGACCATAGGCGGATCGTTTTTGGCATCAGGAAGGATGGTCTCTATATTGTTATTGGCGTCACTGATCTTTGCCTTGGCTTCCTCAAGCTGCCTCTCCAAAGAAGTGACCTTTTCCTCCAAAAACTGCTTTTCCTCTGTGAGCTTTTCAAACTCCTCGCGGCTTTCTTCCTGTCTTTTGTTAAGCCGGTCGATCTCGTCATCCCTGAGCTTCAGATCAGACTGGGCGCTTTCAAGATCCTCCCTGCGCTCTGCCAACTGATCTATAAGGGAATTTACATGTACCCTTTCCTTTTCAGGCTCCTGTGAATCAGCCTCTTCTTCAAACTCTTCTGCTTCCTCGTCTTCATCCGAGGGAACACCCAACATGATAACGAGCAAAAAGAAGACGCCCATCCCTATGGCGCATCCCAAAATACCAAAACTTATGGATCTGACGAACATAAATAAAAATCCAGCATAAAATAGACATGCTATCAAAAGCAGGAATTTCTGACTGCCCTTAAGCTTCATGCAAAAAACCTCCTATGAAATTAGAATATCATGAGAGAAGTACCCTCTACGGCAGAGAATAGATCCTCGGTTCTGAGCGGCAGAGTAATATACGCATCAGCGCCTGAGGTATATGCCTCGTCGCGGTGATACTGATTCTCGCCAAGGATGATAATGATGATCCTCTCCCCCTTCTTGCGAAGCATGGGTATAAGCTTTATACCGTCCAAGCCTAAGATGACCACATCAGTCGGCTGGCAGTATACAGACTTCGCCGCCAAAAGCGGATCACTAAAGCCCTCTGTCTCACAGTTGGGATACTGATCACTCAGATACCTGGCAATCTCTCTCCTTATGTACTTGTCCCTATAACTTATTACCACTTTCATATTTTACATTATACCCAAGTTATTGCAACAAGATTGCAACAAAAAATTCAAATTTTGCTATTTTTTTATAAAAAAATTCAGATTCTGTCGTTTCTCAGTCGCTCAATTGACTGTTTGGTATCATAAGTGTACTGGTTTACAGTATCATCAATGGAGTTTTGATCCATAATTGCATCCAGCCTGATCTGATCCCTGGCGTCAGGCTTGTACCAGTGGTCATACCACCTTTCCCTGCCGTTTACATTGTTCATGTTCATGACAAAATCTCCTGTTGTAAAGCTGGTGCTCACATAGTCGATTATGTCAAGCTTCTTCTTTTCCTTTTCGCTGAGGCGGTAAAAATACGGCGCATTCAAAGGGTCGTTTCTCACATCCTCAAAGTAGGAAAGCTGGGTGAGGAGGTATTCCATCTTTGGCAGGTTATATGCCATGTATGACGGAGTAAACATCTCAATACCTATGGCTATGTCGTACATCTTTTTAGTCAGGATATCCAGATAAGGTCTGCGGCTTTCCTCCGTCTTTGTGGAGTAGTCATCCATACGTTCATTGGCATGAGTCTTTTCCTGATTGGTCCACTTATCACCCTGACCCTCAGGGAAGAAAATGGATACCACCCTGCTCATGTCCGCCTCACCGCGGATCTCATCCTGATAGGTATTAAGTCTGTCAAATACCCTCTTGTTTTCCTGCTTCACCAAGTGCTGTGCTCTGTAGGATACCGGATCCTTTGCCACCTCAAACATATCTAAATAGGTCATATCCTCGGTGATGTCGGAATGGGTCTCGGCAACAGCCTTCATCATGGTCTCATTAAGTCTGGTGGCAACACTCTTAAGCTTTTTAAGGCTTTGGCTCATTTCCTTTGAGGGGATGCTCCAGCTTCTGGAATCCTTTTCATATTCATCTATGAGCCTGATCATATCTGAAAAAGCCACCGCCGTAGGCACGTCCTGATTACTCTCCAAAAGGTCGTCCAATACCTTATTGCTTCCTAAGGTCACCCTCCAGGTGGACAGTGCCTGGGAGATATCGTTAAGCTTGTCGTCCGTCTGACCACCGGATTTTTTAAATGCCTCTATCTCCGCATCAAATCCGTCATCAATGTATTTCCAATCCTCCTCCACAGTCTCGGATTTCTTGGAATCATCAATGTGAAAGTCCTCATCCACATCATCCTCTAACTTATCCTGCTGCTCTAAGGATCTTGCCTCAGAGGAAGAAAGGGAGTCCCGCCATTTTTCTTCTTTTTCGTCTTTTTTGTCAAATTCATTCTGCGCCATAAAGCTCCCCCTTGATCAAAGGTACACCCCATAGTTGTCAAAATCCGTGGAATCTATGATCCGTCCCAGCTTCTCCAGCTCATACCTTAAGGATATGATCACATCTGCCATGGTAATGGGACGATCCTTCGCTCCTGCCATATATGCTGCGGTATGCAGTATGGCTTTTATATTGCTTCCCGACAGCTCAAACCGTTCTGCTAAAAACTCAAAATCCACATCTGAAGAGATGGGCATGGACTCCGGCAGGGTATGCTTCCAGAGCCTAAGCCTGGTATCCTCGTCCGGACTGTCTATATGAACCACATAGGTAATACGTCTTACAAAAGCGGAGTCAAAGTTGTGATACAGATTGGTAGCCAGAATGGTCATGCCGTTGTGCTCTTCTATCTTTTGCAAAAGATATGCAGTCTCCGCATTGGCATACCTGTCGTTGGAATCCCCTACATCTGTACGCTTTGCAAAAAGGGCATCCGCCTCGTCGAAAAACAGTATCACATTGCTTTTTTTAGCTTCTTCAAATATCCTGCCCAAGTTCTTTTCCGTCTCTCCAATGTACTTGGAAAAGATCTGGGATACATCCACCCTGTAAAGAGGAAGTCCCAGCTCATTTGCCACCACCTGGGCTGCCATGGTCTTTCCTGTACCGGGAGCTCCGTACATAAGCACCGAACCCCCGTTGCCGTAGGCATTTTTCTTTGCCACTCCGTATTTTTCGTCTATCCTGCCTCTGTAGCGATACCGGTCACAGGCAACTAAAAGTCTCTTCTTCTGAGCCTCGGCTATCTCCATATCCTCCCACACATAGGCGGTGTGAACCCTGGTGGCAAGCCCCGCAAAATTGGCATGGTCAAATCTGAATATCACAGACAAAAGCTCTGCCCTCTCCACCGGCTCGTCCTTTTTGGTCTTCATCACAAGTCCCGTCTGTTTTACGATCTCCCTTATGCCGGAGCAGGAAAAATCATAGGTGTCAGATAGAGCCTCAAGGGATACATCTGATGCGAGGTTTATACCAAAGCCCTCTACGTGTTTTTTCCAGATAAAAAGTCTCTCCTGTGCATCAGGCAAAGCCAGCTTAATGGGTGCAGCCATGAAATCGTCATCCATATGCAAAAACTCATCCGGCATATTTTCGCACCCGAATATGTAATAACCCTTAAGGTATGCCAGCTCCTTTTTGCAGGCTAAAAGCTTGTTTATATCCTTACAGGATACGGCAGTCCTGCCGTCTGTCAAAAGTGCCGAAAGCACCTGCTTCTGGACATAAAACCCAAAGTTCTCATGGTCAGGATCCGCATCATTAAGCTCTATTATATAAAGAGCCTTGTCCGTAAGCTTGTTCAGTAAAAGCTTTACATCCTTATCATCCATGCACTCGATATAGTACCTAAAATCACCCTCTGAAGCCTTTTCAAGCGCCACAAGCTTTTCCATAAAGTCGGCATATGAACCGGGAATGGGAGCATCCACCGGCGCCTCGGGCTTTTCGGGTCCGAAACAGATATATCTGTAAAGCAGGGGATGAAGCACAAGCGGCATATGCAGTGCAGGCCTGCTTTCCTTTGTCATGGAACTTTTATCCAGGCACAGTCTGTAAAATATCCCCTCTTCATCAGTAACTTCTGCCACGGCTTCTTTGGCGCCCTCCATATCAAAGGTCTCCATAAGTGCCAAAAGCACTCCCACCGTGGGATACTGCATGGAGTTTTCATTTGCTATATAGCCATAGAGTCTGGCATATTTCATGTCATACTGAATGGATATAGCCAGTATCAGAGCTAAAACCTCACCATCATCCAAAGAAAGTATCCTTTTGCAGTCTCTGATGGGAAGCCTGAGCTCCTCCGGTGTGGCAGCAGTTCTTTTTTCAATGTGCAAAAAAGCCTGTGTCACCTCTTTGGCAAAGTCCTCGTTATAGCCTATGCTCACTCTCTTTGTAGGTTCAGTGAAGAAATAGGACTCCACCTCCCGCTCCGTCATCTTCATGCCCCGGGAAAATATCATCCCCTCGGAGTTAGAGGTCTTGGCATCCATGTAGTGCTCAATAAGCATATCCAAAAGAGCCAAAGCATCACTTAACTCTTCACCTGCCGAAGCGTATCCTTTATTCGATTTTTTTGTATCAAAATAATCCTTATAACCGTACATTTACGTTATGCTTTCTGACTCAGGCAACGATATTTCCCTGGGCATCATATTTGCCAAATTCATACCCCGGTTTAGATGTGGCAAGCATGAGTGCTTCACCAACGTCCATATCTGCAGGATCCCTCAAAAGTCCTCTGTGAGCCACATCACAGCCTATGGCATAAGCAATCTTTTCTTTTATATACTCACCTCTTTTGCGAAGCTTATCATCCTTTGTATTGAAGATGAGTTCTATATACTTCATGCTTGCCTTAACAAAGTTTTCTATAACGTCCTTTGCCCTTGCCCAGTTTACCCCATTGGGATACTTGCTCTTAACCTCTCTTTCAAATTCTTCATTTGCACTGAGATAGTCATTGTAGTAGAGATTCATTATCTTGTTTTCATCCAGGGTAGAGCTGTCATTTACGTTTTCAACCTTCTTTAAGCCTGCCTTTGTATTCAAAAGCTCCTGTTCCCTGGTCTTGTCATCAAGCACAGGTCCCTGCCATATATTTCCCTGGGCATCATACTTGCCATACTCGTAGCCGGACATAACGATATCAATTGCAGTCACCTGACTCATATCCTCAGGCTTCTCTAAAAGTCCTCTGCCTTTCATCTCAACACCTATGGCATAGGCTATATAAAGTCTGGCAGTATTCATAAGTTCCTTTGCATGAGGAAAGCCGGGATTATTTGCAGCCACGTTCAAAAACTTCCAGGAGGTCTCCACCAGATTGGTTATGCACACCGCTGCCGTATTCCAGTCTATCTGGTCATAATCCACATCAGTGATATTGTCCTTAAACTCTTTTGCTGCTCCGTTCATATCCTGGAAGTACATATTCATGACTTTTTTGGAGCTCATGCTGTCATAAACACTGCTCTTATTGACATCAGGTCCCTTTTTGGGTCCATCTTTTTCTTTATCTTTTTCTTTTTTGTCGCCTTCACCCTCCGGTCCTTCTAATTCCACGATCTCTTTTTCAGGCTCCTTTGCTTCGCCTAAGGTATTAAGTCCCGGTCTGTAGATACGTGCCAGCCTCATACCCTCTTCTACCTTAAGAGACTCAACAGAACTTATCTCACCCCGGTTCATAAGATCCAGTGCTATGACATGGGTTATACCCTCCTGAATAAGCTTAATAGCTTCATCAGACTCAGTGCCTTCTAACTTGTTACGTGTGAGTACCCTGAGGGTCTTTGTACCGATCAATACTACATTTGCTATGTCCTTAAGCCCCTGGTTCCAGTCGATCTGCTTAGGGTCCTTCACAGTTTCAATGTGGTCGGTAACATTATCCATGGCTGCATTAAAATCAGCAATGTACATAAGCTGGATATTTTTATCCGCAACGATCTTCACCACCTTATCCTTCTGACCCTCGGGAGCAGTATTCTGGGGATCCATCAGATCAGCAGGATCCATAATGATCCCGCCATCTAAATCATTCATACCGCCTTTGTAATTTTGCGCAATTGCATAGCCCTGAGCAATCGTAAGATCTTTACGGTGGCGTATGATACCACGGTGCTTGAAATCATAGGCAATAGCTTCTCTGAGCATATTCTTTGTATTGCCGATCTCAACACTCATATTCCATTCATTGAATACATTCTTGCCGTTTTCAAGTACCTGGATATACTTAACTCCTGTCCTTGACACTTCCTCCAATTTTGCAAAGACATTATCCCATTGAATATCCTTATCCTTTTTACCCTTGACTAACATATCAAAATCAGTAGCAGCACTTAAGAAATCCTGATGGTACTCATTACGGAAATGCTCATTCTCATGATCTTCAAAGTGTTTTTCCTGAGTCTTTTTGGCAAAGGGATCGGTCTCGCCAAATATATATCTGTCACTTATGCCATAAGCCTCTATGTCATCCATATCCTCCAAGGATTCAATAAGACCCCTGCTCCACAGATCCAGCTTGATAGCCAGTCCCACAGCGCCTTTCACCGCCTCTGCCTGCTGATCTACACCAGATCCTTCCTCTTTATCCGCTGCCTTTGTAAAGAACCTGTCTGCATAAATAAGCAGATCCTGGAGTTTAGAGCGTATCCTGTCCCAATTTACCTCGGAAGCCTCTTCCTTGCCATCTACATAGGGGGCGATATCCTCAAGTAACTCCCTGACCTTTCTGTAATTGGTGTCCTCCTTATAGTCGGCATCAACATCCATTTCATCCTCTTCAAGCTGCAAAAGTCCGGCAGGTCTGATCTCCGGAGCCTCTTTGGACTTCGGACTTGTTTTTTTGGTCAGTTCTTCTTCTTCTTTCTTCTGCTTTTCTAACTCCGCCTTTTCCTCTTCATCAAACATGTCATCCAAAGAAAGGGCGTGTCCTTTTTTAGCTGCTGCAGGCTCTTCCTTTGATTTAGGCTTCTTTGCATCCTCTACATCTAAATCAAATTCAAAGCTCTTCTGAACCTTATTAAGGGTCTTTTCATTCTTTTGTGCCGCTTCGATCTGACGCTGAAGTTCACCACGAAGCTGCATGTACTCTTCTATCTCATCCCCGGCAGAAAGCATCTCAAGGGAATCCTGTTCCTCCAGATCCTGTCTCGCATTCCTGAATCTGTACTTATCACGAGATTTGGTCTTATTTTTGATCCTCTCATTTCTGGTGGACTCCATATACTCATAAGAGTTTTCTATATCTTCATCTGTAAATTCTTTTTTCCGGGTGTCGAGACCACGCTGTTGCATGATCTCTGTACCCATTTTAATCATTGCAGAGTCTTCAACTTCATATACAACTAATAGTTTGGAATCATAAATCTGCTTTATAGCTTTCTGATGTTCCTTATACTCCCTTTCATCAGCCTTGTCATAATTCTTCATTTCTTCTTGCATTTCAAGACTGGTATAGCCACTTAGCTTTAAACGTCGTTCAACCGCTTTTCGCTTTTCTGCTCTTGCAAGGGCATAGTTCATCTCAGAGTCACGCAGTTCATCTTCTATCTCAGCGGATATTTCTTTTATCATATGTTTAAGTGCAAAAAACTTTCTGGGATCTGCTGCGTATTTATTCATCTTGTTGGAATCCATGACCCTTTTTAACAAATTAGCCTCTACACTTTCAGGAGTTATATTGGCAGTGAAATTCTCTAACTTATCCTGGGTTCGGTTTTTAACATCCGCCTTTTTCTGTTGCTTTTGTTCAAAAGCCTTTTGACCCTTTAAAGAACGAAAAGTAAAGGTCTTTCCATCAGAAAGACGCACCTGTCTGCTGTCCTTATACTGACCTGAGGCAGACTCCCGGGTATACTTAAGGGCTCCGTATTTATCACGAAGCTCTCTGCTTTTTTTATTGCGGGCAACGATCCCGTCATTTAATTCATCATCCTCTTTATGGATGGGTTCAGGAGGGACCTTATCCTTTTTGGCAGGGTCGTCTTGTTTGTGAATTTTTTTCAGTTGCTGCCTTCTCTTTGCCTCGAGTTCCTTTTCTTTCTTAAGCTGCTCTTCGGTCAATCCCTTTACTTTTTTCGGCATAAAAACCCCCGATCAAATTCTTATATCAAATGAAATACATCAAAAAAGTCTATAATTACGCATTCCATTGTATCAAAATTACTGCAACAAAACTGCAACAAAACCGGGACACTAATCTATACCCGTAAGTATTGCCTCCCGAAGCCTGTTTCCAAGACCGATGGCTCCCGCCTTTGATCCCTCCAGATCCACTGCCTTTATCAGATCGTCCCACTTTATGGCTCTGCCCTCGGCGGCAGCCATATATGATGCAGATACCGCCGCTGACTTTATATTGGAACCCGTAAGCTCTCCCACTCTTGCTAAGATCCGCAGATCCACCAGAGGATCCAGGGGTGCCTCAGGAGGAAATACGGACTCCCAGAGTCTGACCCTGGTATTTTCATCAGGAGACTCCACCGGTATAAGATAGGTCATACGCCGTTTAAATGCCGCATCAAAATTTTGCATATTGTTGGTGGCAAGCACGGATACTCCCGTATATTCCTCTATTTTCTGCAGGAGGTATGAGGTCTCCGCATTTGCGTATTTGTCATTTGACGAGGACACGGAGGTACGCTTTGCAAAAAGTGAATCCGCCTCATCAAAGAATAAAATGGCATTGGAATTCTTTGCCGCATCAAAGACTGCCCCCAGATTTTTTTCCGTCTCTCCTATGTATTTGCTGCTGACCTGGGAAAGATCGATCCTGTAGATATCAAGGCCAAGTTCATTTGCCAAAACCTGTGCAGCCATGGTCTTTCCTGTTCCGGGAGGTCCGTAAAATACGATTGCCACTCCCCTGCCATAGGGAAGCTTTTTGGCAAAGCCGAAATCCTCATTTACCGTGGATCTGTACCTCACCCGGTCAGCCGCCATATGCAAAAGCTTTTCGCTTTCCGGGGAGATCATCAGATCATCCCAGGTAAAGGGTGAGCCCAGTCTGGTGGCAGCATCCCCAAACTGTACCGAGCAGCTTCGCCGGATCTGCTCTTCTATGGTCTTTTCCTCGATCATATTTGCCTTTTTGCTCTTTTGGGATGTCCCGGTCTTTTCTATGATGTCTGACAGGTTGGACATGGTCTCAAATATCCTGCCGGGACTCATGACATATTTGGATACCATCACACTTAGGTTTACATCCTTGGCAAAGGCAAGAGCGTGTTTTTTGGCAGCCACCTGCCACAGAAGCTCCTGGTCATGGGATGTGGTATCGGGGATCTTGATACGGAATACGGAATCGCAAAGTCCCCCTAAAATATTATCCGTAATGGGTTTTGAGGTGCCTATACAGGTGGTGGGCACCTGGTTTGTCAGGACAAAAAAGGTCTCCCTTAGGATCCCGGCATAGCCCGTGGGATCCCCCTGACACCAGAGATAGATGACACATTTGCAGGAAGAGCCCAAAAATACCAGCTCATCTATACACTCCTTTTGTCTCTCGTACAAAAACAGCTCTGCTAAAAGCTTCATGTCTACGGTCACCACATACCTGCCCTGACTTGCCGCTGCACAGGATAAAAGATAACGCCTGCCGCCTCCTTCGCTTCCTGATAATTCTATGACCCGGCTTTTATCTATGACTGACAAAAGCTCCTCATAGGTATCCTTTAAGCATATGGTCTCATTTGCCACATCAGGGGGCACCATTATCCTTGCACAGGGAGCAAGGGCGGAAAGTGCCGGTTCGCCGCTTCCCAAAAACGCCAAAACCAGAGGACGGAGTATCAGGGGGGAATTCATCCCTGATCTTGCCATTGTATCGTCTTCAACAAAAAGGCATCTTCTGCCATAGGATTCGGGAGACAAAAGCTGGGAGGGATCCGCCATTGCAGTATTGAAAAAGAATCTCATGAGATCACAGCACAGTCCCACGGTGGGCGCCATACTCTCCTCGTCATTTCCCCCATAGAGTCGGGAAAACATATGACCGTATTTGCCATTGCTGCTGTATGCCATGGCAAGAATCACTCCAAAGTATTCCGCATTGGACCAGATATTAGACAGTATTAAGGAAAGGGGTGACACGGGCTCCCCATCCTTATAGCCCTTTTCCTTAAGAGCTTCATAAACATCATATATCTGCGGTGACATAAGCTTTGGGTCAAAGGTCTCATCCCCTGCAGGTCCAAGTATATCCACCGTCAGGGCATCCTTATTGTAAAAGGATACTCTGCCATAAACCGTAGGGCTGTTGGTCTCCGCCTCCTTTGCCATAAGAAGCAAAATCATATCCACAAAGGAAAGCCAGGCAGCCCTTTGATCCAAAATGGACACAAAGGGCTCATCATTCATATCTCCGAAATACAATTCAACAATTTCACTCTGATCTATCAATTTTATATCCTCTTTCGAAAAGTGCCGGCTACCTGTAGTCTTTTGTCCGGCAATTTGTAAAAAAACGACCAACCCAAAGAATATCTTTGGGTCAGCCGTATTAAAAGACAATATTTACTGCCACTTGGACCACTGCACAAATCCCTCGGGCTTTGCAGTAAAGCATATGCAATAATCATCACCTATGGAGTCTGTGATCTTGGCATAGAGATCTCCGCCTATATCTATCATAAGATTCATAAGCATGGGCAGCTTTTCATCACATTTTAAAATGGCATACTTTTCGTCCTCCGACATATCCGTAAGGACACCGGAAAAGACCTCGTCTCCCACTGCCTTACCTTTTAGTTCCCTAAAGGTAATGGAAGCACTGCTTGTCCTGCCCTGCCATTTTATCTCTTCGTTGTAGGAATTAAGCTTAAGGTCGCCTAATCCCACTATGCTGTAGATAGACAATTCTTTCTTGGCGCCCTTGGGCATGAAGCTCTGCTCTTCACTGATGGCAAGCTTCTCTTTTATCATATCTGCGGTATTTTTTGTAATATAGATCTGTCCGCCCACTGTAAAGGATTCTGTCCTGCCTGCAAGGTTTACTGTCTCACCCATGCAGCCGTACTTCATCTTTTTGTCAGAGCCGATATTTCCAAGGACTGTCTTGCCGGAATTAATACCTATGCCCATTTCCAACGTGGGATAGCCATTTTCTTCATTCCAGGCATTCACAGTCTCCATGGCATTTTCCATTTCCAAAGCACATGAGAGAGCATTTTTGGCATGATCCTTATCCTCTTTTGGAGCACCGAAAACCACAAAGATACCGTCTCCCAAAAATTCTATAACGGTGCCTCCGTACTTTTGTATCACCACTATCATGGACTCAAAATAGTGATTTAAGACAGTGATGAGCTCCTGGGCGGAAAGCCTGGTGCTTAAGGCGGTAAAGCCCCTCAGATCACTCATAAGTATGGTGACATTTTTGGTGCTGCCTCCCTGCTTTTCACCATTGGGATCATTAAGCACGTAGTTTGCTATCTCTGTTGAGGTGTATCTTTCAAATGCCGCATTGACCCTGAAAAGCTCAGTCAGATTAGTAATGACTATTACAAAAAACTGTCTCTCGCCGGTATCGGAGTAGGTGATATTGACCCTGAGCCTGCAGGTGGAGCCATCATTTTTCTCGTAGTTTACGATCTGCTGGATGGTCTTTTCCTTTGCCACAATGGCGTCAATGAACATCTGTATCAGGTCGTCATTGGCTTCCACATAAGGTATCACCTTCCAGATCTTCTCGCTGCCGTCTCCTTTTTCTGTGATACCCAAAAGCTCCATGGCTGCGTCATTGACATATACCAGCTCCCCGGACTTACCGGTGATACACACAGAATCCTCAAGATTGTTAAAAATAAAATCAAGCTGCGCCTGATATTGCTCGTATTCCATGGTCCGCTCCCCGCATCAATACTGTGACTGGAAATCCCTGACTTCCTTTATAAGCTCCTCAGGAACATTACCTGATGCCTCAGCCTCACTTACCTCATATATGAGCTTGCAGGCATCCACATACTGATCTGTAAGTCTTCTGACCCTGAATGCCATGTGCTTGATAAGCATTTCGATCTTTACAGGATTCTTCTCATAGAGCTCCTCAAAATCCTCCATGTACATGCTCATTATGGTGGTACGGTCTGCATTTACCACTGCTGTAGCAGTACGGGGTGAGTTATTGATAAGTCCCATCTCACCAAAGAACTTGTTTACACCAATGGTGGTAATCAGCTTTTCATCAGGTGTGCCGTAGCCGGTGTAGATATTTACGGAACCGGTGAATATGTCATACATGCACTTTCCGGGCTCACCCTCCTTGAAAATGATGGTGCCCTTGCTGTAGGACTCCACATTTTTACCGAAGCCGTCCTCGTGACCTGTCTGTACTATCTCCTCCAAGGATTCCCTGGAGATCTTATTGGTCTTAATGGCATTTTTGTAGTTCTGGGCAAAAAGCTTGATCTTTTCAGCAAGTCCCGGCTTTCTGTCACTGTCCTTGGGGAACATGCCGCCAATGGTCGCAACAGCATCATTGTAATCAGCAGTCAGTCTGGAGATCCTTTCGGATATCTCCTTTATCATGAAGGTGACCTTTTCAGGCTCTTTGTCAAAGTAATCCATCAGATCCTCTACGGTAAGCTCATTTGTCTTAACGTCTGTCAGGCAGACTACTGTGGCACTCCTGGGATAAGCATCCACCAGGGCAAGCTCACCTACGATATGTCCGCTTTCAACTTCTGTAAGCTTCTTTTCCGTAGGAGCTTCATAGTCGGTATATACACCAACTACACCATCTACTATCTCGTAGAAAGTATCCCCCATGTCCCCTTCGTAAAAAATTACTTCACCTTTTTTAAATTCACGTACCATTATGTATAAACCTCCTTTTTTAGTATCAGTTTAAAAACCCAACTAACATTATATCAAAAAGCTCTCTCAGATGCCACATAAAATACACGGATTACTTTTTTATTAGAAGGTAATAAGCGTTTTAAAATCTTATGACTACCATACCACCAATCGGTTTTTAACCG
>CAMOZG010000032.1 GCA_946630825.1 uncultured Lachnospiraceae bacterium
ATGGCACCGCACTTTACAGGGAAACCGGGGATATACGTCTGGTGGCTGATGTCTTGGGTCACGAAAACATCAATACCACCATAAATTACTATGCCGCCATTGAGGACGAACACAAACAGCAGGCGGCAAATGCCGTAAAATATGATGAAATGTGACAAAAGGGACGGTTCTGTCACTTATATAGAAGCGCAAGCATGGTAATGTCGTCAAACTGGGGAGACTTTTTCACGAAATCGTCTATCTCCTCTTGTACATGCAGCAGCAGTTTTTCCGGTGTTGTATCAGTTATGACGGAAAGTGCCGATAACAGTCCTTCTTCTCCAAACTGATTGTTGTCGGAATCAGATGCTTCCGTAACTCCGTCGGTATACTGCATTATCATATCCCCCGGATCAAGCTTGATTATTGTGTCGGTATACTGGTATTTTTCATCAAGCTCCAAAAGCTCCTGCGGATCTGCCATTCCGAGAGCCATTCCCATGGACTTTTTTTCCAAAAGCTGCCACTTCTTATCATGATATAAAGCCGGCTTTTCATGCCCTGCGTCGGCAAATACCAGTTCTCCCGTGGATATCTCCAAAATACCCAGCCACAGGGTAACAAACATAAACTCCTCATTGTTCTGACAAAGGATGCTGTTTGCGGCATAAAGTATGTCCTTAGGACTTTTTTGGGTATTAGCCAAAGAACGGATCACGGTCTTTGAGACCATCATAAAAAGTGCCGCCGGAATACCCTTTCCGGAAACATCCGCCACCACAAGGGCCAGATGGTCATCGTCTGTCAAAAAGAAATCGTAAAAATCCCCACCCACTTCCTTGGCAGGATCCATGATGGCATAGATATCAAACTCATTTCTTTCCGGGAATGCAGGAAATCTGTGGGGCAAGCTCCCGCTTTGGATGGATGCGGCCATATCAAGTTCTGCACCTATCCTCTCCTTTTCGGCGGTGACAGATTTGATCTCCTCCACATAGCGATCCATCTCCACCGCCATCTCTGTCACATCCTCTGCCAGTATGCCTATTTCGTTTTGCTTTTTCGCAAGTCGCTTAAGCCTCTTTCCTATTGCGCCGCTGTCCTTGTCACTTTTATAGCCACGGACACCCTTTTGTATCTGAACCAGTGGTCGGATAAGCATAAAATACACCAGTGATAACAGTATAATAAAAACTATTATAAAAAACTGTAAGTTGGCTTTTCTTAGAACATCTACCCCAAAGGATATCTGTTCGAGCAGATCGCTTATTGGAATGGTCTCACATATCACCCCCACAACTTGTCCCTCCACCTTTATGGTAGAATACACAAAAGCGTACTTCTGATCATCTGTTGTAGATGTAACAAACTCCAGATTTCCCTGATCCTCTCCGGTATCATATATCTTTGATGCGACAGAGTGCAATTTAATATCAAAGGGCCAGCTTTCACCCAGACTGTAACGCCCTTTGGCTGACGACTCATCCACACTTTTAAAAAAAGCAAAGGAGGTTCCGTCACCATTGTACATACTGCAGTTTATGTTGTTGACATCAAAGTCCTGCTTTACCCTGTCAAAAAATGAAGCGCATCTCATGTAGCATACTTCGGCAAACTCTTTTTGCTCATCTTCTGAGAAAGCCTGTACCTCATCAATAGATATGTTTTTTACAAAGGCATCCATGAAATCATCATGACTCTTCTTCCAGTTTGGATCCTTTAATCCGCCTATGGGAATATCCATGGAATTGCTGTGTTCTTTCCAATAGGTCATAAGCCATGGAAGAGCCTCATAGCTGTATAGCTCATCCCTGACGTAATCTACTATGCGTTTCCCGTCATCATTAGCCTTTCCGGTCTGAACCACATAATACAGATAACGAAACTCTGCTGAGTTTAAGAGAACTGACGATAAAAAAACAACTGTCAGCAAAAGTCCTACTGATATAAGCAGACTTACCTTTCTTTTTTTCGCAGAACCCTTTTTCTTATGTCTAAACACAGACTGACACTCCTATCAAGATCATACAAACTTCAGAATAGCCGCAATACCTGTCATTTCAAATATATTCATGACCTCAGCGGTGGCGTTGCGGACCAAAAGAGAGCCACCCTTTTCCTTTAGATTAAAACGCAGCTTTTTTATGGCGCGCAGACCGGCACTGGCCACATATTCCAGCTTTTGCAGATCCAGCACCACACTGTCTGTCTGTGATAAAACCTCCGTAAAGGTGCGGTCAGCTTCCACTGCCGCATTTACATCCAGCCTTCCCTCTAAAAATATAATAACTGCATTATCTTCGGAAGACGTAGTTATATTAAGCATTTTATATCCTCCTGCCTATTTCCTGTCATCATCAGAACTGTGAGGCGTCTCATGATGTGCAGGCGGACGCCCACCGGAAACCGCATCCAACTCTGACACCGTAAGACCTACTTTCTCATCATCCTTCTGAGTATCAGTTTCTTTTTCCTTTTCCATAAGCTTGTCCTTTCTTTGTTACAGAACAGTGTCTCCCGCCTCAGTCACCTTATATGAAATGGTATCCGACACATACTCCTTTCCATGCAGATCCTGGGCTACAAAATAACATTCATATGATCCCGGTTCCATGGGAGCCTCATCAATTACAGGCTCACCGGAAAGGATGATCGAATCCCTGACATCACCTGTGCTTAAGGATACTGCCCCAATCTCATCCCCGGGCTTTATATCCTCATCCATCCGGTCAGCCAGGCCTGTGGTCTCATCCACTCCGCTCCAGGCACCCAAAAGCTCATAGTGCCCCTCTTCATAGGTGTCCCAGATCCAGGCAATTCGCAGGTTTTTCCTTTCGCCATTTACCATCACTGGACAGGAAAAGACCATGCGGTCCTCATCATAATCTATTACCTGTGCATCCAGTGTCATATCATCTATAGTGATCCTTACCGCATCCGCCGGATTGTATCTGAAGGTAAGCGTATCCCAGTCATCATAGATATCTATGTTTTTATCCATGTAGTCCCCATCCACCCGACGGTTTACCACATATACATTGTAAAAGGATGAATGTGCCTCCGGTGCTATGGTAATAGATAAAAATCCGTCCTCCCCTATGGAGCCGCTGTCAGAAAAAGCGATCTGCCCAAGGCTGGCGGAAAAGTAGTCATTAAGGACACCTGCATATCCACTCAGGGGTGATATAGACACGTAATTCGACAGGTCACTGTGTAAAAACGCCCTGGGATACCAGATGGAAAGACCATGCGCTCCCGAAACGGCCGCCCCATTTACATTGTTTATCACGGCTGCATCCACTGCATCCGCCACCCGCTTCCAGCCTGTGCCATTTAGCTTCTCGTCTGTCGAAAGGGCATCAGCCAGGCCTTTTAAGTCTATGAGGTTGCTCATGCCCTCCTCATCAGTGGCTCCTCCAAAGCCCTCTGCTGATCTGGAGCCATAGGCAAGCCTCCTGAGTGCCCCAACCTCATTACCCTCTGCCTCATGGAGAGAATCAAGGGCAGAAAGGATCGCATCTTTGATATCGTTGATTTTTGACAGATCAACGGCAGAAAGAGTGGCTGCTGTACCTTTTTTTCTCTCCTCGCTTTTTGCCATATATCCGTCGCAGATTATGGACGCCACCTGGTCGACAGACCTGTTTGCCCCCATAGCCTCTATGGGCACCCTGTAGTCCCAGCCTGCTCCCGGCTCTATCTCCTGGGACGCCACCATATAGTCCGCAGCATCCGAAAGCATTGCGGCCGTCTCCAGCGATCCCATAAGGCAGGCATCAAAGCCCACTATATCATACAGATCTCCTCCTCTGGCTGCCACTCCCACACCAAAGGCTTCATCCAATTCAGACAGTGACAGAGCATCAAAGCCTTGATTTTCATCATAGCAGGCTCCCACCATGGGACCTCCGCCATGATCCCACAATACCACCGCCGTATGGTCGGCAGGATAATTTGTCTGGCAGAAGGTGAGAAAATCCGAAAGAGTCTGCGACTCTCCCATAGATGTGGGAGGCTCACTTTCAACTGCCTCAAGGGCTCCATGTGATACTACATACCGCCCAAGCTCTTCGGACTTTACGGTGTCATTTCGCCATTTTTTGCTGCCGCCTGTCTCTATAACCACAGTGACATTATCCGGGATATCAGTACCGGTGATCTCATTTATGGTTTTTGTGGCCCAGCCCTGGCGGCTCTCTAAATTGCTGCCGCACAGATACAGTGCCAGACACCAGGTGCCCTCATCCGAACCTGCTTCCCGGGTCATCTCAGGCTCATCCGAAACCGACGTGGCTGTATTGTCCTCCACACCACACCCGGTAAGCGCCATCAGTAAGCATAGTAATAATATTGTAATAGTTATTTTTTTCATAATCTTGTAGAAGGTGACAAAAGGGTTAGCTTTTCATTACAATTATACAAAAAAAGAGGGTGACTTGCACCCTCTTTTTCCCTATCCTTTGGAAAGTTTTCTCATACTTTCATCAAGAGGGAAGAACATATATGTGACTGTTTGGTCTCTGTATGTTCTTGTGTTCTTTTTTTGTCCGTTACTGAAAAGAATGTAATCATGGTAGTAGCAGTTTCCCGCAGCTTGGTATTGGTACTTGGAAACTTTTATAAGTTCAGCAACAGGTCCCTTTGTTTTCTTTAATCCAAAGGCTTCTGCATTTTTCAGATCAAACCCGGCTCTTGTAAGATCATCCTTCATGGTGCTGCCATACAGTTTTGAGGTATATGTACCAAAGCAGTTTGCCAGATCATTTCCATCATAATTCAGATAGCCTCCTACAAATCCCTCAACAAAGGTCTTTTTAAAGGTACTGGAGTAAATTTTTGCCTTTCCGGATGGTACATCTGCGGGGCTTGAGCCAAGATCCCTGTTTTCTATGGCAGTTACTGCTTCAATGAACCTCTTTGATATTTCCACATTTTCATCCGGATATGCCGGTATATTATGATATATCGCCAAAATGTTATACGCTCTCTTAAGCTGAAGATCCACGTTTGCCATATATGCCGCTCTAATATGATAGCTTTGTGTACTGAAATTATAATGCTCCATGTAATAATTCTCAAAAGCATAGAATGGACTGGAGGCTTCCTTTTTTGACGCTTCAATTGAAACCTTCAGGAAATAATCCAAAAGTTTTGCCATATTATCCTCAAATTTTCTGAAGCGCGTATCACCCGCCTTTTCCTTATCGGTACAATACTTGATGAGCTTATCATAATATGCTATTGACTCTTTATCATTTTTAGGCGCTTTTATACCCTGCTTTTCAAGCTCGCTCTTTGCAATGGCAAGCCTTTGCTCCAGCAAACCAGAATATGACTCTACTAATCCTACATTATTTTCAAAATCCACCAGACGGTTCTGCTCTGTCTGTGCCTCAATCCGGCCTACCTTCTCATCAATCTCCTTAAGTGTGGTTTGAACATTTGCAATTTCAGCCTTTATCTCCTTTAATTCCTTCCCTACATCCACTTCTTCGCTGCCGTTGCCAAAAATAAGGGAGAAAAAGCTGAAGGCTCCCGTAATCGCACCGGAATAATTACCCGAAGAGATAGCTGTGGCGATATCATATACAGGCTTGCCGTATTTATAAACCTTCTGTCCGATATCCGCATAATCCTTGATCTGATCCAGCGGAGTCCGATCCCGGCCAAGCTCCTCCGGCACATACCGCCTCGAATAAACAAACTCAGGAGCCAAAGCTCCGTTATCGTCGATCAAAGCCCCCTCCATGAGCCTGAACTCTCCGATTATGTCATAATCCTCCGCAGTCATGCCGTTTGCAGGAAAGCGGATGATCACCTCGGCATTTTTTTCATCGGTACGGCTTATGCTTTCTACCTTTCCGCCCTCAAATCCCATATCCAGTTCAAAGCTTTTCTCGCTGATATCCTCTGATATGGTTCCCATTACGGAATACATATTAAGAGTGACAAGAAGGTCATCTCCATCCTCCTCTATGTAATCAAATACCGTTCCCACGGATGCATGGGACGTACCCACCACCATGCTGGCATCTCCTACGGACAGATCGCCGTAAAGTCCATCTGTATCACCGTCGTCCGGTTTTACCGTAACAAGGAGAGTATCACCCTCTGCGCTTACACCGGTGACAGTTCCGGCTCCGTCAAAGCTGACATCAGACTCCGACACAGCACCGGCCTCTACCCCGGTCAGTGTGACAGGGAAGGTAACCTGTCCTCCCTCTGCCTCAACAGCAGTGTGATCGACACCTATCATAGGTGCCTGCACATCAACATAGGCAGATATATCGGATATCGCATCCACCACAGCATCAGAAGATACCCTTATCTCCCCTGCAGTGTAGACATTTGAAACCTCAGTATCTATCACCGGACTGCCGGAAAGAGACACCGTAAGATATCCACCGTTTGCAGAGACCGCATCTACCGTCATATCCTTGAATGACTGATCCAAGGTGATGTCTCCTGGTGCTATACTGTCGGAAAATGAACCCTCTGCCAGAGAAAGTGTCACCTCATTACTATCTGATGCTGCCGATATTTCAGATACATCTGTCGTAATGCTGTGATCGGGAAAATCCACTTCGATCATGGTACCGCTTTTTCCGTCTAAAACACTTACCAGATAACCTCCGGTCTTGTATTCTGCCGCATCAGGATCTGTAAAGGAGATTTCTATAATACCACCCTCGTTACTAAATGCTGTTATTGCCGCACTGCGTTCAGCTACATCATCAGACCCGTCCTCCTGAAGCGAATAGATGATACTTATATCCTCCTGTTTTAAGCCAGAGAAATATATGCTGGATGACTCTTCGGTTCCTTCTGTCGCAGTATCATCTGAAACGTCCTGCTCGGTTTCATTTGAAACAGCCTGTTCAGCTTCATCTAAGACATCCTGTTCGGTTTCATCCGAAACGTCCTGTCCGGTTTCATTCGGGGCTGTATCTGCGGCTTCTTCCGATACTGCCACATCTGTCTCCTCAGATATCCCGGTCATCTCAGCATCAGCTAAAAACTCGCGATCCATCTCTTCTTCGGCATGAGACTCCGATGTGACAAAGTCACCGGCTCCAAAGCTTACCGTATATTCACCGGAGGAATTATAGTCCACATGCAAAAAACCATCTTCCCCTGCCCTGGTCATCTCAGGCTCATCTGTTGTTGCTGTTTCCTTCGCGGCACAACCTGAAAATAGACTAACGGCCAGACAAAGAGCCAAAAGCATACTGATTACTCGACTTGAATTTTTTTTATAACTCATAATTATTTCCTTTACAAACTTGCCTTGCCGACTGTTTATCTCCAGGCCTTGGTACAGTTGAACAACCTGCAATCCATCCCCGTATATCTTACAGCACCGACCACACAAGCATCATTGCCGGCACATCTGCTTCCATCCTCTACCGTTGCGGCACAATTGGGGAAACCACCACCGCCGTAAATATTGCGCTTATCCGATTGTGTGCAATCATTCGGATCGTCATCCTGTGAAAGAATCGATCCCACCCATTCAGCACCTTCTTCACCTGCGTTACCTCCTGCAGCCGCATCAAGCTCATCCATAGAAAGCTCCTGCCCGAATACACCCTCTTCCTTCTTCTTCTCAGCAAGATTAATGAATTCCTCTAACTGAGAATCTTCAAGCTGATTTAAGATTGCTACTGCCTGATCTACCAATTTCTGACTTGCCATTTTCGTGTCCTCCTTTAAATAAATGATTATTTTTTATGGGACTTTTATGTTTTATATAAAGTCCCTTTGTTACTTGTTTTCATAGCTTGCTGTAGGAAAACTGTCTTTATATTTCTCTATCACATCCTGTGCCTTTTCGTACCATCCATGAGTGAAGAAATCGCAGGTGTCCTCATCAACAGCCCTGTAATCCATTCCGATCTCTCCGCAGCCGCAGGCTCTGCACCCCGCCCCGCAAAGCAGCCTGTATTTGCACTCCATACACTTTTCATTATGACTGATACACTCGCCCATCTTCATAAGGCAGGTGTCACGGTAGTGTGAATCTGTCAATATATCTGACAAAGGCTTTTCAAGCAGGGAATCAAAGGTGGGATCTATGGCTGTACCGCCCATGGTCATGCATGGAAGCACCCGACCCTTTGGACTTATATACATACCGGTTTTGACTGCACCACAGGCATAAACCTCCTCACATCCATCCACGCCGGAATACTTTTGATATGGTACATGGATCCTTTTTTTCTCCCTGTCAAACTCCAGTATCCCGCAAAACTGAGCCGACACCGGCATACCATCCTCCACATACTGTGGGATATAATCCAGTATTGCCTGATTTGCCTCGTCCTGGGTGAGAAAATGCTCTGTTTCATTTTTCCATCTGCCGGTGGGGGATGCCACATTCATCTTTACATGAACAAGGCCTAAGGATGCCAACAGGTCTATATTCTCTTTCAGATCCCCGATATTGTGTCTGTGCAGACACATGGAGGTACTGGTCTGATATTCCCGGGATCTAAGGAGCTTGAAGGCATTTATCGCTATCTCCTCTGCTCCCTCCACGCCCCTGAGCCAGTCATGCCAGCCTATGCCGTCAAAGCTTATGTGAAAGGCCGGGGGTATATCTCTCTTTTCCAGCTCATCCAGAAGCTTTTCATCCACCAGCTTTCCGTTGGAATAGAGGGTATCCAGAACCAGTCCCCTCTCCTTCATGCCATCAAGGATATCATAAAAATGAGGATTTACAAAGGGCTCTCCGCCGGTTATGGCCACGGACTTTATCCCATTTTTTATAAGCTCGTCCATGATATGCTCCGACTGTGCCAGGCTTAAGTCCTCTCCCTCATAATCCGGAGCCGACATAAAGCAGTGCCTGCAGTTGTAATTGCATCTGCCGGTAATGGACCACTGGACGCTGGACTTGTACATACCCGGATAAGTCCTGTATTCCTGATGGGGATCCAGTCTCTCTGTCCCATCAGATGGGTGCGCTATATGTCTTTCCACAACCCTCTTTAAAAGAAATTGCTGAACCTTTGTAAGTGCTTCTTCATTTATGTCATGCCGTCCATCCAGGGCATATATGAGCTTGTATTGCTCCTTGTTAAAAAACTCCGTAAAATGCGGATTGGGCTGTCTGAGCCCAAAGGGCAGCCCCTTCCAGCCCCGAAGCTCAAAGCCCTTTTCCAGTATGTAGTAGGACATACTTATGTATCCTCCTTAAAAGACTTTTGCATATCGGGCCAGCTCAAAAACTCCTGCGCTTCAACAGAGACTCCCCCAATAACTCCCTCCAGATCCTCTACGGAAAGCTCGGTGTCGCCATCCTGCAGCTTCTTCCAAAGAGCACTCTTGTGAGCGGGATTGATCGCAGCCCCCTCATGCAATAGCTTTTCAATCTTTTTATCTTCACTATTTCCCATATCTCTCACCCGGATGATTAAACAATCTGAACTATATACGATCCTTAATAATGTTTGGAGACAAAAAAGGTTCACCTTTTCATAGAATCTCCCTGCATTTTTTTAACAGTCTCTGGTATCTCTTGTTTATGGTTTTTTCGGGGATGTCGAGGATTTCGGCCACTTCCCGGTCTTTCAGATCCATCACATAGCGCATGTCCAGAAATTCTCTCTCCTCAATGGAAAGCTTCTCATATAATCTTTCCACCATATCCCTCTTCTCTATGTCATTTGTATGATCGGATATTCCCCCATGGAGCTCCTCATCTGACAGGGGTACCACCCTGCTATACGCCGGAGATTTTACAAAATCCACTGTCTTGTTGTGGGCGATACGAAAAAGCCAGGTGGAGGGGGATGCCATCTTTGGATCATACCTGTGATATGCCCTGTAGGCGGCAAGAAAGGTCTCCGATACCACCTCTTCGGCATTTTCTCTGTTTAAGAGGATCGAATATACATATCGGTATATCCTGTCGTAGTAATTTTCAAATATTTCCTCAAAATCCATTTCATGACACCTTTTCTCACCGATCCAGTCTCTGTCTTTCCACCAGCTCTGCAAAAAAACCGTTCTGCGCTATCAGCTCCTCATAGGTACCATCCTCTACTATATGTCCGCCGTCTATTACCACTATCCGGTCACAGTGGCGGATGGTGGAGAGTCTGTGTGCCACCACAATACGGGTGCAGCCCATCTTATCCAACGCCTCGGACACTTTTTTCTGTGTCTTATTATCCATGGCAGAGGTAGCCTCGTCAAATATCAGAAGCTTTGGCTTTGGTGCCACAGCCCGGGCTATCATAAGCCGCTGCTTCTGCCCTCCGGAGACACCCCCCGAGCCCTCGGATATCATGGTAAACATACCCATGGGCATCTCACGTATATCCTCGGCTATGCCGGCGATCTCTGCCGCTTCCCATGCCTCATCCATGGTAAGATGAGGTGCTGTGATGGAAATATTCTGATATATGTCTCCCGCAAAAAGTCCTCCGTCCTGGGTCACGGTACCTATGTTTTTCCGAAGGGATCCCAGATCAAGGGTCGATATATCCCTGCCGTCATAATAGATGGCTCCCTTTTCGGGGGTCTCAAATCCCAAAAGCAGTCTTATCAACGTGGATTTGCCGCAGCCGGTTTTTCCCACTATTGCCACATAGTCCCCAGGTCTTATGGCAAGGGACAGATCATCTATGATAAGAGGGCTGTTTTCCTCATATCTGAAGGACACATGGGCCAGTTCTACGGCTCCCGAAATTCCTGTCACTATCTCCCGTTTTGTGGAGCTTTCAGGTTCGATCTTTAAAAAAGGCTCCGCCATCTCAAGCACAGGCTTTATCTTTGCAGCATTAAGGGCTATACCGCTTAAGCCGCTAAAAGCACCCATAAGGGATCCGTAGGCAGCCGTAAAGGCAAAGTATGACGACTGTTCTATACCGCTTTCTATGGCAAGATAATACATTATGATGGTGGCAAACATACCTATGCCATTGGAGATCACGCTGCTTAACTTGATAAAAAGTGGCGGATTATAGGTAAGCGCCAGCCCCTTTGAGTACAGTGACAGCCACCTGGCAAAAAGCCTCTTTTCGGAGCCCGAAAGCCTGATCTTTTGCACTCCCGTAATGAGCTGATAGCTGAGTCCCGATTCCTTTGCCGACAGATCCCTCCGCTGCCTTGATATATCTATCTCCGCCAGGGTGGTAATTATGGAAAAGGCCGTCGTCAGGATTACAATGATGACAGACGGCACCACAAGTGAGGGTGCAAAATTAAAAATCTGGGTCACATACAAAAGTGAGGACAACGCAGTAAGTCCCGTCTGCATAACCATATTCATGATCATGGTGGAAAGCTCATTTACAGAGGCCTGACGGCTTTGCAGCTCTCCCGGGGAATAGCCTCCGAAAAAGCTTACCGGCATGGATAAAAGCCTCATCATCATGGAGGACTGCACCGCCAGAGAAGTCTTTGCGGAAAGCCGCTGCTTTAACATATTGTTTGCCATTGACAAAAGCTGTGTGGAAAGGGTTATACACATGATAAATACTGCCGCCCCTAAAAGAGCCCCGGTATCCCTGCCATGCAATATGGGACCTGTCACAGCCGCAGTGAGCTTCGGTATCAGAAGCCCAAGTGTTGTCACGATTAAAGTTGTAAGTATCACAAAACCGTAGTCGCTTATGCTTATACTCTGCCCCAGATATGCCAATAGATCAGATATTCCTATAGGCCTAAGAGGCAGCGGTCTGTAAAAACAAAGGGCTTCCAGCTCGAAAAGCTTGGCATTCTTTTTATTTATTGTTATATGCTTTCCGGTAGCCTTGTCTTTGTAATAATATCCGTGGATCACATGAGGCAAAAGTGCCACCGGTGTCCCATCATCCTTTTTAAAACCCATAATAGGGCCAAAGGCATCATCATACCACTTATCCGAAAGCTCTATATCCCTGGACAAAAAGCCGTAGTGCCTAAGACAATAGTCCATCTCCGCTTCGGCATTTGACACTGACTCCGGAACCTCCACAGGCTTTTTATGGTAGTATCTGAATATCTCATCCAAAGCCTGTCTGGTATCTATCTGCCGGTCTGTGATACGCTCCGTGATCCGTTCACCCAGGGCCACCTTTGCAACACTTTCAAAGGACTCTTCCAAAGCCCTTTGATCAGCTCTTTTTCTCTCTTCTATCTGTTCGCCAAATAAATCCAATTTATAATCCTCACTCAACCGTGATGCACCTAAATAAATTCTTAATTTGCCTCACTCGCTGGTCACAAGCTCAAAATACGCGCCATTTTTTTTCATAAGCTCATCATGGGTTCCGATCTCAGAGATTCTGCCATGATCCAAAACTATGATCTGATCACAGTCTCTTACGGTGGAAAGCCTGTGAGCCACCACTATGCAGGTGATCCCCCTCTCTTTTATGGCGTTTACCACTTCATACTCGGTTTTTGCATCCAGGGCACTTGTGGCTTCATCCAAGATGATAATTGTGGGATCCTGCGCCAGCACCCTCGCTATCTCCATTCTCTGGCGCTGACCTCCCGAAAGATCACGACCTCCGGCAGATAATTTGTGATTATATCCCCCCGGCATCATAAGTATCTCGTCATGAAGTCCCGCATCACGGGCAGCCATGATCACATCAAAATCCTCTATGGATTCATCCCACATACGGATATTGTCCGATATGGTCCCTTCAAAAAGAATTATGTCCTGATCCACCACTGCAAGTGAGGCGGTAATGGATTCCCTGGGCCACTCTCTCATGGGCTTGCCGTCAAAAAGAATATCTCCGCTCATAGGCTGGTACAGCCCGGATATAAGCTTTGAAATAGTAGATTTTCCGCTGCCTGATGCGCCAACTATTGCCACTCTCTCCCCGGGCTTGATTTTTAGGTTAAAGTTTCGTATCAGCGGTGGCTCCAGCCTGGAGTATCCAAAGGAAAGATTATCTATCTGAATTTCTCCCGAAAGCTTGGTAGGAAGGATGTCAGTGTTCTCCTTTGATC
Organism: uncultured Lachnospiraceae bacterium; assembly: GCA_946630825.1. Classification (GTDB taxonomy): domain Bacteria; phylum Bacillota; class Clostridia; order Lachnospirales; family Lachnospiraceae; genus JAILEN01. The sequence goes on from CAMOZG010000032.1 coordinate 12,934, forward strand.
CCTCAAAAACCGGATCCTCCTGGTATTGCATCACATCCTCTACCCTCTCCATCTGGGTACGCATCTCAAGTATGGTCTGTCTCGCCGCCACAAAGGTCATGGCCGGCTCCATAAAGGAATTTAAGAAGCCGGAAAACATCATTACCATACCCAGTGTAAAGCTGCCCTGCATGGTCATATAAACTCCCAAAAAGAGAACCGTGTATCTGGCCAGGTCTGAAAAGAAAGCCGGTATAATCCCCCATACTAATGTGGTTTTCTGAGACTCTGTCTGTGCCTTATTTACGGCTGCCTGATATCCTGACCATTTTTTAAAAAAGCCGCTTTCCGCTCCGCTGGCCTTTATGGTCTCTATCATTTCGATTCCAGTCACCGTGGCCGCAGAAAGCTTTCCCGTATCCCTCATGGCCACCCTTGATATATTGACTCTCTTTTGAGCGATCACCTGTGATACAAGCATATTTAATACCAGAGTAATAAGCCCTATCATGGTAAGGGGTGTATTCTGCTTCAACATAAGAACCAGATAAAATACCATCATAACAGAGTTTAAAAGCATAGGAGCAAAGGTCACCACAAGAGTCTGAGCTATGGAAGCATTGACATAAAGCCTGCCCTGTATATCCCCTGCCAGCCTCTGGGAGAAAAAGTCCATGGGAAGCCTAAGCACCTTCCACATATAAGAGCAGCTTCCTATGGCAGCCATCTTTCCGTTAAGCCGAAGGCTGTATATGGCCTGGGCAGCCTGGACTAAAATCTCTATGAGGGCTAAAGCCACCACGATCATTAAGAAGGGATAGAGCCAATTCTGGTTTGTACCCGTAAGCAGTCTGTCCATGAATATCCGGGAGGTTACCGAGTCAAATATCCCAAAAAGATAGGTAAGTGCTGTGGTTATCATCACAAAAACAACGGCTGCTCCTGCCCCCGTAAGCCTGTTTTTGGCAAAGGCCAAAGTGCTTTTGGGCTTTCCTTCCGGGACAAAGCCATCTCCCGGAGTGGGGATAATACAAATCCCTGTAAAGGAGCGGTCAAACTCCTCATAGCTTACCTTCACATTTCCCCTGGCAGGGTCGTTTAAGTAAACCTTGTCTCCCCTGAATCCGCAAAGTACCACAAAATGGTTCATATTCCAGTGAATGATGCAGGGAAAACTGCCTTCTTTTTTCAGTGTCTCCGGGGATGTCCTGAAGGCTTTCACCTTAAAACCATAGTTTTCTGCCGCCTTATATATATTACTGGCCTTTGATCCGTCCCGAGAAACTCCGCAGTCACTTCTCACCTGCTCCAATGGGATCCATTTGCCGTAATATGCCAGCACCATGTCAAGAGCTGCCGCCCCACATTCCAAAGCCTCAAGCTGCATTACCACAGGCACCTTGGCTATGCCTTTTTTTATTGTTGGATGAATTCTATTTGCCATGGAAGTTACCTGTTATCTATCAAAAATCTTATTGGATGGATCTGCTCGGTGATGATGTCGGCATCATAGGTGCCGTCAGGCAGTGCGGTTTCACAGTAAAGAAGGGCTCTTCCATACTCATCCTCACTGATTTTTGATACCACCGACTCCTCCTTTGCGATCCTTATGGGCATACCTGTGGCAAGGTCACCGTCTACGGAGTCAGTGATGATAACCTCAGCCCTGCCGTCCTCCACCACTGCCTTTCCGGCAGCAACCGTCTCTATGGTGCCAACTGCCGCCCAGGCAAGCATACCCACCAGTAAAAGTATTACAGCGGACAAAAACACCCAGATCCCCGGGTCGGTGACACGCAGATAATCCGTAAGTTGCTCCGGAGAAGATATCCGCTCCAATGTTTTTTTTCTGAAAATTGATCTTTTCTTCATCATAATTACCCTCTTCCACAATATTTCCGTTTTGAAATACAACTATCCTGTCGCAGTCCTTAATAAAGGTCTGCATGCGTCTGAAAGAAATACGGTTCTGTAGCATTATTGTGGCTATTCAGACGGTCGCTGCATCGTCGTATTTTGACGCGCTTACGCGCTTGAATGGCTTCCTCCCCGTTTTGATTTGATAAATATCTCATTGTAAAGATTTATTGTTCCAACCCAAGCTTCGCCAAAAGGTCCTTAAAATACTCCGGCAAAGGCGCTGTAAATTCCATATATTCTTTTTTGGTTGGATGTATGA
>CAMOZG010000033.1 GCA_946630825.1 uncultured Lachnospiraceae bacterium
TCATGATGGACTTGGCGCCGCCTTCCTTAATGGCGATCTCAAAGCCCGTAAGGTATATCTCCCGCAGGGTCCTTTCATCCACCACCGAGTCCATTGCCATCCGGCGTTCCTCCTGGGAATTCACCGCAAAATGCTTTATACAGGAATAGACTCCCTGCGACTGGATCCCCCTTACATATGAGGCTGCCATCTTGCCTGCCAGATAGGGATCCTCGGAAAAATATTCAAAATTTCTGCCACAAAGAGGACTTCTTTTTATGTTAAGTCCCGGTCCCAAAAGGATATTTACTCCCAGCGCCTTTGCCTCCTCACCAAGAGCTACTCCCACCTTTTCTCCCAAGGCTTCGTCCCAACTGTTTGCCATGGTGGCAGCCGTAGGGAAGCAGGTGGCAGGCAGAGATTCATTAAGTCCCAGATGATCCCCGGCTCCCGCCTGCCTGCGGATCCCGTGAGGGCCGTCAGACATGATCATCTCAGGTACTTTCAGTCTGGGAAAAGCATAGGTGCTCCATTCACCGGCACCTCCTAAAAATGCTGCCTTTTCCTCAAGGGTCATCTGACTTACTATATCTTTATGTTTCATAAACATCCTCCTAATATACAAACCCCTTCGACAAGACATGATAACAGAAAAAACAAAAAGAAACCGTCTGTGGCACAAATGGTATAAAATGTGTCACAAACGGTTTTAGTGATGCGGTATTAAAACTTTCATTTCCAGCATATGATCGTGCTGGGTGTAGGTAAGGGTGCCGTTGTATTTTTTCGCCGTGTATTCTATGCTTTTCACCCCGTAGCCGTGCAGCTTCTTGTCCTGCTTGGTGGTCTGGGGCATATTGTTTTTCATTTTTATCTCGTTTTCTATGTAGTTTGAGACCTCGATAAAAATATATCCCTGTCTGGCAGCTAAAGTCATGTGAATGATCCGCTTTTCCGGATCAGCCACGGTAGCCTCATACTCTATGGCATTGTCCAAGGCATTTCCGAATATACTGCAGATGTCCGTAACATGAATATCCGAAAGGATGGTGCCGTCCGCCACACAGGTGAATTTAATGTCATTATTTCGAAGCCTTGTGGTCTTTCCTGCAAGCAGCGTGTCCAAAACCTTGTTGCCGGTCTTATGCTCCGGTCTGTATTTTTCCAGATCCTTTTGCATCTGAGCTATAAGTTCCTTTTGCCTGGCTAAGTTTTCTTCTGCCAAAAGACCTATCAGCTGGTTTTTAAGATCGTGGTACTTGAAGTTTATAAGGTCTATCATTTCCTGATAGTTACGGTAGCCGTCATACTGGGATTGAAGCACCGTACTAAGTGTGGCAAGCTCCTTCGCGGACTGCAGCTCCCTTATCCTGCTTCTAAAGGCATATAGGATGGCAAGTCCTCCCAGATCCACCACGGTCCTTAGAGTGAAATTCTCCCGGGGAGTTCCTCCCGTAAACACATTGATGGGCAGAATAAAACTGATATTACTGGCGGCAAAGGTAAAGAGCACAATGATCAGCAGTATAAATACGTCCCTTTTGGAATACTCGCTTTCCACATCCTTTATAAGCTCCCGTTCCAGATTATACACTCCCCAGAATACCAGTGCATAAACCACCACAAGGGTAATATATCTTGCCGGTGGTCCTATACCCAGGTCGTATTCAAAATACAATGACAACTGCCATTCCAGTGAGGCGGCAAACTCAGAAAGCAAGAAGGCATGAAGTGTAAAAAATAAAAGGGTCTTGTCTGATGCCGTTATGACTGATCTCATCAGACCATACATCACCAGAAATGCCACCAGCATACATGGAAGCCAGAAGTATATTTTTACATTATTTGTAAGCTCCAAAAATACACACTGTACCACCATGGCGATCGCAGCATATATGAAAAACCTGATGTTTGAGACCTTTCTTCTGCACAGCAGACAGCCACAGACACAGGCACCTATCTCCGCTATTCCGGTGTATATCCTGGGTATGTCAGAAAATAAATTTTCTCCCATAAAAACCTCTTTTAAAAAACGAAGTACATAGGCTCCCTAAAAGGAGCCTATGTACTCTGCCATGGCTGCCATAAAATCCTGTCTTCTGGCACGGCTTATCTGTATCATGTCATCCCCCACTATGCAGCAGCCGTCCCTGTCTCCGTCCACATATCGAAGATTCACAAGGCAGCCTTTATTTACCCTGAAAAAGCCGTAGGCTGAAAGCTTTTCTTCAGCATCCGACAGCTTTTGCCTGGTGGTATGCTCCCCGGATTTTGTGTGATAGATCAGGTTGTGCTTGTCGCTTTCCACATAATAGATCATGTCGGAGGTCAGCTTAAGCCTGCCGGAGGAAACCTGGATCACTATGGTATGTTCACTGCGGTTGTCCACCCGTTCCAGTGCCCGGGTCAGCTTCAGGGAAAATGAGGGATAGCTTATGGGCTTTAAGACATAGTCCAAAGCATCCACCTGATATCCCCTGATGGCATAGCTTTCCATATTGGTAATGAAAATTATCACCACCTCGGAGTCCAGCTCTCTTATTTTTTCCGCAGCGGTCATGCCGTCCATAAACTGCATCTGGATATCCATAAGTATGATATCATAGTCCCCGGAATACCTTTCTGTGATCTCGTCTCCGTCTGTAAAACGAACCAGCTCAAAGGATACACCGTGTTCCTTTTCATACTTTTTCAGATACTCTGCCAGCTGGGATGCAAAATGATCCTCATCCTCCACTATCGCAACCTTTACCATACTACCTCACACTTTTTAATCAGTAGAATAATTCCTTATTTTCACCTATGATCCCTGTGTGGGCACCCTGCTTTACAAGGGGCTCTCTCTCGGGATGTGCTATCACCCATTTATTCTTTTGTAAAAGCAGCACCTTTTCCGGATCCTCTCCCACCACCTTTGCATCACCGCAGTTGCAGCTTTCGGGTCTCTTTTCCAAAGGAGTATTTGTGCCCCTGGGCAGCACCACTATTCCCCTGAAGCCCTCATCCGAAACCTTTAAGGGGCTTAAATGCAGGGTGGTCTGGTACATTTCTATTGCAGTACCCTCCGGTACGAAAAATACCTTTGCATCACTGTTTTTATAGGAGTTGTCCTTTATCTCCCACACATGACCCAGCACTAACATGAAATCACAGCATGCCACATTTATCTCGCTGCCCTTGTGATATTCAAAACCGTTGTAGGTGGAATTGCGTCCGTTGCAGTAACCCATCTGTATGGGCATGCCGCCGTATACAATATCCGAAACATACCGGCATACCGGCAGAGCCTCCATCCTCTCATCCGAGGGAATGTATATATTCCCCTCCTTTGGTATGTCTGTATACTGGACCATATATCTGATTGCATCCGAAAAATCCACCCCGTTTAATATACGCCCATAGGGTGCAAATTCCTCATCCTCCACAGAGTATATCTTTACGTCATTGACCTCATTCAGATGCTCTAAAAGTTCTATTTGTTCTTTTGTCATAATCCGCTCCTGATACTATAAAAAAACAACCGGAGCCTTCCCATTATTACAAATGCGCTCCGGTTGTACATTAGGTCGAAAATTTATTTTGCAGTATTATCCCATGCTGCAGTGAAACGTCCCATACCCATGTCGGTGTAAGGATGAGCTATAGCATCCTTGTATACAGCCAGACCAGCAGTAACGATATCAGCACCTGCAACTGCACAGTCTACAAACTGCTTGGGTGTACGGATAGCTGCGCAGATGATCTCTGTCTCACGAAGCCAGTCGAAGTTTGCATAGATGTCTACGATATCCTGGATGTACTGTCTGCAGTCCTCGCCGTTTGATTCCTTCCATCCAATGAAGGGAGATACGAACTTGCAGCCGAACTTTCCTGCCCATATAGCCTGTGCGGGAGAAAATACCAGAGTAAGGTTTGTACGGATACCTTCCTTTTCAAGCTTTCTTGCAGCCTCAACACCACCGGGGATGCAGGGGATCTTTATAACAAAGCAGGGCGAAATAGCATGAAGCTCACGAGCCATGTTTATGATATCCTCGGCCTTGTCAAAATGAGGGTTTACCTCTACTGAAATAGGGAAGTCATTGTAATCCTTAAAGCCTTCCTTCTTTGCCCAGTCAGCCATATCCTGTACAGCAGTCATAAAGGGCTTACCTGAATTCTGGATATGCTTGGGATTAGTAGTTACACCATCAATACCAAAGGTCTCATAAGCCTCAATGATCTCATCCATTTTTGCACTGTCCAAAAAGTACTTCATTTTTCTCCTCCTACCTGTAACTTAAAAAATTATTCATAAGCAGCGCCAGGGGCTCAATATGAGCGCTTTTGCTGCCCAGTTCCGAAGCCACGATAAAATCCTCAGGTGATGTGCTGTCATAGGTCCTGTAAATATTTTTAAACCGATCCAGCATACCATCCACTTCGAATATATATCCTAACACAACTACCCTGTCGGAATCAATAAGACTTACAGCATTTCTTAAAGTTTGCGCCAGCCGGTCCATCTTCTCATCCATAAGCCCCCGGACTTTTTCATCCCCCAGAAGTGAGAGATCCTTTTTATACATGGTGGAATCTCCCAGCATAAGAGCCACATCATCCAATATGGCATGGGTGGATATGTAGGTCTCCAGGCACCCGCGTCTGCCACATTTGCAGAGTCTTCCATCTTTTCCCAGAGTGGTATGTCCTATTTCACCTGCAGCATTGTTGCTGCCGTCATATACCTTTCGATCCAGTATTATGGCGGAGCCCACACCGGGTCCCCACTTTAGAAGAAAAAGATTCTTGTTTTTTCTTCCCAGACCAAAAAGTATCTCAAGCTGCGCCGCAGCCTTTAGGTTGTTTTCCACCGTAACCTCAACGCCCAGATCCTCAGATATTATATCCCCTATCTCAATGGGTCTTTCCCAGATATTGTATGCTCCAAGGCTTGTTCCCTTCTTTGCATCCACCTTTCCGGGCACTGTGACTCCGGCTCCCAAAAGCATGTCTCTCGATATGTCGTTATCCCACAAAAGCCTGCCTGCCGCGTCTGAAACATCCTTTAGAAAATCCTCCGGTGTCTCTTTTTTTTCGGTTTCCAGAACAGATCTCGCCTTTATGCCGCCCTTCATATCCGTAATGGTTATGTAGGTCTTGTCGGTCTCGATAGCTATACACAGCGCTTTTTTGTAGTCATTGTTAATATCCACCAGGATCTTTTTCCTGCCGGCTCTTTTTTCTCCCGGCACCTCTCCCAGCTCCACTATTATATTCTTTTCCAAAAGCTCTGTGCACATCAAGGTCACCGAGGCAGCGGTGAGTCCCACTGCCCCGGCAATATCTTTTCTGGACATGGGTCCGTTGTTATTTAAAAGTCTGAGCACCTCCGACTGATTACGATTTTTTACATTTTCCAGATTCATCCTGAAATCTCTTTTCTATGTGGTGCATTTAATACCGTACCACCTCAAGTCCCAGCATACTTCCAAGCATTTCAAGTTCCATTCCGATCTTTTTGTAAACCACCACATAATGGGGCTCCCAGCCGTCACGTATGGTTTCCTTTACTATCCTTTCGGCACTCTCATCCGTCTTTACCACGATAGATGCGCCGTTGAACTGCTTGGGCTTGTCCATAACCTGACCCTCTGCCACTAAAAGTCTGAATTTGCCATCGGGAGTACGTCCGATCCTGAAGATGGTTGCCTCCTCCGAGCTCTCGCAGCCGAAGTCCATAACAGGACCTATCTTTCTGTTGGGATGAACTCCCACACAGGCTCCCGTATCCTTTCTTGCCAGATTGCAGGCTGCCATGCCGCAGTGCCAGAAGGTGATGGAGCTTTCCTTCTCATCCATGGAGACCGGATCACCGAAGAAGGTTGCCATATCTGAAAAAGCAGTGCCAATGTACATGGAAAGTGCGCCATATGCGTCAGCCTCACAGCTTGCAGGGATATTAAGGGCATTTAAAAGTGAAAGCACCATGCAGACCGGTGTGCCGAAGTCCACAAAAAAGTCCGGCCAGCAGCGGGATGAAATGGCGCCTATGCCATTGTCATTCACATATGCCTTATAGGCTTTGTAGAGTCTGGCGAAATCCTTTATGTTTTTCTCAGGCATCTCTTCTAAGCCCACCACCTGTTTTTTTGCATCCTCAAGATCTGCTGCGCAGTCTTCGTCGGTGTATTCCTTTGCCTTATTTATAAGTTCCCTTGCCTCAATGGACTCAAGCCTTACTCCGAATACGGAAAGCATCTCCGCATCCAAGGCCCTGCCGAAGCCGAAGCCCTGGGGGGTGTGTCCTATGGAGGACATCTTAAGTTCTGTAAGCTGCTTTTTCACCTTTGCGGCTGCTAAAGCTGCAGAAAGCTCCTGCTTTACAGACTCCTCTGCCGGAGCACCGAATACGTGTACAAAATTCCCTGTGCCTCTGAAAGCCGCTATGGCATTTGCCGCAGAATAAGCTCCCGTCAGGGAATTGCTTCTAAGTCTGGTGCCGTCAATTACCGGCTCCCTGATGGTCCACAAAACCACCGGCCCGTCAAAGCGGCGAAGCACCTCGCTGGCATATGCCGCATTGGCAAAGGTTATATTCTGAATGATCACCAGGTCCGGCTCCTTGTCGGAGAGGAAATCCCCCACAGCGTCCACTGTAAGAAGTATATCCTCCGGCACCACCACGTTTTCATCTATTGACTTAAGAAGCTTTATTGAGTTGTCAAAAGATTCGTGGGCAGAAACCATCTCATAGGTTCCCACTCCTATAGGTACGTATACAACCTGAAATTTCATAGCTATTACCTCTTTATTTATAATATGCTCCCTCTATTACAGTCCCTGGCGAACCACCTTTATGGTAGCGCAGAAATCCTCTTTTCCCAGACCCATTTCAAGAGCCTTGTCATATACACGGGCTGCATTTTCCTCACCGGGCATGGACACCTTACACTCCTCTGCCAGCTTTAAGCAGATGTGAACATCCTTATGCTCGTTTTCAACGGAGAAAGCAGTGGTGTAATCCTCTTTGGAAAGTACATCCTTTTTGGAATCCAGATACCAGTTTCCTGCTCCGCCGTAAGAAATAGCCTCTGCATAGGTTAAAATGTCGATACCGTTTGCAGCAGCAAGGGTGGAGGTTTCGTTTACTCCGTTCTGGATCTGGGATACCAAAGCGTTGTGGCAGATCTTCATAACAAGTCCCTTGCCGTTGTCACCCATGCGGATCACGTTCTCACCCATGTAATAGAGGATGGGCTTTGCCTTTTCATAATCCTCTTCGGGGCCGCCCACATATATGCCAAGCTTCCCGGCAATGGCGGCGGGTTTGCTCTTTACCACCGGTGCGTCTATGAAGTGAGCTCCGGTCTTTTTAACCATCTCAGATATCTCCACGGATACGCTGGGATCAATGGTGCTCATATCAATACAAAGCTTGGTGTCATCCAAAACATCTATGATTCCTTTGTACACACTCATGGAATGCTCGCTCTTAGGTACCATTGAAATGATCACATCAGAGTTCTTTGCCAGCTCCACGGAATCTGCACAGGCTACAGCGCCCTTGGATGCCAGAAGATCCACCTTTTCTTTTACAAAGTCAAAAGCGTAAACCGTATCGTCATGCTTTTTAACGATATTCTCGCACATTGACTCGCCCATGATACCCAATCCGATAAATCCAATCTTCATAATTCTCTCCTTTTCCCGGAGTTTCCTGAACCCTCTTAGTTTCAAAGACCCCGGCTACTGCTTTGTAAACCAAAAAAACAAGTATTAGTTAATTGTTTTAACCAATTAACATAATACTCGTTTTTCCGCGTAGGTCAACTGTTTTGTTTGCAAAAGATGTTTTTTAGTTGGTTTGTTTAATTTATTTAAGTTATTTTTGTGTAACTCTGACAATTGAAAAAAACGTGGGGCAGCCTTAGGGGTTTCCCCACGCCAGAGTTTCCATCTTTGACTTCAAAAAACCCTTCGTTTACTGCAGCACCCCGAAGCCGGGCCAGATCAGCATGGTGACATATCCTACTAAGACTGCCACGACCATTCGTACCAGCGCCACCAGCAATCCGTTTTTCATAAGCTTGGCGGGATCCAGACCGTAGGATACAGGAATCGCCCTGACACTTACCGGCAGTATGGATTCGAAGTTCATAGCCATGGCTGTGGTAAAGATATAGGGCATGGGATTAAGCCCCATCTTCTGGGTCACCCCAATTACGATAGGGATGGTTACCGCCGCCGATACCGTGGAGTTTGTCATCTCCGAGATCAGACATGCAAAAACCGCAAATATCAATATCGTTCCCAGACCGCCGGAAAGATTCATGCCGGAGACAAAGGATGCAATAGCATCATTGGCACCTGAGCCTGTAAGTATCTGTCCCAGTGCCAGACCGCCTGCAAAAAGCAGAAGCATACCCCACATAACCTCCCGCTGGGCACGATCCCAGGTAAGAAGCATATCCTTTTTCTCTGCTGAAATGATAATAAAATTCACACATCCAAGTATCAAAAAAAGATAGGCAGGCACCACTCCCGGAAGAAGCTCTGCATACAATGGACGTATGAAGGACCCCAGCATAGCCACCACAAAAAGCACTAAAGAAATCTTCTCATCATTTTTCATGGGACCAAGTTCTGCATAAGCCTGCTTAAAATACTCCTTTGTGCCTGAGAGAGATTTAACCTCCATGGGACGTGTAAGCATGACGATAAGGACGATCACCGTAACGATTATGGTATAGGGCAACATCCTTGTTATCCAGTCCACATACAAAAACTCCGTTCCCGTCAGTTCCTCTATAAAGGCTATGGCTGTAATATTCATGGCGCCACCCAGAGGTGTACCTGCGCCGCCTAACTGGGAGCCCCAGGCTATGGCACAAAGAATGGGCACAGCCGCTTCACATTTTCTGATGTCCTCATAACCTGCCGCCCGAAGCATGGACACGGCAATGGGTGTAAAGATAGCCACCACCACCACATTTGGCATCATATTTGACATAACAGCAGCCGCCACCAGCCAGACTGTGATCTGCGACTTCATGGAGGGACCGATCAGAGAAAGAGCCTTCAGGGAAATACGCCGATCCAGCCCGATCTCACTCCAGGGAGCAGTCAAAAGACAGGATCCAAAGATAAGTATGATACTGCTTGAGGAGTATTGGGAGATCACATCCTCCATGGGAACTATATTAAACAGAGCATTTATCACCCCGGGCAAAAGCGCCGTTACTGTGATATCCACCGGCCTTGCCACCCACCAATAGATCATCCATAGTGCTGTACCTATACCCTTGGCTGCATTATAATCTATGATGCCGCTTTTCCCCAGGCCCAGACTCACTAAAAAATACAATAGCGGTCCTGCCACAAGCTGTATCAGCTTCTTTTTACTGTTCATTGTTGCCTCCTCCAAAAATAAAAAAAGTGGTATATATTAATTAAAACTTTTAATTAATATATACCACAAATCCTTATTCGTCAATCACATTTCAGCCAGTGACATTATCTCCTGATACCGGGTGCTGTTTTTTCTGACAAATACCGGGGGCTGACCTATGGGAGCATCCACCTCAAAGGTTCCGCCGCCATACTCTTTTCCGCTGAAGATATTCACCCAACTGTCTCCCGGAAGATATACCTTTCTGGAAAGGGATCCCTCTTTGTACACAGGTGCCACCAAAACATCCGGTCCCAGCAGATACTCGGTTTTTTCCGTATAGGCTCTGTCCTCATTGTAGTGGTAAAAGAGCGGTCTCATCACCGGAGTGCCATGCTCCTGTGTATCCGCCGTCAGGCTCATAAGATAGGATTTTAAAGCTGCATGCATCCGCGAACACCTGGCGGTATGTGCCAAAAGCTCCTCATCATCATACCACTGCACATCATTTACAGGCTGGTTGCCCTCATGAGTCCTTAAAAGAGGCGTGAACACATTCATCTCCATCCATCTTTGCAAAAGCTCCTTGCTTCTGGAAAGCAGCTTGCCGTAGGTGGTATATCCGCCTGCATCAGAATGGGTGATGCCATATCCGCTCATTGCCAAAGAAAGGGTGGCAGGCACTACTGAAATAAGACCGTCATCCACAGACCAGTCCACATGCTGATCTCCGGTCCACATCATGGTGGAGGCATCTATGGTGCCTGTATGTCCTGCCCTTGTAAAGAAGAAAACATCTCCCTCCACATTGCTTTCCACTATGGCTTCACGATTCAGCTTTGCCCAGATGGCAGGCCATTTGTTGTGGATCACCTCAGGATCGTCACTGCTGTAGAGCACGGCATCCACCGGCAGATATTCACCGAAATCTGCCATCCATCCTCCCATACCCAGACCTATCATGTTTTTCTTTATCAGATCTTTATACCATTCATAGGCTTTGGGATTTGTAAAGTCCACCATGGCTGCCGGGAAGGTGGTAATGGTGACCAGATAGTCCTCGCCCTCTTTGTTTTTTACACAGTAACCCTTGGCGGAAGCCTCTTTGTATATATCCTTTTCAATGGCAAGGAAGGGATTTATATAGCCCAAAAACCGGATTCCCTGCTCCTTCCATTTTACTATCTGCTCCCTGAGATTGGGATAGAGCTCATCATCAACTACCCAGTTCCACATTACCTGATAGCCGAAGCCGGTCCTCCTGCATCCGCTCCAGTCCTGGGACCAGATGCCGCATACCTTTGCTCCACTTCTTACTGCCTGCTGGATCTTTTCATCAACCCTTTCGGTTCCCTCCTGAACAGCCAGGATGGCTCCGTCATAGATCCAGTCCGGGAGGGGATACTCTCTTTTCGGTTCTGCCCAACTGTGAACCGTCCCCAGTGTCCCTGCCAGCTTTTTTGAGACCTCCGCAAAGGTCTTTCCACTTTCCGTCACCAGATGGGGCGGCTCCTGCAGATACAAAGTAGTCCTGTTGGGATTTGTAAAATCAAACTCGCTGTATGCATCAGTGTATACATGCATATAGTATTTTTTTGAGCTGGTAAAGGTGGGCTGTGCATAATATGACTCATAGGAGGAAAACTTCCCGGTCTTTTCCGGCTGGGGTCCAAGTATCCGTCCTATGGTGGCACGCTTTATCACCTTTTTGGATATGCGTCCCACATTCTGGTGCTCTGCCACCCATACCCTGATCTTTTCGCCCTTCAGATCAAATTTGGAATAGGTCTCTCCGCAGCCGTAAATATGCTCCCTTGGATCAGCCGAAAAGGTGATCCAGTAGCGGTTTACTCCATCCTTGGGATCCCCCTCATAATCCAGTGTGATCTTTCCGTCCTTTTCCTTTACAACGATCACATGACCACCTTCAAAGGAAAACCTTATACCGTCCATATCCTCTTTTTTGGAAAGGATCTTAAGCTTCTTCTTCCCGGATATGCTCTGCTTATAGGAAAAGCTTCCACGATTCATGGTAAAATTGTTTTCGCCGGTTGCCACTGCCAATTCAAGATCCCTGAAATCCTTAAGTATCATTTAATACCTCCCAAAATACTACTGCAAAAGTCCTCTTAAGACCCGTTGAATGGCATCTAAAAGATCGGATGCCATTACAGATGCGTGGCCTAACTGCTCTGATGCCGTATCTCCACACAGCCCATGGATATATGCCCCCACTGCTGCCGTCATGACCGGATCCACCTGCTGTGCCAAAAGCCCCGCCATGATCCCGGCAAGCACATCTCCGCTTCCGGCTGTAGCCATTCCGTCATTGCCCGTGGTGTTTATAAAAACCTCATCACTTCCGGGATAAGCTGTCACAGACTCATGGGATTTCAGATGAACCGTCACCTGATACTTCTGGGCAAAGGCATGAGCCGTCCCCGGCATATCATCTGAGATCGCCGCCCTATCCAAACCGGTAAGCAGTGACATCTCTCCTATGTGGGGTGTGATTATTATTGGGGGATGATCCCCCTCAAGCAACTCTGATCTGTCGGATAATATTGCCAGCCCGTCAGCATCTATGACCATTGGCATCCCTGCATCACAGGCTTTTTCAAAGGCAAAGTCAAACACCTCCCCTGCGATCCTCTCACGGGAAAGACCGGGACCGATAAGCATTACATCTGCCCACCTTATGGCATCAAATACAGTATCCTCAAAATGCCTGTCCTCATAGGTGGTCAAAACCGCCTCCGGAAGCTTGATCTGCATGATAGTCCTGTTACATTCCGGGGTGGCTATCCTGACCATACCGCAGCCCATGAGAAAAGCTGCCTTGCCGGCAAAATAAGCTGCTCCTGCCATATTATGGCTTCCTGCCACAGCAAGCACCTTGCCAAAGGTGCCCTTATGTCCCCTGGGATCCCTTACCGGAAGATACTGCTTCGCTTCCACCCAGGTGATCTTTTTTTGTCTTATCTCACCCATATTTCATACCCTGTCATGCAAATTACGATAGGTAGCTATTCAGAACCAGGCTCGAATCCGCTTCGCTCCTTCTCGCTTTGGCTTCTCGCCAAAGAAATTTTCGATAAAAACCATACTGAAATGCAAGCATTTCATATGCTTTTTATCAAAAATTGCCTTGGTTCTGAATAGAAACATTTTAACAGAAATCCATCTTATGTCAAACCTTGTAGGACCTAAGCTCCTTTTCGTCGATCTCGCCCCGGTCCAGTTTCCTTATGGTTTTTACGGATGTCACTATCATCCTTAATGCCACAACAATGGCTATGAATATCACAATATTTCCCGAGATCATATTTGCCCAGAATCTATGAGGCGAATTTTCCGGCAAAAGGGACAAAAGGGTCGTCTGCAAGGTGTACATTGCCATCCATCCTATGACGAAATCCACATTTTTTGAAGCAAACAGCACCAGGTTTGGATCCCCCTTATATTTTCTCATATTGGTAAATCCGGTCACAAACCTGTACAGGGCAAAGACGGCAATACTCATTATAAGCGCCGGATGATAGGGAAAATACTGGTTTTCAAAGGTCATCTGGATGGACATGATATTTATTACTATGTTCAGTACCAGAAGCATGACCCCGCAATCCCTAAAGGCCTTCCACTCCTTGCGGTAAAGTTTTTTTCCCACAAAGCCCTTTCTCTTAAAATTAAAGACACGATAGGACAGGTTGCCTCTGATTAGCATTATGATAAAATTATAGCCTGCCAAAGCCACAAACCAGCGGGATCTGTAGTGATAACCTGCTATCACATAGAAAACGACCATTATAAAACTGATAAAAGTATTCCAGTATATGAAGCACCTCTGTCTGAAGGACTTGTCATTCATAAGCTTTGGAATAATGGGAATATGATCCCTGAAGAAATGCCCCAAAGGGGTAAGCCATACATAGATGGCGTGACGGTTTTTTACTATGACGGCAATACCATATATGCAATATATGATTGCCAGAACATGAACGATCGAAAACTTAAATAAGGCTATTACTATAGGCAGCAGCAAAAAAGAGGCTGTGGCGATAAGCACCGCCGGTACAGCCGAAAGCACCAGCAGCTTTTGAAAAAATTCTATTATTATATCCTTATAGCTTTTTTTCATATCAAAGTCACTATCAGATATCAGCTTTGCTCCCTGCCTGCTATGTGTTCGAGGATCCTGTATGCCACCTCATCCTTGGTCATGATGGGAAGTGCCACCTCAGCATCCTTTGTTATCATGGTGACAACATTGGTATCCACCTCAAAGCCTGCCCCCGGGGCACGTAGGTCATTTGCCACTATCATATCCATATTCTTTTTTATCAGCTTTTCCTTAGAGTTGGAGATCACATTCTCCGTCTCCATGGAAAAGCCGCAGATAAACTGGTGGGTCTTTTGCTTCGCTAATGTCCCTAAGATATCGGTGGTTCTCTCCATTTTGATACTCATATCCTCACCGGACTTTTTGATCTTTTCCCCTGCCACCTCAGAGGGTCTGTAATCTGCCACTGCCGCCGCACCTATCAGAATATCCGTATCATCAAATTCGCCGGATACTGCCTCATACATATCTGCGGCGGATGTCACATCTATCACCTTTACATGGGCAGGTTTTTTCAGTGAGACCCTGCCGCTTACCAGAGTGACCTCCGCTCCGCACATGGCTGCTGCCCGGGCAAGGGCATAACCCATGCGTCCTGTGGAATGGTTTGTCACGAATCTCACCGGATCCAAGGCTTCTCTGGTGGGGCCTGCCGTAACCACCACCTTTTTACCCTTAAGGATCTTGTCATGCTCTGCCACAAAACATATCTCATCATACAGATCCTCCGGTTCCGGCATCTTGCCAGCTCCGATATCTCCGCATGCCAGGTAGCCCTCCGCGGGATCAATGACTGTCATGCCGTATTCACGAAGCTTTTTTATATTGTCCAAAGTCACCTGCTTTTCAAACATCCGGGTATTCATGGCAGGAGATACTATAACAGGTGCCATACAGGACAAGACTGTAGTGCTTAACATATCATCAGCGATACCGTTTGCCATCTTTGCTATGATATTTGCCGTGGCAGGAGCCACCAGCATAACATCTGCCGCCTGTCCCAGGGAAACATGCTCCACGGAAAACTCAAAATTTCTGTCAAAGGTGTCCACCAGGCATTTGTGGTGGGTGAGAGTCTCAAAGGTAATGGGATTGATGAAATTTGTGGCATTTTTGGTCATTATCACATGTACCTCGGCGCCGTCTTTTACCAGGCGGCTTGCCAGGGATGCGATCTTGTATGCGGCTATGCTGCCGCTGACCCCTAAAATAACACATTTACCCTTCATCATATCCTGTTCCTCATTTACCAAATCCTGTTATCTAATGTAATCCCGGAGCGCCGGGCTGGCTTACTAAATTCCTCGCAGCGTCCAGGCTTGGTCACCAAATTCTTCGCAGCGTCCATCTGGTCTGCTGAGTTTCTCGACCCGCTCCGCTCTACCTCGACTGCGATGAAAAAGTCCACTGGACTTTTTCCCTGCACGCTATGGTGTAGTCGAACATCCGTAAGGCATACTCCTAGTGGTTCGCAGCTAACCAATCAGCCTGCACTACGCTTGGCTTCTTGGGCTGCTATCACAGGGGTGTCGTTACCAAAATCAAAGATTTTGACGACACTCCCAAGTCGTCTGCCTAACGGCTGTACGACGGATTCTCGGAACGCTCTCGCTTAAAGG
>CAMOZG010000034.1 GCA_946630825.1 uncultured Lachnospiraceae bacterium
CGCACTGAATAAGGAGGGTGAGTTGTGAGAACGGATATTTATACCTTGGACCGGGATGATCTGACGACAATGTCGGATGTTTTACCTGAATATGTTATAGAGAGGGCAAAGCTTCCCGGATATTTTTCCCTGGGTGCCGTGGGCAAGGTGGATGATGATGAGAACCTTCTTGGCATGGCTCAGTTTTACATAAATATCACCTCCGAGGGCGAGTGCTTTGCCCAGCTTGTATATATATATGTGCTGGAAGAGTACAGACACAGAGGGGTGGCAAGCAAGCTTATAGAGAGGGTCAACCGCATCCTGAAAAAGAGTGATGTAAAGACCTGCATCACCTATGTGCCGGATAAGGATGTAAAGATATACGGTCAGGAGATATCTGCCGCTGATCTGGAAAATTTTTTTAAGGAGTGCAGCTTTATCTCCACAAAGGAATCCTCTGTAGTGTGGTGGTCTGATTTGGGACAGCTCTCCGGCGCTATTACCGAGGGATCTTTGCCCAACTCCATCAGATTTTTAAAGGAGATAGATGATGCTGCATTTTCCAGCATAATGGATGAGCTTATTGAAAAGGCTCCTTCCGACAGTCCCCTTCCTGAGGATATTAAGCTTGATAAGAGCGAATACGATAATGACCACAGCGTGTGCATAAAGTCAGGGGATGGCACAGCCATGCTCCTCCTTCACAGACTTGGAGTTTCATCTTTGGAAATAGTCATATTAAGGGGCTATGGCAAGGATGAGCTGTCCATGGTCAAGGGACTTTTGGCAGGCTGTGTAAAAGAGTGCAAAAAGGATATGAGTGATGACACTTTGCTTATTTTAAAGGAGCGTGCCCTTACATATGATAAGTCCGGCAAGGATATCATACCCGGGGTCAGTGAAGTGAAGGTTAAAAAGTTCGTCAGATTGACCAGCAGGTAATTGGTTCAAACCTTACGGAGGCTTTTAATGCAGTTATTTTTGACGGTTGATAATGAAGATATCTTAAGGATCGAAGAGGACGGCGGAGCCGCCATCACCATAAGTTATTCAGACGGGGTGGGTCAGATCCTTTCCATACTGGTTCCCAAGGATGACAGAAGGGAGGGCGTGGGCTCTACCCTGCTTTCCTGTGCAGAAAGTATGCTCTTGAAAAAGGGTGTAAAAAAGCTGGAAGCCGATTTTATGGACAGCATACCCGAACTGGGTGATTTCTTTGAAAGTGCAGGATATGAGGTCTTAAAGGGAGCTCCAGTAAAGGCTGTGGATATGAGAGCCCTTTTGGCATCACTTACTGTAAAGCGTGCCATAAATAATGACATAGATGACTCCAAATTCGTGCCACTGTCTGAGCTTTTTGTTATGCAGTGGGACGAGCTTTTAGAGCTTTTAAACAAATTTAATATCAAGCTTGGCAACTCCGACATGGCTAGATTCTCCCAGGAATTAAGCGGCGTGGTCTATGACAATGAGGATCAGCCCCAGGCATTTGTGCTCTGTTCCAAAAATGATGAGGGCGTCCATGTGGAGCTTTTGGCAGGAGTATCCAACGGCAGGGCAAAATACGTTATATCCGCCCTTTTGGGCATGATAAAGGCAATTGTGGATGATGGTGGATTTAAGACCTATCCCAAGCTTTCCATGATAGCGGCAAATGAAAATATCAATGTACTTATTTCCCGTGTCCTTAAAAAGGGTAAAGAAGCCGAAGAAAAGGGGCATCTGATCTACGCCTTTAAAGACCTTAAGGAAGACAATCTGCTTTCCTATGAC
Source organism: uncultured Lachnospiraceae bacterium (assembly GCA_946630825.1). Lineage (GTDB taxonomy): Bacteria > Bacillota > Clostridia > Lachnospirales > Lachnospiraceae > JAILEN01. The sequence continues at coordinate 1,756 of CAMOZG010000034.1, forward strand.
TATGACCTGGAGAAAAGCGAAGACGAGGACATGGAGGAGGAATGGCGCAGGGAAGTAAAAAAGATCCCTCTCCAGTCCAATATCTGCTGGAAGATGCCCTGGTATCGCATGTTCGGAGGGGACAACTCCGAGGCCTCCGGCAAGTCTGCATCCAAGACAAAGAGCGGCAAACACGTTTCGGATGTGGAGATCAATTTTGATAAGGACGAGGAGATCCTTGAAGGCCTTATGATGGATGATACCGTAAGGATCACCATGGATAATTTAGAGGACTATTCAGACATCCTGCCTCCTGACATATATCACGACATGCCCCGGCCTTTCTACCGTGGACTGGCGGCTGTTGATGCGGGAGAGACCAAGGCAGCCATGGTCTGGGAATATAAAAACGTAGAAGAAGATGTGGACACCGAATCCATGATCCTGTGGTATTTCTGCAGCGACGAAGCCATGGGTGATGAGCTCATTCAGGAGTACACAAACGAGATAAAGCAGGAGGATGTGCAGAGAAGCTACTTTGAATTCAAGGAGCTTTCCGACATGGAAAGAAGCGTTTTGGAAAAGAACGGTTTTTCCATTAAAAACGAAGAGAGTGAAGAGGTGGAGGTCCACATGGAGAATGTGGTAAAAGCACCCTTCGCAGCAAAGAAAGCCGCTCCCTATGTAAAGGCTCTGGATGTGCTCAGTGAAAAGCAGTTTAAGCGTGGTGTCACCAACTGCCTTTTCCACAACAGAAAGGGCGTCCTTGAGGATATGGCATTTTTGCCCATGAGCTGGTATGACCAGAACCTTTCCTGCTGTGTTATCGGAGACAATAAGGTTATCGGGCTTTGCCTCTTTCACAGGTCTCCCTCAGGAGTGATCCATGCGGATCTTTTGTTCTCCATGGGGTCTGAGTATCAGCTCGATATTTTGAATATGATACGCTATGCTGTCCATGCAGGGGTGGCAAAGTATCCCAAAAACACGCCTGTTATAATCCGCAGGCACAATGCTGAGATCCATGGTCTGGTCTCAAAGCTTTTCCCTGATTTATCAGGTGATATCGTAGTACACGGCGAAAGGAGGGTCGGGTAAATGCTTAATATAAGTGATCTGCATCTTGCCTCGCTTCTTATGGACGCCGCAGCAATGTTTTTGATCATAGGGACCATGGCGTCTACCTACATATACAGGAAGAGGGGACGCATGGTGGATAAACTGTTTTTCATCATGCTTGTAATAGATATGGTGATGGCAATATCAGACGGCATCACCTATGTGGTGGATGGAGCTACCATATCCGGTGTGGGGATCCTAAGCATTGTCTGCAACAATATATTCTTTCTGGCATTTGAAGGTATATGCGGGGTCTTGGCTGTATATCTGGATTGCAGGATAAATGCAGACAAGCCCTATTCCCAGAAGAAAGCCATAAAGATACTTTTGCCGGCAATTATTTCATTTGTTATGATCCTGGCAAATAATCTGGTGCACTTTTTGTACTGGGTGGATCTTTCCACCAACGAATACTACCAGTATCCTCTGTACACACTGGTCTTTGTGGCACCTGTGATCTACATGATCTATGTGATCTACGCCCTCTATCGTATTGACAGATCCATAGTCTGGATATTTATAGTATTGATAGTTGTCAGAGTGTTCTTTGCCAACATAATGCAGGGAGTTTCATCCACTGCGCTGATATTTGCAATGGGGCTTGTATTTGTACATATTCACTATATGAGATTGCCTTTCTATGATAAGGAGGTCCTATGAGTTTATGGCCGGATTCCATAGTAACCATATATTCCGATACTATGGCTTATATATTAATACTTGGGCTTATTACCATGACAAACCAGTTCAAGGTTGGTAAGGATCATCATGCCAATATGCTTTATTTCAGGCTGTGTATCATTACCATGATAAATGCTTTGTCAAACGGGATCAGCTATGCCCTTCATCATCAGGTGACAAACTGGCCCGAGCCGGTTCGTCTGATATTTCCCACAATAGCGGAGTATTCCGCACTTTTGGCAATGTTTGTGTGGTTTTTGTACATAGACTATAAGCTTTACGGCATCTGGGACAGGACAGCAGCGGTATTTAATATCTACAAGATCCCGGTGTATGTAATGGGGATACTTTGCATTATAAATCTCTTTACCGGAGTTGCCTTTAGTGTGACGGAAAATCACATATTTGTAGCAAAGCCCCTTTACTATGTGCTTTTATTTACAGTTTATTTATATGGAATTTTTCCCATTGTTCTCATCATCAGATATATGAAAGAAAACGGACCTCTCCACTTTTTCCATATATCCACTATGATCATACCCACCGTAACTGCCGGGATGATCACCGCATTTTCGGATTATTCCGCCCGTGCGCTTGGCTTTGCTATAGCTTTGGTATTTTTGCATATGTCATATATCAATCTGTGGAGATTTGAGGACAACGATTCCGGTTTTTACAACAAACATTACATAAGCTATGTTTTGGAACAGAGTAAGTCGGGAAAGGCGGATTACCACAGCGCCATAGAATTTGTTACAGCCAATACCCCGGAGGAATTCTACGATATCCTAAGGATAGAGGTGCCGGGCAAGGCAGAGATAATCAGGATGGGAGAGAACCGGTTTTTGCTTTTCTCCGAATCCAGTAAATCCTCCATGATCACCCTGCTTTCATCCATGATCCAGGATGCTGCAGATGAGTATGACGAGCTGCATAAGGATGACGAGCCCATTGACCTTGTTATAAGCTACAGTGTCAGAGGAAAGGGCGAATCTGCCGAGGATTTTGTAAAGGCAGCGGCGCAGGCTTGATATGAGTGATTATATATTGGAAACCGAAAGGTGCTACGTCAGGGAGATCGGACTTGATGACGTGGTGCTGGAGTATGAGCTTTACGACAGCCCTCATATGCTGGACTTTATCGAACCTCTTTTGCCCTATGAGGAGGAACTGGAGTATCAGAAGCTCTATATCGAAAAGATCTACGGTAAATACGGCTACGGTATGTGGGCTGTATTTGACAAAGTCTCCAACAGGCTTATCGGAGAGGCGGGTCTGGAGCACCGGGTGGATATAAACCGGGAGAAATTTCCCTATGACTGGATGTTTGCAGAGGATTGTTCCGAGCTGGGGTTTTGCTTTGCAGAGGATCTGTGGGGACAGGGCTACTGCACGGAGGTCTGCAGGGGGATATTGGATTACGGCATAAATGTATTGGGCCACAAGGTCTTTTTTGCCAGAGCCGAAAAGGAAAACAAGGGTTCCGTGAGGGTCCTTGAAAAGCTGGGGTTTAAAAACTACGAAGGCAAGTATTACCGTTTGGATGTAGAATAGTGTTACATTTACTGACCACCATCTCAAAATTCACCATGATATTCATCATGGCTTTATATACCTATTTCAGCTTCAAGGCATTGATGCCACGGATAAGTCAGGAAAGCAGTGCGGGGCTTTACAAAAAACAGACTGCCCTTGTGATGCTTTTATTTATCAACGGATATATAGTTATCCTGATGCACACTCTTTATCAAAACGGTGAGGGGGAGGCATCTTCCGTTACGGCAGCACAGATGATGCTGGTGCTTTTTTTGGCGGAGCTTGTACTTCTTCGCATCCTTTTTATCATCTATAAATATTTCTACGGTGCCGCCTCGGATGCATTGGTAAACAATATGTGCATGCTCCTTGCCGTGGGCTTTCTCATATTGTCACGGCTGTCCTGGGACAAGGCTCTGCGGCAGTTTTTCCTGGCAGTGGCGGCGGTGATACTTACAGCACTGATTCCTCTTTTTGTAAGAAAACTTAAATTCTTAAATAAGCTTGCCTATCTCTATGCCATTATCGGCATAGGTGGACTGGGGCTGGTTGCTGTGGCAGGCTCCACGGACTACGGTGCAAAGCTTAATATAAGTCTTGGACCTGTGACTATACAGCCCTCGGAATTCATAAAGATCCTCTTTGTATTTTTTTTGGCTTCCATGCTATATAATATAAAGGATATCCGTCAGATCTATGTGGCTACGGCAATAGCCGGTATTCATGTGCTTTTATTGGTGGCGGCACGGGATCTGGGAGGGGCGGCTATATTTGGGGTTACTTTTCTTGCCATGCTCTATGTTGCCACCGGCAGGCTGTCACTGTTTTTGGGTGGCATGGGACTGGGGATGGCAGGAGCCTTTGTGGCTTCAAAGATCTTTACCCATGTGCAAAACCGGATAGTGGCATGGAAAGATCCCCTTTCCGTCATAGACTCCCAGGGCTATCAGGTGGCACAGTCTCTTTTTGCCATAGGCACGGGAGGCTGGATGGGAAGCGGTCTCTATGAGGGGATGCCGGAAAAGATCCCGGTGGTGACAAAGGATTTTATCTTTGCCGCCATATCCGAGGAGATGGGCGGGATATTTGCTCTTTGCCTCATATTTGTATGTATAAACTGCTTCCTTATGTTTTTTAACATATCCATGCAGATAAGGGATAAGTTTTACAAGCTTATAGCTTTGGGGCTTGGGACGGTTTACGGTATACAGACCTTTTTGACCTTAGGGGGTGTGATCAGGTTCATTCCCTCCACGGGAGTCACACTGCCTTTGGTGTCATACGGAGGGTCATCCCTGATTTCAACCATGATACTTTTTGCAGTGATCCAGGGACTTTACTGTCTGAGGGAGGATCAGAAACGTGAAGAAGAAGAGATCTATTAAAAACCGGGAATATGCAGTGATCGCCTACGGGTTTCTTGGGGTATTCATTGCCATGAGCCTGTATTTTGCATATTATCTCACCTTTGAGGCAGAGGATTTCATAAATAATCCCTACAATGCCAGGGTGTCCCTGTTTTCTGAAAATGTCATAAGGGGAGATGTGCTGTCTGCCGACGGGCAGGTGCTTGCCACCACGGAAATAGCCGCCGACGGCAGTGAGACGAGAAGCTATCCCTACGGCAGGGTGTTTGCCCATGCTGTGGGATATAATACCAACGGAAAGGCGGGGGTAGAGCTTGACGGAAATTTCAATATGCTAAGGTCCCATTCCTTTTTTCTCACCAGACTTATAAATGATTTTACCGATAAAAAGGATCAGGGGGACAGTGTGGTGACCACCCTGGATGCCTCCATGCAGCAGGCGGCATATAATGCCTTTGGAAATTACCGGGGGGCGGTGGTGGCAATAGAGCCCTCCACGGGAAAGATACTTGCTCTTATGTCAAAGCCTGACTTCGATCCCGCCGGGATCGCTTCCCAGTGGGACAGCCTGCAGTCAGACAGCGAGTCCTCCGTACTTTTAAACAGAGCCACCCAGGGGCTTTACCCTCCGGGATCCACCTTTAAGATCCTTACGGCTTTGGAGTATCTCCATGAGGGAGGCAGCACTGAGGATGCTTTTAACTGTGAGGGCACCTATACTGAAAACGGATATACCATTCACTGTTACGGCAACACTGCCCATGGAGAGGAGGATCTGAAGGGAGCCTTTGCCAGATCCTGCAATGTGGCTTTTTCCCAGACAGGTCTGTCCCTGGATCTGAACAAGTACCGCACCTTGGCGGAAAATATGCTTTTTAACAAGGACATACCCACAAAGATCTCAAATGTAAAGCCCAGTACCTTTTCCCTTAAAAAGGGAGATGATCCGGTGCTTGTCATGCAGACAGCCATAGGACAGGGTGATACACTTATGACTCCCCTGCACGGAGCCATTATAGCCGCAGCTATAGATAATGAGGGGGTGGTGATGGAGCCCTACATTATGGATAAGATAGTAAATGACAACGGCGATCTGGTAAGACCCTATTTCGGAGAGACCTATGGCTCCATTGTCTCAAAGGAGGATGCCAAAAAGCTTAAAAAGCTTATGCGCTCCGTGGTGACTGACGGGACAGGATCGGCTCTTTTGTCAGATAATTACAAGGCATACGGCAAGACCGGTTCTGCAGAGTATACATCCGATAAAAATGCCACCCACTCCTGGTTTGTGGGCTTTGCAAATAAGGATGACAAGGAAGTGGCAGTGGCTGTTATTATGGAGGGTGCCGGAAGCGGATCCTCCCATGCGGTACCTGTGGCAAGAGCAATGTTTGATGAGTATTTTAAGGAGTGAGGAGGAAGGATATGGTTAAGTATGATCTAAAGGATGAGCGGGTAGCAAATTTTATTACCTTTCTCAAGACCTTTGAAAGCTACAGATGGTATAAGCCTCTGATAGAGGGGATATTGGCTTTGATATTCTGGTTTATTATGGGGATAGCCATTGTTATCATCTCTTATGTGATAAGCATATTCATGGGCTCTGCGGCACCTATTATGCCTGATGGGGGCTATGATACCATGGACACCTACACGCCCGTAGGAGTGGTCTTAAATCTTGGCAGTGTGGCAATTATGCTTCCGGCGCTTTTTTGGGGGATATCACTTACAAAGAGCCGTCCCTTTTCATCAGTGACATCATCCCGGGGAGGCTTTAACTTTGGAGTCCTTAAAATGTGTCTGATAGTTGCCTTTGTTGTATGCGGTATACCTACTTTTCTTATGTCTGTTTTTGATGAGACCAAAGGAGACATTAGATTTACCCTTATGGGATTTATTTTCTGTACTGTGCTTGTGCCACTGCAGTGTATGGCGGAGGAATATTTTTTCAGAGGCTTTATCATGCAGACCATTGGAGCCTGGACTAATTCCATCCCCATAGCCATCATAGGACAGACTGTTGTTTTTGCCCTGCTTCATCCCTACAATTCCGTTGGAGTAATAGTAGTGGCTGCTGATGCCATCTGCTTCGGGATCTTAGCTTATATGACAAACGGCCTGGAGGCAGGGATAGCCTATCATATCATAAATAATATTGTGGCATTTTATCTGGCAGGTTTTGGACTTACAAATATTACCTCTGATGTAGATCCCATTGCGATACCCTTTAATATAGGGATGCTTGTGATATACTTACTTATCCTTGCAGTCATAGGAGGGTTTACGGGAGTCTTTGATAAAATACCCGAAAAAAAAGGTGTTGACAACAAATAACATATTTGATAGTATATCATATGTTGCACGGACGAGCAGTCCCGGTGCAAAGTGGCGAAGTAGCTCAGCTGGCTAGAGCACACGGTTCATACCCGTGGTGTCGAGAGTTCAAGTCTCCCCTTCGCTACTTTTTTTTGTCTTTTTTTATGAATATATAGTATAATGGTAACTGTTTACGAGAAGAAGCGAAGCGGATCTGAGTCGGGTTCTGAATAGTTATGTAACAGGAGATTATATCATGCGTATAGGAACAGGATATGACGTGCACAGGCTGACAGAGGGCAGGGATCTTATCATAGGTGGTGTAAAGATCGACTATGAAAAAGGTCTTTTGGGACATTCGGATGCGGATGTGCTTTTGCATGCCATCTGTGATGCACTTTTAGGAGCGGCAGCCCTGGATGATATAGGCGCACATTTTCCCGACAGCGACGATAAGTACAAGGGCATATCCTCCCTTAAGCTTTTGGAGGAAGTGAGAGAAAAGCTATTAAAAAAAGGCTATGTGGTGGGAAATGTGGATGCCACCATTATTGCCCAGGCTCCCAAACTTCGGGGGCATATTTCTGCCATGAAAGAAAATGTGGCAAGGGCACTAAAGTGTGAGACTGACATGATAAATATAAAGGCAACCACTGAAGAGGGACTTGGCTTTACCGGCAAAGGTGAGGGTATAGCCGCCCAGGCAGTGGCTTTGATAGAAAGCATATATGAGGGATCAACTGATATGACTTCCGGTTGTGCAGCCTGCCCCCGAAATAGAAATATGGAGAATTAATATGAAGATTTTTAACACCCTTACCAGAAAAAAAGAGGAATTCATCCCCATAGAACCAAATAAGGTGCGGATGTATGTATGCGGTCCCACAGTCTACAATTACATCCATATAGGAAACGCCAGACCCATGATAGTATTTGACACTGTCAGGCGTTATTTTGAATACAAGGGATATGAGGTGAATTACGTCAGCAATTTTACTGATGTGGATGACAAGATCATAAATAAGGCAATAGAGGAGGGCTCTACCTCAGAGCAGGTGGCTGCCAGATTTATAGATGAGTGCAAGAAGGATATGGAGGCGTTGAATGTAAGACCAGCCACCACACATCCTTTGGCTACAAAGGAGATAGCCGGCATGATAGACATGATCTCCACCCTTATTGAGAAAGGTCATGCCTATGCAGCCCCTGACGGTACGGTTTATTTTTCCGTCAAAAGCGATCCCGAATACGGTAAGCTTTCCCACAAGAATATAGACGACCTAGAGGGAGGACACAGGGATATCAAGGTCACAGGCGAAAACGGCAAGAGGGACTATCTGGATTTTGTGCTGTGGAAGCCCAAAAAGGAGGGTGAGCCAAGCTGGAGATCTCCCTGGAGTGACGGTCGTCCGGGCTGGCATATTGAGTGCTCTGTCATGGCAAAAAAATATTTAGGTGATGAGATAGACATTCACGCAGGGGGAGAGGATCTGATCTTTCCCCACCATGAAAATGAAATAGCCCAGTCCGAGAGCGCAAACGGAGTAGGCTTTGCCAGATACTGGATGCACAACGGATTTTTGAATATCGACAATAAAAAGATGTCCAAATCCCTGGGGAATTTCTTTACGGTCCGGGAGATCGGTGAGAAATACGACCTTCAGGTTTTGAGGTTTTTCATGCTGTCGGCTCACTACAGAAGCCCCCTTAATTTTTCCGCAGAGCTTATGGAGGCGGCAAAGAATTCCCTGGACCGTATCATAACCTGCTGCACCATGCTAAAGGAGATAGTGGATAATAAGCGTGAAGGTGGCATTGACGGTGCATCCTATACCTCGGATATAAATGAGGACATCATAGGCTTTGTGAAAAAATTTGAAGAGGCAATGGATGATGACTTTAATACCGCAGATGCCATATCCGCCATTTTTGAGCTTGTGCGCTTTGCAAACCAGCACAGCAATGAGATAGATCATGTCCAGGCAAAGGCGCTCTATGACAGGCTTTCTGCTTTAAGTGGTATTTTAGGCATTATCACCCTGCAGGAAAAGGAAGCGCCGGATTTTGATATTGAAGCCCTTATTGAAAAGCGAAGCCAGGCTAAAAAGGACAAGGATTTTGCATTAGCTGACAAGATCCGTGATGAGCTTTTGGAAAAGGGAATAGTCCTTAAGGATACCCGTGAAGGTGTAAAGTGGGAGTGGGTAAAATGAGAGACGCGGAATCGGTCATAGAGGGTAAAAATGCAGTACTTGAGGCTTTGCGAAGTGACACCACGGTGGAAAAGCTCTATGTACAAAAGCAGGCAGGAGACGGTCCCATCCAGACCATTATAAGAGAGGCAAAAAAGCAGAAGATCTACATTGATTTTGTCCCCAAGGAGAGGCTGGATCAGATGTCCGAGACAAAGAAGCACCAGGGGGTGATAGCCATTATCGCCGCCTATGCTTATGCAACTGTTGAGGATATGCTGCAGGCTGCCCGGGATAAAAACGAGCCTCCCTTTTTGATCCTTTTGGACGGAATTGAGGATCCTCACAATCTGGGAGCAATTATTAGGACTGCCAATTTAGCAGGCGCCCATGGGGTGGTGATCCCGGCTCACAGAGCCTGCGGACTTACCTCTACCGTGGCAAGGGCTTCCGCTGGTGCCATAAACTACACCCCGGTGGCAAAGGTCACAAATATTTCAAAGACCATGGAAAAGCTAAAAGATGAGGGGCTCTGGTTCGTTGCCTCGGATATGGATGGCACCTTTATGTACGATATGGATCTGAAAGGTCCCATAGGACTTGTAATAGGAAACGAGGGAGACGGCATATCCCCTCTCGTAAAAAAGAACTGCGATCTCATTGCTGCCATTCCCATGACGGGAGACATAGACTCCCTCAATGCCTCAGTGGCTTGCGGAGTTTTATCCTATGAGATAGTCAGACAGAGGAGAATGGGATAGATGGATCTTAAGTTTGATGCGATCCTTGAAAAATGGGGAGTGGAGAAAAAGGATCCCCGCACCTACAGTCCGGTTACTTTAGCATATATAGGAGATACCATATACGACCTTTTGGTCAGGTCGGTGATCGTGGGAGAGGGAAATGCCTCTGTAAATATTATGAATAAAAGAGCAGCCTCCACAGTAAAGGCGGAGACCCAGGCAAAGGTCTTTGACAGTATTTTGCCCTCTTTGACTCCGGAGGAAGCGGATATAATGAGACGGGGGAGAAATGCTCACAAAAAGACCTCTGCGAAAAATGCAAGTATTTCGGATTATCATAAAGCCACGGGGATCGAGGCTCTTATAGGCTATCTCTATATCACCGGCAGCATAGATCGAATTTATGAGCTGCTGGAGGATCATATCAAACCATAGGTATATTTTATGTCAAAAAAAGTTGTAGTGGGTATGTCCGGGGGAGTGGATTCCTCGGTGGCAGTACATTTGTTAAAGGAGCAGGGCTTTGAGGTCATAGGAGTCACCTTGGAGCTTTGGCGAAAAGCCCCTGATGTATGCGAGGATGCTATAGAGGCGGCAGAAAATGCTGCCAAAATGGGGGTGAAGCATCATATAGTACACGGAAAAGAAGAGTTTGATGAAAAGGTGATCTCCTATTTTGCCGACGAATATCTCCATGGCAGGACTCCCAATCCATGTGTCAGATGCAACCCTGCGATCAAATGGAAGCTTTTATTGGACTATGCAGACGAGATAAGGGCAGATCTTGTGGCTACAGGTCACTATGCCAAAATAATAAAGCTTCCCTCCGGCAGATACGGAGTCCTTAAAGGAAAGGATAAGACCAAGGATCAGTCATATGTGCTGGCGCAGTTACCCCAAGAGCAGCTAAGCCGTACGGGTTTTCCCCTGGGAGACTATACAAAAGAAGAAATAAGAAAGATCGCAGGGGACTTAAACCTTCCCTCGGCTTCAAAAAAGGATTCCCAGGATATATGCTTTATTGATGACGGAAATTACAAAGCCTTTATAGCAGATATCCTCGGTGACAAACTTCCGCCGGAAGGGGATTTCGTTCTTACAGACGGAAGAGTGGTGGGCAGACATAAGGGCATAACAAACTATACCATAGGACAGCGGAAAGGGTTGGGAATAGCCCTTGGAGAAAGGGCTTTTGTAAAAGAGATAGATGTGGCAAATAACAGGGTGGTCCTTGGGAGAGACGAGGACGTGTATTCAAACAGCCTTTTGGCAGACCACTGGAATCAGGTGGGGGAAGAAGAGATGGATCCCCAAAAGACCTACTTTGCCAAGATCAGATATTCCTTACATGAAGCCCCCTGTCATGTAAAAAAAATGGAGGATGATTCCTATAAGGTGGAATTTTTGGATAAGGTAAGGGGTGTCACAGCAGGACAGACGGTGGCATTATATGACGGAGATCTCCTTGTGGCAGGAGGAATAATCGTAAAAGGACTTTAGGGAGGTGGATGATATGTGGGATACACATTTGCATACGGAATTTTCCGGAGATTCAAAGGCAAAGCTTTCCGACATGATAGATGCAGGGAAAAGAAAGGGACTTAGGGGGATGATATTTACGGATCATCTGGACTGGAATTACCCCAATGAGCCGGGACTTTTTGACCTGGATCTGTACGGCTATAAGGATGCTTTAAATGTGGCTTTATCCGACAATCCCGATATAGAGATAAGGACGGGAATAGAGCTTGGCCTGCAGCAGCATCTTTCAAACAGGCACAGAGAGCTTTTGCAAAAGGTATCCTTTGATTACGTCATTGGTTCCGTCCATGTGGTAAATGGCAGGGATCCCTATTACAAGGATTATTTTGAGGGCAGAAGTGCAGATGAAGCCTACAGGGAATACTTTGAGTGCCTAAGAGACAATATCAATGATTTTATGGACTTTGATTCCCTGGGACATCTGGATTATGTGGTAAGATACGGCATCAAAAATCTGGGGACTTCCATGGGGGCAATGAATTTCTGGACTCACAGAAAAACCATTGAGGAGATACTTGATATCCTTATCCGTCACGGAAAGGCTTTAGAGATAAATACCGGAAGCTTTCAATCAGGACTTTCTGAACCTAATCCGGCATATGAGATCATAGAGCTTTATAAGAAAATGGGTGGAGAGCTTATTACCCTTGGGTCAGATGCCCACGCACCGGAATATGTGGGTGACGGACTTTTTGAGGTGGCAGGCAGATTAAAGGAGCTGGGCTTTAATTTTCAGGCGGTTTATATCAACAGGATAATGCATGAAATGCCCCTTTAAAAAGAGTTTATTTTGCTTGCTTTTTTACGTAAGATTGTTTATTATATAACAGTGTCACAAAAGAGCGGTATGCTCTTTTAAAATAAAGATTTATTAATAGGAGGAGATTGACATGGCAGTTAGAGTTGCGATCAATGGATTTGGACGTATCGGTCGTTTGGCATTTCGTCAGATGTTTGGAGCAGAGGGTTATGAGGTAGTAGCTATTAACGATCTTACCAGCCCTAAGATGCTTGCTCATCTTTTAAAGTATGATTCTTCACAGGGTAAGTATGAGCACGCTGATCAGGTCAGCAGCAGTGATGATTCCATCACAGTTTGCGGCAAGGAGATCAAGATCTACGCTTTCCCTGATGCTAACAACTGCCCCTGGGGTGACCTTAAGGTAGACGTTGTACTTGAGTGCTCAGGTTTCTATACCTCTAAGGAAAAGGCTCAGGCTCATATCAATGCCGGAGCACGTAAGGTTGTTATTTCCGCTCCTGCAGGTAATGATCTTCCCACTATCGTTTACAATACCAACCATGAGACCCTTAAGCCTGATGATACCATCATCTCTGCTGCAAGCTGCACCACAAACTGCCTTGCACCTATGGCTGACGCTCTTAATAAGTATGCACCTATCCAGAGCGGTATCATGGTTACCATTCACGCATACACAGGTGATCAGATGACTCTTGACGGACCTCAGAGAAAGGGCGACCTTCGCAGAAGCCGTGCAGCAGCCATCAATATCGTTCCCAACAGCACAGGTGCTGCAAAGGCTATCGGTCTTGTTATCCCTG
>CAMOZG010000035.1 GCA_946630825.1 uncultured Lachnospiraceae bacterium
ATGAAGGTTGCGGTAGTAGGTACGGGTTATGTGGGTCTGGTGACCGGCACATGTTTTTCATCCATGGGTAATGATGTATGGTGCGTGGATGTGGATGAAAAAAAGATCAATAATCTTAAGGCGGGCATTATTCCCATATATGAGCCCGGACTTACAGAGATGGTTCAGAAAAATCATGAGATGCAGAGTCTGCATTTTACCACGGACATCAGCGAAGCTCTCAATGTGTGTGATATATGCTTTATTGCAGTGGGAACTCCCATGGGAGAGGATGGCAGCGCTGATCTGCAGTATGTACTTTCGGTGGCGGCTTCCATAGGAAAGAATATGAGCCACCATATGTATGTGGTAGATAAATCAACTGTTCCCGTGGGGACAGCCGATAAGGTAAGAGAGACCATACAGGGTGAACTTGACAAGAGAAACAGTCAGTTGACCTTTGATGTAATATCCAACCCGGAGTTTTTAAAAGAGGGCTCTGCGGTGGCTGACTGCATGAAGCCTGATAGGGTGGTGATAGGAGTTGACAATGAGGATGCAGCCGAGACCATGCGGGAGCTTTACAAGCCCTATTTTATGAATTCCGACAACTTTATTTTGATGGATATAAAAAGTGCCGAGATGACAAAGTATGCGGCAAACTCCATGCTGGCTACAAAGATATCCTTTATGAATGAGATATCCAATATCTGTGAGGCTGTGGGAGCTGATGTAAACAAGGTGCGTGTGGGCATAGGCAGCGATAAGCGCATAGGCTTTTCCTTTATATACCCGGGCTGCGGATATGGCGGAAGCTGCTTTCCCAAAGATGTGCAGGCGCTGGTAAAGACTGCCGAGGAAAACGGTTATGATGCCAGGATACTTCGGGCTGTGGAGGATGTAAATGCTGACCAGAAGGGCGTGATAGTGAAAAAGGTCTGCAACCACTTTGGTGAGGATCTGACCGGAAAGACCTTTGGGGTGTGGGGATTGGCATTCAAGCCTGACACTGATGACATGAGGGAATCTCCGGCGGTTACCATCATAAAGGATCTGATCTTAAGGGGCGCCCAAATACGCGCATATGATCCCAAGGCGGTAGAGGAAGCAAAAAAATGCTACCTCAAAGATGTGAAGGAAGTTACTTATTTTGACAGCAAGTATGCTGCTATTGACGGAGCGGACGGACTCATACTAATTACCGAGTGGAAGGAGTTCAGGAGCCCGGACTTTTACGAGATAAAGAGACTTTTACGTACGCCGGTAATATTTGACGGACGTAACCAGTATGAAAAGCGGGTGGTCAACAAATACGGACTGGATTACTATCAGATAGGTGTCAGGGGGGACAGGAAATGAGCCGAATAATTGTTACCGGAGGCGCCGGCTTTATCGGCTCCCATCTCTGCAAAAGACTGGTGGAAAACAAAGATGAGGTGGTGTGTGTGGACAGCCTTTTTACAGGCTCCATGGACAACATCAGTAAGCTTTTGGATTATGACAACTTTACATTTGTGAAGCATGATATTGTGGATCCATATTTTGATGAGGCGGATCAGATCTATAATCTGGCATGTCCCGCAAGCCCGCCCCACTACCAGTATAATCCCATTCACACCAGCAAGACCTCTGTTATGGGAGCTATTAATATGCTGGGAATGGCGAGGGCCTGCGGTGCCAGGATACTTCAGTCCTCCACCAGTGAGGTGTACGGTGATCCCCAGGTGCATCCCCAGCCGGAGGAGTACCGGGGCAATGTAAATCCCATTGGCATCCGCTCCTGCTATGATGAGGGAAAGCGCATGGCGGAGACCCTGTTTTTTGACTATCACAGGGAGCATGGAGTGGATATCAAGGTGATAAGGATATTCAATACCTATGGTCCCAATATGAACCCGGATGACGGACGGGTGGTTTCCAATTTTATCGTTCAGGCTCTTAAAAATGAGGATATTACCGTGTACGGAGACGGAACCCAGACCAGAAGCTTTTGTTTTGTATCAGATCTGGTGGAGGGTATGTATCGCATGATGAACAACAGCAAAAAGGGCTTTACGGGACCGGTGAATCTGGGAAATCCCGGAGAGTTTACCATGCTTGAGCTGGCAGAGAAGGTCATATCCCTGACAGGATCCGACTCCAAGATCGTTCACATGTCCCTGCCGGCAGATGATCCCACCCAGCGCAAGCCTGTAATAAAGCTGGCAAAAAAGGAACTGGACTGGGAGCCTACCATAGATCTGGAAGAAGGGCTTAAGCTGACCATACCTTATTTCAAGGAAAAGCTGGAAATGAATAAGCTGTAGGATTTAAAGGGGAGATCATTATGACATCAGATTTCAAACTCAATGCTTCAATGATGTGTGCTGATTACGGGCATCTGGCACGGGAGGTATCCCAATTGTCAGAGGCGGGTATAGATTCCTTCCATATAGATATCATGGACGGACGATATGTGCCCAACTATGCCATGTCCTTAAATGACATGGCTTATATTGCCGGTGCCACCACAAAGCCTTTGGACGTACATCTTATGGTGGAGCATCCCAATACACATATCGAGCTTTTTTTGAGAAATCTTCGCCGGGGGGATACAGTATACATACATCCCGAGGCGGAATACCATCCCTCCACTACCCTGCAGAAGATAATAAACGCAGGCATGGTGCCAGGTATCGCCATTAATCCCGGTACCTCGGTGGAGACCATTATCGAGATGATAAGGATAGTGGATAAGGTGCTGGTGATGTCGGTGAATCCCGGAAATGCGGGACAGATGTATCTGCCCTATGTGGGTACAAAGATCGACAGACTTTTGGAGCTTCGCCGGGAAATGCATTTTGAACTGGTGTGGGATGGAGCCTGCTCCATTGACAGGATACTGGAATATGCTCCAAAGGGTATGGACGGATTTGTCCTTGGAACCACAGTGCTTTTCGGCAAAAAAAGAAGCTATGCAGAGATAATAAAGGATGTAAGGGATATGAATAAGGCATCTTTGGATAAAGATGTTAAGAGGGAGGATTATTTTAATAATCAGCCTGTGAGGTATTAGTTTTGAATGGATTGGTACTGGAAAACATAGGGGAGCTTGCGCTCCGAAAGCTTGAAGATCCCACGCCCCGGGAAGGTGAAGTCATAGTAAGTGTGCGCGCCTGCGGAATCTGCGGATCCGACATTCCCAGAGCCTATGAAAACGGAGCCCATGTTATGCCAATAGTTATCGGGCATGAGTTTTCCGGGGTTACGGCAGACGGCAAAAGGGCGGGAGTTTTTCCTATGATCCCTTGTGGAGAATGTGATATGTGCAGACGGGGGCATCACGAACTGTGCAGAAACTATAACTATCTGGGGTCCCGCAGGGATGGAGGCATGGCAGAAAAGGTGGCTGTGCCAGAGAAAAATCTGATAGAACTTCCTGATGAAATGACCTTTGAACAGGCAGCCATGCTTGAACCCATGGCGGTATCGGTACATGCCATGCAGCGCGCTTTGGCGGCTTTGGGCAGACCTCCCATTTTAGCTGCAGTCATAGGCAGGGGAACCATAGGAAATCTGGTGGCAATGTTTTTAAAGGACGCGGGGGTGCGGCAGGTGGAGTTTACGGACACCAGAACCGACTCCCTAAAAGAGGCTGCATACGATATTGTTTTTGAATGTGTTGGCAAACAGGAGACCTATGAGGCGGCGCTTTCCATGGCATCTCCCATGGGGGTGGTCATGCTTGTGGGAAATCCTGCCGGAGATATGAGTGCCAAAAGAGATGTATACTGGCAGATCCTTCGCCGGCAACTTACGGTTTTGGGTACATGGAATTCATCATTTCGGACAGACTGGAATTATGCCATAGAGCGTGTTGCTTCAGGTGCCATCCATCCGGAATCCCTTATTACCCACCGGCTTGGACTTGATGATATAGAGCATGGCTTTGTCATGATGAGAGATAAATCGGAAAAGTACACTAAGGTCATGTGCATCATGTGACTTTACAGAGGTTGAGATGAAATTTATAGCACTTTTTTTGTCCGGTGGAGTGGGCAGCAGGATAGGCGGTGAGGTCCCAAAGCAGTATCTGAGTGTTTCGGGACGGCCGGTTTTTTCTTATAGTATGGAAATACTTCTGAAAAATGAAGATATAGAAGGGGCTTTTGTGGTGGCTGATGGCGAGTGGGAAGGAGAGATAACCTCTGCAATAAGCACCATGGATGTGGACAAAAACAAGCTTTTAGGATTTTCTCTGCCCGGGGCTTCCAGACAGCTTTCCATCCTAAACGGTCTTAGGGACATTGCTTCAAAGGGGTATGATCCTGACCAGACATATGTGGTGATCCATGATGCGGCAAGACCTCTTTTGACAGAAAGCCTTTTAAGTGAACTTATAAAAAGCTGCGGCGGTCATGATGGGGCACTGCCTGTGCTTCCCATGAAGGATACCATCTATACCTCTAGTGATAAAAAGACTGTGACCGGGCTTTTGGACAGGGACAGCCTTTTTGCGGGGCAGTCGCCGGAGGCATATAAGCTGGGAAGATACCTTATGGCATGTGAGGCGCTTTTGCCAAAGGAGATACTTGGGGTAAGGGGCGCCTGTGAACCTGCAGTCTTGGCAGGTATGGATATTGTGATGATACCGGGAGATGAGGGAAATTTCAAGATCACTACCCCCGGGGATCTGGAAAGATTTGAAAAAACTTCTTGACATTTTACTTGGGTTTGTTCTATACTATACGTTGCGTTATTTTCGGGAAAGGGGTAAGTGCGCCCTTTTGCCCGAAATGACAGTTTCTATGGAAAAGGCAATTCTATAATGAGAGGTGAAACGTCAATGGAGAAAAACAGAATACATCCCGTGAAGGCCGGCAAAGGCATACGTATGAGTTACTCTCGGCGGAATGAGGTTCTTCAGATGCCCAACTTCATTGAAGTCCAAAAGAAATCCTATGAGTGGTTTTTAAAGGACGGATTGAAGGAAGCATTTGATGATATCTCACCCATCGAGGACTTTTCCGGGCACTTTGCGCTTACCTTCAGTGATTTTAAGCTGTGCAGGGATGATGTGAAGTATACCATTCCTGAGTGCAAGGAAAGGGATGCCACATATGCTGCACCCCTTAAGGTCAAGGTGGATCTCTACAACAAAGAGACTGATGAGATCATAGATAAGGAGATATTTATCGGTGATCTGCCCCTTATGACCGAGACGGGTACCTTCGTCATAAATGGTGCTGAGAGAGTTATCGTGTCACAGCTTGTGCGTTCTCCCGGTATCTACTATGGCATTGACCATGATAAAGTCGGAAAGACTCTTTATTCCTGTACTGTCATTCCCAACCGTGGTGCATGGTTGGAGTATGAGACAGACTCCAATGACGTATTTTTTGTTCGCGTGGACCGTACCAGAAAGGTGCCGGTCACCGTTCTTTTGCGTGCCTTAGGCGTGGGCACAAATCAGCAGATCATTGATATGTTTGGCGAGGAGCCCAAGATCATGGCATCCTTTGCCAAGGATCCTTCCCTGTCTGACGCAGACAATCAGGGCAGCTATGAAAAGGGACTTTTGGAGCTTTACAAAAAGATCCGTCCCGGAGAGCCTCTTACGGTTGAAAGCGCCGGAAAGCTGATCGAGGATATGTTCTTTGATGCCCGCAGATATGACCTTGCCAAGGTGGGCAGATATAAGTTCAATAAAAAGCTTGCATTCAGAAACAGGATCAACAGACATATCCTGGCAGAGGATGTGGTGGATGCCACCACAGGCGAGATAATTGCAAAGGCAGGAGACAAGGTAAACAGAGAACTTGCAGACCGCATCCAGAATGCGGCGGTTCCTGCTGTCTGGATCCAGTGCGAGGAGAGAAATGTAAAAGTTCTTTCCAATATGATGGTAGACATCAAGGAATATGTGGATTGCGATCCCGAGGAGCTGGGTGTGACCGAGCTTGTGTATTATCCTGCCTTAGAGGAGATCCTGGAAGAAAATTCCACAAAGGAAGATATAGAGGATGCCATCAGACACAGCATCCATAAGCTTATTCCCAAGCATATTACAAAGGAAGATATTTTTGCTTCCATAAACTACCATATGCATCTGGAGTGGGGAATAGGCAATGATGACGATATCGACCATCTGGGCAACCGTCGTATCCGTGCAGTGGGTGAGCTTTTGCAGAACCAGTACCGCATAGGTCTCTCCAGACTGGAGCGTGTGGTAAGAGAGCGTATGACCACCCAGGATATGGACAATGTGACTCCCCAGAACCTGATAAATATTAAGCCTGTGACGGCAGCAGTCAAGGAGTTTTTCGGTTCATCACAGCTTTCACAGTTTATGGATCAGAATAACCCTCTGTCAGAGCTGACCCACAAGAGGCGTCTTTCCGCTCTTGGACCCGGAGGTCTGTCTCGTGACCGTGCAGGATTTGAGGTCCGGGATGTACACTACTCACATTATGGACGTATGTGCCCCATTGAGACCCCCGAAGGTCCCAACATTGGACTTATAAACTCACTGGCATCATATGCCCGTATCAATGAATATGGATTTATAGAGGCTCCTTATCGTGTTATCGACAAGTCTGATCCCGAGAATCCCCGGGTCACCAACGAGGTCATATACATGACCGCTGACGAGGAGGATAACTACTATGTGGCTCAGGCTAACGAGAAGCTGGACGAGGAAGGACATTTTGTCCGCAAATCCGTAGCAGGTCGTCACAGAGAAGAAACCTCGGAATATGCCAAGAAGCGTATGGATTACATGGACGTATCACCGAAGATGGTATTTTCGGTGGCTACGGCTTTGATACCGTTTTTGCAGAATGATGATGCTAACCGTGCCCTGATGGGTTCCAACATGCAGCGTCAGGCAGTGCCTCTTCTGACTACAGAGGCTCCGGTCATAGGTACCAGCATGGAGGGCAAAACAGCCGAGGACTCAGGCGTCTGCGTACTGGCAAAGCGCTCCGGTACAGTGGAGTATGCAGAATCCAGCCGTATTGTGGTGGTAGCTGATGAGGACAAGACCAGGGACACCTACAATCTGCTGAAGTTTGTCCGTTCCAACCAGTCCACATCCTACAATCAGAGACCCATAGTATTCAAGGGGGATCATGTTGAGGCAGGAGATGTAATAGCTGACGGTCCCTGTACCTCAGGTGGAGAGCTGGCATTGGGTAAAAACCCTCTGATCGGCTTCATGACCTGGGAGGGTTACAACTACGAGGACGCTGTACTTTTGTCAGAGCGTCTGGTCCAGGATGATGTGTACACATCTGTTCATATAGAAGAGTATGAGATAGAAGCCAGGGATACCAAGCTTGGACCCGAAGAGATCACAAGAGACGTTCCCGGTGTTGGTGATGATGCCTTAAAGGATCTGAATGAGGATGGCGTCATCCGTATAGGTGCAGAGGTTCGTGCCGGTGACATACTGGTAGGAAAGGTCACACCCAAGGGCGAGACAGAGCTTACCGCTGAGGAGCGGCTGCTTCGCGCCATATTCGGTGAAAAGGCAAGAGAGGTTCGTGACACATCCCTTAAGGTGCCTCACGGTGAATATGGTATCGTAGTGGATGCCAAGGTATTTACCAGGGAAAACGGAGATGAGCTTTCACCCGGCATCAATAAATCGGTACGTATATACATAGCCCAGAAGAGAAAGATCTCTGTGGGTGATAAGATGGCAGGACGCCACGGTAACAAGGGTGTGGTATCAAGAGTCCTTCCCGTGGAGGATATGCCTTATCTTCCCAACGGTCGTCCTTTGGATATAGTTCTTAATCCTTTGGGTGTGCCTTCCCGAATGAATATCGGACAGGTGCTGGAGATCCATCTGTCTCTGGCAGCAAAGGCTCTTGGATTTAATATAGAGACACCTGTATTTGACGGTGCCCGAGAGATAGATATTGCCGACGCTTTGGAGATGGCAAATGACTACGTGAATCTGCCCTTTGACAAGACAGAGGCAAAGGAAGAAAAATGGAAGGATGTGGAAGGCAACTTCACAGACAAATACAAGGATATAATTAAAAAGGAAGTTTTGGACTATCTGTCCGAAAACCGTGATCACAGAAAGCTTTGGGAAGGCGTGCCCTTAGGACGCAACGGTAAGGTTCAGCTTAGGGACGGACGTACCGGAGAGGAGTTTGACTCACCTGTTACCATAGGTCACATGCACTATCTGAAGCTGCATCACCTGGTAGACGATAAGATCCATGCCCGTTCTACAGGTCCGTATTCACTGGTTACACAGCAGCCTCTGGGTGGTAAAGCCCAGTTCGGCGGACAGCGTTTCGGAGAGATGGAAGTTTGGGCACTGGAGGCATATGGCGCAGCCTACACACTTCAGGAGATACTTACCATGAAGTCTGATGATGTGGTGGGACGTGTCAAGACCTATGAGGCAATTATCAAGGGTGAGAATATCCCTGAGCCCGGAATCCCCGAGTCCTTCAAGGTTCTCTTAAAGGAGCTGCAGTCTCTTGGATTGGATGTAAAAGTGCTTGATGAGAACCGGAGAGAGGTTCAGCTCATGGAGACCACCGAGTACGGAAATACAGACATCAATGCCATACTTGCATCAGATCGTAACTTTGCCTTTGAGAGCAACGAAAGCTTTGAGGCAAGTGGATTTACCACAAAGAGTTATGATGATGCGGCTGACGAAGAAGCCGGAGGCGAGGGTGATTATGATGACGACGGCTTTGAGGATGACTTCGAGGCTGAAGACGAATTCCCCGAGGATGAGTTTGAAGGCGCAGATGATTTTGTGGAAGACGGTGAGATCGACGCAGCCAGCATAGCTGCAGAGATGAGTGAGCTGGCGTCTAATTAAGCGATTGAGCAGGAGGATGTAAAATGCCTGAAAGAAGAGAAGGGGCTAATCAGCCCATAGAATTTGATGCGATACAGATCGGTCTCGCGTCACCGGAAAAGATACGTGAGTGGTCACGGGGAGAGGTTAAAAAGCCCGAGACCATCAACTACCGTACCTTGAAGCCGGAAAAGGATGGCTTGTTCTGCGAAAAGATATTTGGACCTACCAAGGACTGGGAGTGTCACTGCGGTAAGTATAAAAAGATCCGCTATAAGGGTGTGGTCTGCGACCGCTGCGGAGTAGAGGTCACAAAGGCTTCTGTACGTCGTGAGCGCATGGGTCACATTGAACTGGCTGCACCTGTGTCACACATATGGTATTTCAAGGGCATACCCTCACGTATGGGTCTGCTTTTGGATCTTTCTCCCCGTGTGTTGGAGAGGGTCTTGTACTTTGCTTCTTATATTGTGCTGGATCCTGCTGACAGCGGACTTTCCTACAAGCAGGTCCTTACCGAATCCGAGTACCAGGATGCCAGGGAGCAGTTTGGTACCGGCTTTAGAGTAGGTATGGGTGCTGAGTCCATTCAGGAGCTTTTAAGAGATATAGATCTGGACAGTGATGCCAAGGAGCTTTCCGCTGAGTTAGAGGGCTCCACAGGTCAGAAGCGCGCACGTATAATCAAGCGCTTGGAAGTGGTTGAGGCATTCCGTGAGTCCGGCAATAAACCGGAGTGGATGGTGATGAATGTAATACCTGTCATCCCTCCCGATCTTCGACCCATGGTACAGTTGGATGGCGGACGTTTTGCTACATCTGACCTTAACGATCTGTATCGTCGTATCATCAACAGAAATAACCGCCTGCGCAGGCTTTTGGAGCTTAATGCGCCGGAGATCATAGTAAGAAATGAAAAGCGTATGCTTCAGGAAGCGGTGGATGCCCTTATCGACAATGGCCGCCGCGGACGTGCGGTAACAGGTCCCGGCAACAGGGCACTTAAATCCCTTTCCGATATGCTTAAGGGCAAGTCTGGACGTTTCCGTCAGAACCTTTTAGGAAAGCGTGTTGACTACTCAGGACGTTCCGTTATCGTGGTGGGACCCGAGCTTAAGATCTATCAGTGCGGTCTCCCCAAGGAGATGGCAATAGAGCTGTTTAAGCCCTTCGTTATGAAGGAACTGGTTGCCAACGGTACCGCCCATAATATCAAGAGTGCCAAGAAGATGGTTGAAAAGCTTCAGCCTGAGGTCTGGGATGTGCTTGAGGAGGTTATCAAGGAGCATCCTGTAATGCTAAACCGTGCTCCTACACTTCACAGACTTGGTATCCAGGCATTTGAGCCCATTCTTGTAGAGGGTAAGGCTATCAAGCTTCATCCTCTGGTATGTACCGCATATAACGCCGACTTCGACGGAGACCAGATGGCAGCCCATCTGCCCCTGACTGCAGAGGCACAGGCTGAGTGCCGGTTTATGCTTTTGTCTCCCAACAACCTGCTTAAGCCCTCCGACGGAGGAGTGGTTGCCGTTCCTTCACAGGATATGGTTTTGGGTATCTACTATATGACCCAGCAGCGTGACGGTGCTTTGGGAGAATACAAAGAGGAATACGATAGCGCTGGCAACCTGATCGGTGTAAAGGGATACTACAAGAGTGTCAATGAGGCAATACTTGCTCATGAGAACGGAGAGCTTTCCTATCATGCCAAGATCAAGGTCCGTGTTACAAAGACTGATGCAGAGGGCAATGAAAAGTCTGCTGTTATCGAAAGCACACTTGGTCGTCTCATGCTTAATGAGATCATCCCTCAGGATCTGGGCTTTGTGGACAGAAGCATTCCCGGAAATGAGTTTGTACCCGAGATAGACTTCTTGGTTAAGAAAAAGAACCTTAAGGAGATCCTGGAAAAATCCATGAATACCCATGGTGCCACCAGAACAGCAGAGGTTTTGGATGACATCAAGGCAATGGGATACAAGTATTCTACTTTGGCTGCCATGACCGTGTCCGTATCCGACATGACTGTTCCTGAGCAGAAGGGTGAGCTTATTGCGGCTGCCGAGGAGCAGGTGGAAAAGATCAAGCAGCAGTTTAACCGTGGATTTATCACGGAGGCTGAGAGATATAAGGAAGTTGTGGAGACCTGGAAGGAGATGGATGAGGAACTGACCAGGGATCTGCTTAAGGGTCTGGATCAGTACAACAACATTTTCATGATGGCTGATTCGGGAGCCCGTGGTTCCGATAAGCAGATCAAGCAGCTTGCCGGTATGCGAGGCCTGATGGCAGACACTACCGGACGTACCATTGAATTGCCTATTAAGTCCAACTTCCGTGAAGGACTGGACGTTTTGGAATACTTCATGTCAGCTCACGGAGCACGTAAGGGACTTTCCGATACAGCTCTTCGTACTGCCGACTCAGGTTATCTGACCAGACGTCTGGTAGACGTGTCACAGGAGCTTATTATTCGTGAAAGAGACTGCTGTGAGGGCTTGGACAGAGAGATACCGGGCATGGATGTATCTGCATTCATGAACGGCAGAGAAGAGATAGAGAGCCTGAAGGATCGTATCACGGGACGTTATACCTGTGAGTCCATATATACCAAGGACGGAGAGATGATCGTAAAGGCTAATCACATGATCACTCCCAGACGTGCAGAGCGCATCATAAAAGAGGGCGTTGCATCAGACGGACAGCCCTTTACAGTGGAGCGTGAAAATAAAGAAGGCATAGTAGAGTCTGTAGTAAGGACAGAGGCTTCTGTCAAGATCAGAACCATACTTACCTGCCGCTGCAAGACCGGCGTATGTGCAAAGTGCTACGGTGCCAACATGGCATCAGGCCAGGCTGTTCAGGTAGGTGAGGCAGTGGGTATCATTGCAGCACAGTCTATCGGTGAGCCGGGTACACAGCTTACCATGCGTACCTTCCATACAGGAGGTGTTGCAGGTAGCGATATCACCCAGGGTCTTCCCCGTGTAGAGGAGCTTTTTGAGGCACGTAAGCCCAAGGGACTTGCCATAATCACCGAGATCCCCGGCAGAGCCGAGATCCGTGACACCAAGAAAAAGCGTGAGATAGTTGTGACCGACAGTGAGTCAGGAGAGGTTAAGACTTATCTGATACCTTACAGCTCACATATCAAGATCATGGATGGTGCGGAGCTTAAGGCAGGTGATGCTCTTACAGAGGGTTCAGTTAATCCTCACGACATTCTTAAGATCAAGGGTGTCCGTGATGTTCAGGATTACATCCTTTCCGAGGTACAGAGGGTTTATCGTCTCCAGGGTGTGGAGATCAACGATAAGCATATCGAGGTCATAGTTCATCAGATGATGAAGAAGGTCCGCATAGAGGATGCCGGAGATTCAGGACTTCTGCCCGGATCACAGATCGACTTTTTGGACTACGAGGAGATGAATGCCAAGCTTGAAGCAGAGGGTAAGGCACCTATTGATGCCAAGCAGGTACTTTTGGGTATTACAAAAGCATCTCTTGCCACAAACTCCTTCATGTCGGCAGCATCCTTCCAGGAGACCACCAAGGTACTTACAGATGCAGCCATAAAGGGCAAGATAGATCCTCTTGTGGGTCTTAAGGAAAATGTCATCATAGGTAAGCTTATTCCTGCCGGAACCGGAATGAAGAGATACGGAGGCATCCATCTGAATTCCGATTACAATATGCAGATGAAGGAAAAGCTGGATGAAGCCATCTTCGGAGAAGAGGTAAAGGCTGATGCCACAGCAGAGGATGAGGCTGCGGTAACTGCAGAATAAAAGTCCGAAACAGCTTAATTTTAGAATTTATTATTGACAATAGACGCGCGCGCTACTATAATATTGTAGCGCGCGTGTCGCGTAATATTACAGAAAAGGAGGTGAAAGTAATGCCTACATTTAACCAGTTAGTTCGCAAGGGACGTCAGACATCTGTTAAGAAGTCTAATTCCCCCGCACTGCAGAGAGGTTTTAACTCACTTAAGAAAAAGCCTACAGACACATCTTCTCCGCAGAAGCGTGGCGTATGTACTGCAGTTAAGACCGCTACCCCTAAGAAGCCTAACTCAGCTCTTCGTAAGATTGCCAGAGTAAGACTTTCCAATGGTATCGAGGTTACCAGCTACATTCCCGGTGAGGGACATAATCTGCAGGAGCATAGTGTGGTACTGATCCGTGGTGGCAGAGTTAAGGATCTTCCCGGTACTCGTTATCATGTTATCCGTGGTACACTTGACACAGCAGGTGTAGCTGACAGAAAGCAGGCTCGCTCCAAGTATGGTGCGAAGCGTCCTAAGAAGTGAGGCAGAGAACTTAGCGAATGCAAGTCGCAAGACGTAGCATGAGCTTAGTCGTAGCCCTCGGGAATACTTAACGAAACGAGACCGACAGGTCGAAGTTGAGTTTAGTATGCGCGAGATAAAACAGGACGCAGGTAAAATAGGTTAGTGTTTGTATTTACTTTTACTATAAAATAAGAAGATACGAGCACGAGCACGACAACGTGAGTACCTATGATTAAGTTTATATGATTTAGGAGGGAAGAAACGTGCCACGTAAAGGACATACTGTAAAAAGAGACGTTCTGGCAGATCCCATCTACAACAGCAAGAGAGTTACCAAGCTTATCAACAACATCATGCTTGATGGTAAGAAGGGTATAGCTCAGAAGATTGTATATGGTGCATTTGGCAGAGTCGAAGAAAAGACAGGCAAGCCCGCACTCGACGTTTTTGAAGAGGCAATGAATAATGTGATGCCTCAGCTTGAGGTAAAGGCTCGTCGTATCGGTGGTGCCACATATCAGGTACCTATCGAGGTTCGTCCTGACAGACGTCAGGCTTTAGGTCTCAGATGGCTTACCAATTTTTCACGCAACCGCAGTGAAAAGACCATGGAAGAGCGTCTTGCCAATGAGATCATGGATGCTGCCAACAATACCGGTGCAGCAGTCAAGAGAAAAGAAGAGATGCACAGAATGGCAGAGGCTAACAAGGCTTTTGCTCATTACAGATTTTAGTTAGGAGGTAGTACCTTGGCAGAGAGAGAATACCCCCTGGAGAGAACCAGGAATATCGGTATTATGGCTCATATTGATGCGGGTAAGACCACTTTAACTGAGCGTATTCTTTATTATACCGGTGTTAACTACAAGATCGGTGAGACACACGACGGTACTGCTACCATGGACTGGATGGAGCAGGAGGCTGAGCGTGGTATCACCATCACATCGGCTGCTACCACATGTCACTGGACATTGCAGGAGCAGGCCAAGCCCAAGGCAGGTGCTTTAGAGCATCGTATCAATATCATTGATACTCCGGGACACGTTGACTTTACCGTTGAGGTTGAGCGTTCACTTCGCGTACTTGACGGTGCAGTAGGTGTGTTTGATGCAAAGGGTGGTGTTGAGCCCCAGTCAGAAAACGTATGGCGTCAGGCAGATACCTACAGCGTACCCCGTATGGCTTTTGTCAATAAGATGGATATACTGGGTGCAGACTTCTACAACACTGTAGATGAGATCGGTACAAAGCTTGGCAAAAATGCGGTTGTTATTCAGCTTCCCATTGGTAAGGAGGATCATTTCGAGGGTATCATAGATCTTTTCGAGATGAAGGCATACATCTACAATGATGCAAAGGGTGAAGATATCTCCATAGTGGATATCCCTGATGATATGAAGGATGAGGCAGAGACCTACCACGGCGAGCTGGTTGAGAAGATCTGTGATTTTGACGACGATCTGATGATGAAATACTTAGAGGGCGAGGAGCCTTCCATAGACGAGCTTAAGGCAGCTTTAAGAAAGGCAACCATCAATAACGAAGGTGTACCTGTATGCTGCGGCTCCGCTCATCAGAACAAGGGTGTACAGAAGCTTTTGGATGCAGTTGTAGAGTTCATGCCTGCACCTACAGATATCCCTGATATCAAGGGTGTGGATATGGATGGTAACGAGGTTACCAGAAAGT
>CAMOZG010000036.1 GCA_946630825.1 uncultured Lachnospiraceae bacterium
CGGCGCCTGATATCCTTAATATGCTTCATGGGAACAAAGGCACCCTCATCCATCTCTACCCTAAGGTCTGAAAAATCAAATGCCTCCTCACCGGTTTTTGTTATCTTTTCTTTTATTTCAGCCTCCGTGGTGCCAGCCTTTTTTGCCGCTTCCACCACTTCCCCCTCCACACTTACGGTGACACTGCCATAGGTCACATTCATGGACAGTGGCTCACCCACATACACCGAAAGGATGGCGCCAACCTTTCTTTTCTTATCCGAAAAGCTTACCTCATGGCGGCTTTGTACAAAGGAGCCCACCTTTGGATCCACCATGGATGTATCATTTCTAAGATAAAAATACTTATCCGTACTTCCTCCCCGGTTTCCATAGGATAAAAGCCTCTCATGATCCGCCTCATCCACCCTGTAATCCTTTGTGCCCTCCGAAAAAAGCCTGTCAAAATATTCTCTGTATACCGAGACCACCCCTGCCACATATGCCTCATTTTTAAGCCGCCCCTCTATCTTGCAGGAATCCACTCCGGCTTCATAAAGCTTTGGCAGGGCATAAAGTCCACAGAGATCCTTGGGACTAAGATAGTACCCTGCCTCTCCTATCCTGTTTCCCTTTTCATCTGTGGGGGTGTATTTTTTCCTGCAGGGCTGGGCACAGGCTCCCCGGTTTCCGCTTCTGCCCCCTATAAAGGAGCTCATAAGACACTGTCCGGAATAACACACACAAAGTGCTCCGTGCAAAAACACTTCTATCTCCAAATCCGGCAGGGCTTCATGTATGGCAGAAATTTCTTTAAGGGAAAGCTCCCTGGCAGGCACTATCCTGCAGGCTCCCGCTTTTTGTATAAATTCCGCCCCGTATTTTGACGCAATATTCATCTGGGTGCTGGCATGTAAGGGAAGATTTGGGAAAAACTTCCGGCAAAAGGAAAGGACTCCAAAGTCCTGGACTATGATGCCGTCCACATGGTTTTTATTATACATTGCCAGAAAATCATAGAGGGAACGCTCCATCTCCACATTTTTAAGGAGGGTGTTTACAGTGAGATACACCTTTTTCCCCCGGGTGTGGGCATAGTCTATGGCAGCAAGCCCGTCAGCCTCACTAAAAGCGGCACTGACCCTTGCTCCAAAGTTGTCTCCTCCGAAGTACACCGCATCTGCCCCTGCGGCAATGGCTGTTTTAAGTATTTTTAGATCACCTGCCGGTGCCAATAATTCCATACCATCTGTCCTCTTATGAAAAAAGACCGGATAATATGACTTATCCGGTCTTATGTATATGTGTTAATCCGATCCTAAAAGAGCTTCCTCCAAGGTAGATTCAAGTCTGGATTTGATAGTCAAAAGCTCCTTTTTTTCCTTTTCCAAAGCCTCTATCTGTTCCTCATAGCCGGTGATCTTGACCTGTTCGGAAATGAGATCATGCTTCAGATCATATATCTCCTTGTCCTTGTTCTCCATGTCACCTTCAAGCTTTTCCACCAGATCCTTTGCTTTGAAATAATCGTCTGCCACATTGATATTGATGAGGACCTGCTTCATATCCACCGACAGATTCTTATAACCCTCCATCTGTGAAAAATCCTCGATCTTGCCATTGAGATAGGTGGCGATCTTCTGTAGATAATCCTCCTCCTCATAGCCACTTAAAGTGTACACTTTTCCGTCGATAAGTACCTTGGTACTTTTCTTTGCAGACATACTCTCCTCCACACACCAAATGAAAAACCAATGCCATTATTATATAAAAAACCAGTTATTCTTGCAACCGTTTTGACCTACTTCATCTCAAAGCAGAGCATTGTAAGGTCGTCAAACTGAGGTGCATCCCCTACAAAGAGGTCCACGCTGGCTCTCACAGCCCTAAGCAGCATCTCAGGTTTTTCACTGCCACGGTTCTTCAAGACCTCTGTAAGCCTCTCCATGCCAAAGAGCTCATTGTCGGCACTGGTGGCTTCAGGCACACCGTCGGTATACAAAAACAGCTTATCTCCCTTTTGAAGTGTAAACTTATCCATGCTATAGGTCATCTCTTCCATAGCAGCTAAGGGCAGACGCTTCTTTTCAGGATGTATCTCTTCTACTGTGCCGTCTGTGTGAATAAGCAGAGGAAATTCATGTCCCGCATCAGCAAACTCCACCTCACCGGTCTTTAAGTTCACCACACCTATCCAGGCTGTAACAAAGAGCGACTCGTCATTACCCTCGCAAAGCTGGTTGTTTACGGTGTACAAAACCTGATCCACCGGGGCGCCGCTTTGCATATGGTTTTTGATAAGGGTCTTGGATATGACCATGAACAGTGCCGCAGGCACACCCTTACCTGATACATCTGCCATAACCAGGGCGATACGGTCTTCGTCTATCATAAACAGATCGTAGAAGTCTCCTCCCACTTCCTTGGCAGGATCCATGGAAGCATATATGTCCATGTCTTCCCTTTCGGGGAATGCAGGGAAAATGGAGGGCAGCATATCTGCCTGGATCTTTGTGGCTACATGAAGCTCGGCTCCGATCCTCTCCTTTTCAGCAGTGATGGTCTTGATATTGTCTACATATACAAGCATATCCTTTTCCATCTTTGCGATACTGTCAGAAAGAGTCTCGATCTCGTCACCTGTCTTTATATTTTCCAGGCTTTCCATGGATTCATCTGTAATATCGTTGTTCTCACCGAATCTTACAGCCTCTGAGGCAATGAGTCTCACCGGAGCTATAACGCTCTTATACATGTAGATAACAAAGAGAATGATAACAGCTACAATGGCAAAGAGAATGGCGCTCATGGTCCTTATCAAAAATGCCTTGGTAGAGCTTACCACCAGCCTCATGGGCTCTTCTACAGCTATTACGGCAATGACCTCTCCGTCATCAGAAAGTATGGGCTTGAGGGCAGAGATATTGTAACCGAAATCACCGTTTGAAATAATGAAATCGTCCTGATTGGACTTTGTCTCCATTACCTCGGCAAAAAGCTCCTTGTTCTTTGGATTCATGGAGCTGCTCTGTCCAAGCAAAAATTGCTCACTTTCGTTGTAATAGCAGTCAATGATATACAAAAGAGGCTTCCAGTCGGTGTCTCCCTCTGTATAGTTATGAAGCACCTCAGGATCAAAGTAGGTCAGATAAATATCCGTAAGCTGCATGTTTTTACGAAGATTATCAAGCTCCGATTTTATCTTTTTGTATCTGCCCAGGGACATTACACGTTCCTGCTCGGCTTTGTCGGTACCCTTTGCCGCCTCCACAAATTCAGCCAGCTCTTCCTTTGTGACGGTATCTAAAATAATACTCTCGGCGGTATCTGCAATAAGGTATGCATTTTCGTGATACTGCTCCTCCATACTGTTTTTAAATCCGGTATAGCCAAAATACATAGCAAAAACCGCCATCAAAAGACCAAGTATTACAAAACCAATTATGAATTTGACTACCAGACTACGCTTCTTACTCATTTTCCCTCCTCGTCATCTGCAAAAACAAAACTCCAAACAGAGCAAATACTACTCCAAATACTGCTAAGGGCATCAGATTTCCGTCCGGGCTTGCCAACATGCCATACATCATTGGACAGATGATCTGAACTCCGCTTCCTATACTGCCATACAGAGTCAGAAGCGACGCGCTGTCGCCGTTTTCTCTGTTGCCTACACTGGTAAAATACCCTGTAAGGGTGGGTGTGCCGTATCCGTCAAACAATCCCATTATTGCCGCTGACATAATGACCACAAAAGCATTTCTGCCGAACAAGAGTACAAGTATACCTGCTGCTCCCAAAAATATGGAAAAGCTTACTGACTTTCTGACAGAAAACTTCTTTAAAAGCTTTATCATCCATACGCCGATATAAACTCCCGCCAAACCGTTTATCAGATAGGCATAGCTGGTGGCGATAGCCGGCTGACCGATAACACCCATGTAGGAAGGCAGAAATGCCACTACATACATAAGACCTATATTAAGAGGTATGTCAGTCACCAGCATTGCCCTGCGTAGTTTTTTATTCTTAAATATGGTTGCCAGTGATGTGGTAGGCGCCGCACTCGCTGAGGTGTCTGTCCGTCCCACGGAAAGCTCATCCCAGGGAATAAACAAAAATGCAAGCACAAACACTATTACTATAAGTACCGCTGTAAAAAGGTAGTTTGCAAAATATCCGAAGCCACTGGCTAAAATGGAGCCAAAGGATGACCCCACTGTGATACCACCCAGCAGACCCGCATTCAGATTCGCAAAATTGGATCTGATCTCATCATCATTTTTACTTGCAGCAGCCACAAAGGTATTTAAGAAATACTTAAGCAGTGCAAAGCCCATGCCGCAGAAGGTACGAAGCAGGATCAGAAGAAGCGCTGTATTTACTCTTAAGCATGCCAGGTTTCCAACTGCCAGGATCGACAGTGCCAGACAAAACAGCTTAAATACATTGGTCTTTGCATACACCCTCTGTACTATGAGGGATACCACAAGTACGGCTATAAGCTCCTGAGTAAGTGGCAGGGGAGCCGTAACCTCTGTAGTCAGGTTAAATGCCTTCATACCCTCATTTCTAACCAGCACCGCAGCATAGGGCATACTGGTGTAGATGGCGGTATACAAAAGGAAGGACAGCATACGGATGGAGCTGGACATACTGTCATTAGCCAAAGTAAGCCTTTCGGAATTATCCAGCTTGTCCCTATCCTTCTTTATCACCTTGTTAAGTACAACAGGTATGGCAAAGGTAAGCTCGTAGGCGATCATCAGGCTGACTGCAAATATCGCACCGAAGGACAAAAGGAGCATCCGAAGCTTGGAGGCAAGATATCCTGCATCCACCATGGCTTCCACCCCGGACTCGGTGATCTCCACTGTACCCACAGCCTCGTTTTCATGTGCCACCTGTACAAAGTAGTCTTTCATCTCCTCAATTCGTGAGAAGGGAAGGCCTTTTTCCGACAGATTTTTTACGCTTTCCTGCACATATTCCTGGGTCATGGTCACACTGTTTTCCACCAGATTGCCAAAGGCTACCCTGTAGTTTAAAAACATGCAGACCATATAGACCAAAAGTCCCGACATGACTACCACTATGGGAACGAATTTGTTTATATTTTTTCTTCTAAACACCAAAAACAGTGCCAAAAGAACCACCAGAAGCACAACAGCCATGGGAATAAGCTCTGTGGCTCTGTCAATGCTTTCCGTATAAAGTCTGTCCTTTTCATAGAGGACAAAAAGATATCCTGTCTGCCCATCTGATGCATCATGGATGGTAAACTCCTGAACTGACATTCCATTGTAAACATATGCATCACCTTCAACGGTTGCCATATCCTCGTCGTTATAATACTCCATGGTCTCAATGACCATCTTACGGTTCATGGCTTCGTCGGATAGGAGCACGGAGGAAATAATCTCACCGTCAGTCCCCATAAGGACCACTCCAATGGTATCCTCATAGATGCCTGCTATCTCTCCAAGTTCCTCTTCTATACCATAGTAGTTGTTGATCTCCTTACCGTACCGGATATTTGTCTCAATACGTGATACCACATCCTGTGTCTCTGTCTTAATATAAGACTCACTTAAGTCTATGGCAGTATTGCGATACTCCATCCTGGATATCCACAGGGAAAAGATCAGCGAAAACAACAATATGAAAATATAGATGTATATGCTGACTTTATTTTTTTTGTTTCTTAAAACCTCTTCTGACACATCCGCCTCCTAAAATCCTAATAATACTTCTCCGCCATTCTAAGTATCTCATCCGGTATGTCCATACCGATCTTGTCTGCGTTCTTCAGATTTATGGATACATAGGGGGAAGGAATGAACTTCTGATATATCTCTCCCGGCTTTTCCCCGCCAAAGATCCTTATCATGGCATCCACTGCAAAGGGTGCCTGGGAAACTGCATCACTGGCTGACATCAGCATGGTGCCTCCTCCCTCATGAGTCACTAAAAACTCACCGTTCTGGACGAATATGGGTATATTGTTTTCATAAAATACGGACAAAAGCTCCGGCATACGATCCATGTCCTTTATCATATCCGTATTCAAAAGGAAAGCATCTATTCCACGAGCCTCCACCAGATCCTCGTAGCTCTCCTTAAGGGCTTTATAATACTCTTCTTCCTGGTCTGCGGATTCCAAAGCAGCCACCTTTGTCTCGGAAAGCGTTACCCCCATGGACTTGCATGCCTCACGGTAGGTATTAATAGCTGCCACGGATTCACTGTAGTATACCATACCTATATTGTTAAAATTATAGGCATCATGGTAGAAAGAAAGCTGGTTTTTATAGATCTCGGAGCTGGTATGACACCAGACATTGTCCTGTCCCGAATACTCCTGGGTGGCAGACAGCTCGGATGCCACGGGATCCACACAGAAGTAAACCATAATGGGAACCTCTGTAATGCCCATGTCCTTTATGGTCAGTGTGCCGGGCCAGGTACCAAGGGCAAGGATCAGATCGATCTGTCCGTTTGATATCCCCTCTTTTATACCGGTTTTTACCTTTTCTTCATCCTCTAAAGCTATGTAGTAATTCTGATCCTTGGAAAAGGAAATATAATCTCCGGTACCCTTTTCTGCCAGATAGTCTATGAGCTTTCCTGCATCCAGATCTGCAGCTTCAAAGGGAAGCTCCGAAAAGTCCGATATCCCGGGGATCTCCATCCATCCAAGATCATAAAGCTGCTTTAGTACATAGTAGAGCATCTCACCCGAGGCGGGATAGGGATCTATGTCCACATAGCATATCTGATAAGGACTCCCGTCCTCCTTGGTGTGAGGCTCGGTCTCTGTGATATCCTGCTTAAAATAAGCATCCGCCTTCTCTACCACATCTCTGTTTACCGTGCTCCCGGAAAATATGATCACCAATACCGGGAGTATAAACATTGCCAGTAAAAATATTGTAAACGCTTTTCTCATAAGATCTCCTTTGGTTTTAAAAAGTTACAGATAGTGGTGGGCATTCATATCCGACACCCGGGGGATCCGGCGACGTAAGTTTAACACATATCTTTTGCCGCCTCCCTCTAAAAATACACAGCTTCCGTGAAATGCTATGGACAACTGGTGTCCGCCAGGCTCCTCATATAAAAGCTTATCCACATAGACCATCTCCTGACCATGGTAGAAAAATGCTCCGTGATTCATGACTCTGGCTCCCATCTTTTTTATCATATCAGCCTTAAAGCCGGGATCTGAAATTTCCTCAGGATGTATCTCATAATCACTGAAGGTGAGCATCTGTCTGTACTCTCCGCCCATGACCTGCTCCTTGCAGGGAGCACCCTCAACTATATGGGCATATAAAGAATCCAAAAGCTTCGGCACCTGATCCTCTAAAAGATCCAAGACCTGAAGTGCGTCATAATCCGGTGGAATAGGCATCTTTACAAAGTCAACTATCTCGCCCTCGTCAATACCGGGGGTAACTGTGTGACACACTATCTCACTTTCCTTTTCCCCTAAAAGTACGGTCCACTGATGGGGCTGATGTCCACGGTTATACCGAAGATCCCCGGGATGAATATTGTAGACCTGCTTTTTTTCTATCACAAAATCCCTGAGGATAATGGGACAGGCATTCATAAGAAATATATCGGCATCTTTGCATTTGTCAAAGAGTCTGGCAAGCTCATCATTATTCTTTACATAGTAAAAAGGTATCTGGGGATATTTCTTTCTTGCAATGTATACATCCTCACACAGCCTGCCCACGGGAGCAAGAAAATATTTGACCTCAAATCCCTCATGCTCCATCAAAGCATCAAGCGCCCTGGTACCGTAACCCAAAAAACCAATATTAACTTTTTTCATCCAAGTTCTCCTTCTATCAAGCACTCTGATCCGCTTTGGAAATATTAAAATGCCTGTAAGCAAATTCCGTAGCCACCCGTCCTTTGGGGGTACGGTTTATAAAGCCGTTTTTGACCAGATATGGTTCATACACATCCTCAATGGTGCCGCTGTCCTCTCCAATGGAAGCAGCCAGGGTGTCAAGTCCCACAGGCCCGCCGGCGAATTTTTCAATGATGGTAAGAAGTATCTCCTTATCATACCGATCCAGCCCTAAGGTGTCCACCTCCAAAAGATCCAAGGTCTCTTTTGCCACCTGCTCTGTGATGTCACCCTCATATCTGACCTGGGCAAAATCCCTGACCCGCTTTAGCCAGCGGTTTGCAAGCCTGGGAGTCCCCCGGGATCGTCTTGCCAGTTCGTAGGCTCCCTTTTCGTCAATGGATACCATAAGTTTTTTTGCTGACTTTTGTATTATAACAGAAAGTTCCTTTGGAGTGTAAAAATCCAGATGAAAAATTACTCCAAATCTGTCCCTTAAGGGTGCCGAAAGAAGTCCTGCCCTGGTGGTAGCTCCCACTAATGTAAAGGGAGGCAGGGTAAGTCTGATGCTGTGAGCCGTAGGTCCCTTGCCAAGGATCACATCTATGGCATAGTCCTCCATGGCTGTATAGAGCACCTCCTCCACCTGACGGTTTAGGCGGTGTATCTCGTCTATGAAAAGCACATCTCCCTGCTGGAGGGAGTTAAGTATAGCCGCCATATCGCCCGGCTTTTCTATGGCAGGTCCCGTGGTGATCCTGATATTGACCCCCATCTCCTCGGCGATTATCCCTGCCAAGGTGGTCTTTCCAAGTCCCGGAGGTCCGTACAAAAGCACGTGATCCAAAGCCTCTCCTCTGGAGGATGCCGCCTCCATATATACCTGCAGGGACTCCTTTATGGACTCCTGACCTATGTAGTCCCTGAGCCTTTTGGGACGCAGGGTATTTTCAGTTTCCTTTTCTTCCTTTGAGATCTCTGTGGATATAATCCTTCGTTCCATTGCTGTTATCCATTAATGTTTTTGAGGGCAAGCTTTAAAAGCTCCTCCTCAGTCATATCATCATTTATGTCTATTGCATTTAGAGCCCGAAGTGCATCTGATGATGAAAAACCCAGTGCCGTAAGTCCCAAAAGCACATTGTTTTTGATGCCCGCATTTGACATTGATGCCGCAGCCTCTCCCTTATCAAGGGTCTCTGATATCGCATCACTCAGGCTCAGCTTGTCCTTTAATTCTAAAATTATCTTTTTTGCCGCCTTTGGTCCGATACCCGGTGCGGCGGTAATGGCTTTTTCATTGTCTCCTAAGACTGCATAGGTCAGATCCTCTACGGAAAGGACTGAAAGCACAGCCAAAGCTCCCTTGGGTCCCACTCCGTTTACGGATAAAAGCAGATTAAATACCCGCTTTGTCTCCTTTGAGAGAAAGCCGTAAAGCGCCACTCCATTCTCACTGACCTGATAGTGGGTGTGGATCTTTACCTCATCCCCCCTGTGAAGAGCCATAAGCTCCGGGGAAGTCATGGCTATCTCATAGCCTATGCCGTGATTGTCAAGGACCACACTGCTTTCACCTATTTCTTCTATTGTGCCTGAAAAATAACTATACATATGTCAATCAACCATCTCGCCGATATAGTAAAAGCCCCTGCACTCCGACAGCTCCACATCCACTATCTTTCCGATAAGGGACTCATCCCCCGGGAAGTGTACTGTCTCATTGGTGGAAAGCCGTCCTGTCACAAGGGAGTCATCCTGCTCATTTATCTGCTCTACCAAAACCTTTGCGGTAGCTCCGGTAAGCTTTGCACTTTCTTCCTGACCTATCTGCTGGACTCTCTTTAAAAGCCTCTGAAATCTGTCCTTTGTCACATCCTCCGGCACTTGCTCTTTTTTTGCAGCCGGTGTGCCGGTACGGGGGGAATATATGAAAGTAAAGGCTGAATTGTATCTCACCTTTTCCACCACATCCATGGTGTCCAGAAAGTCCTCCTCAGTTTCACCGGGATAACCCACTATGATATCGGTGGTCAGTGCTATGTCTGGGATCCTGTTTCTGATGCGATCCACAAGCGCCAGATACTGCTCCTTGTCGTAGTGGCGGTTCATCTCCTTAAGAAGCCTGCTGCTTCCCGACTGGAGGGGCAGATGCAGATGGTGGCATACCTTTGGCTCAGTTGCCATAACCTCAATAAGTTCATCCGAAAGATCCTTGGGATGGGAGGTCATAAACCTGACCCTCTCTATACCCGGTACTGCGCATACCTCCTTTAAAAGCTCTGCAAAGGTAACGGGCTCATCTAAATTCTTTCCGTAGGAATTTACATTCTGTCCCAAAAGCATGACCTCGATCACACCGTCAGCCACCAGTCTTTCGATCTCTTGTATTATGTCCTTTGGACTTCTGCTTCTCTCCCGTCCCCTGACATAGGGCACGATACAGTAGCTGCAGAAATTGTCACAGCCAAACATGATATTGACACCGGATTTAAAGCTGTACTTTCTCTCGGTGGGCAGCTCCTCTGCAATGCCGGAAGCCTGATCCCAGATGGAGATTATCCGCCTGTCACCCTCTGTGATCCCCAGATCCATCTCCAACATCTTTTTAATAAGCTCACCCAGGATATAGATATTGTGGGTGCCAAACATAAGATCCACAAAGGGATAGCTCTTTTTTATCTTTTCAACTACGGAGGGCTCCTGCATCATGCAGCCGCAGAGTCCAATCTTCATAAGAGGATTCTTTTTTTTGTAGCCGTTTAGGTAGCCAAGCTTTCCATATACCTTTTGGTTGGCATTGTCCCTTACCGTACAGGTATTGTAGATGACCAGGTCCGCCTCCTCGCTTTCCTCCCACACATAACCGAT
This sequence comes from uncultured Lachnospiraceae bacterium, assembly GCA_946630825.1. Lineage (GTDB taxonomy): Bacteria > Bacillota > Clostridia > Lachnospirales > Lachnospiraceae > JAILEN01. Next base: position 10,715 of record CAMOZG010000036.1, read on the forward strand.
ATCCTCTAAGATACCTATGAGTTTCTCGGAGTCTCTGGCATTCATCTGGCACCCAAAGGTGGTAACATGAAAAGTCAGGGGTCTTTTGACCTCTTCAGTGCGCTTTGCAAGAAGCTTTTTTGCATCCTCTATATTTTTGATCTGCTGCTGTTCTAACTGATTCATAATTTAAAATCACTCTATGATCCGGCTCTCCGTCACCACCATATCCATATCCACATCCCATGGATTGACTTCCATCTCAGGCACTACCTGTGCCTCTGCGGTGATCCCTATTTTAAAAATATCCGGCTTTTCGGAAAAAAATCTGTCGTAATAGCCCTTTCCCCTGCCCCGCCTCTGGCGCTTCTCGGAAAAGCGGGTCCCGGGAGTAAGGCAGATAGTCCGTCTAATTCCATAGACATAGTGGTGCTTTCTGTCAACGGGCTCCATGACATTTAAGGCTCCACTTAAAAAGCCATCCAAGGAGTGCACCTCATAAAAAACCATATCATCCCCATGGGTAACGGGAAAATACACATGACATCCGGCATCTTTAAAATCATCAAACAGGGGCAGCGTATCCACCTCGTCAAAGAGGGGATAAAACATCAAGACATCTGTAGGCTCTGCCCCGGCAGATATGATCCCCCGATCCGTCAAAACTTTTCTGACATTTTCCAAAGTACCCATAATCCTATATATTCTACACTATTTCTCCCATTTTCTCAATAATTGGGTTTATTATCCTTCAACAGGCACTTAATGTGGTTTTTCCCATCCCTGTAGCTGAAATCGTATTTTTCTATTGCCGCATTTAACAGGTCTTTTGTTATATCATCCATGTCGTCCTTTGGATGATACTCTTCTCCTCCGAAGGTAATTTCAAATACCACACTTTCTTCTGCCTCCGAGATCTCGGCTATGACCTCCATGGGATAGACTCCTGCCCTTTTGCATATGCCCTCCATCACAAGCTCCTCAAAGATCAGAATAAGCCTCTTAACCATCTTGTCGGAGAGATCGTTTTCCCTGCCAAACTGCTCAAGCTGGGAGGAATATCCGATATAGTCAAAGCCTGCGGATTCTATGCTAAGTCGAAGCTGCTTTAAGCGCTTTATAAATATCCTGGTCTTTTCCTTTTTGGGAGCATAAAAGATCTCCTGAGGTGTGCCCTCTTCATATATGCCACCTTCGTCCATATAAAAGACACGGTTTGACACGTCTCTGGCAAACTTCATCTCATGGGTGACTATCATCATGGTCATACCATCCTTTGCCAGCTTACGTATGACCTGAAGCACCTCACCTACCATGGTGGGATCCAAAGCTGAAGTGGGCTCATCAAAAAGTATCATCTCCGGCTTCATGGCAATGGCGCGGGCTATGGCGACCCGTTGCTTTTGACCGCCGGAAAGCTCATCAGGAAAGTTATTAGCCTTTTCCAAAAGTCCCACTCTTTTTAAAAGCTCAAGTCCCTCTTCACGTGCCTCCTGCTTTGATTTTCCCAAAAGCTTTATGGGAGCATAGGTAATATTGTCTATAATGTTTTTATTGGCAAAGAGATTAAAGGACTGGAAAACCATTCCCATCTTCTGCCTTACAACTTCCATATCAGTCTTTGGATCGGTGATATCCACTCCGTCAAAGATCACCTTTCCGGAGGTGGGCTTTTCAAGCTGGTTTAAGCACCGAAGCAGGGTGGATTTTCCCGTACCCGAAGGTCCTATGATGGATATGACATCCCCCTTGTTTATCTCCACAGTCACATCCTTTAAAGGAGTCACATTGGGGTATTCTTTTTTCAAATGTTCTATTTTTATCAGACTCATTATCTCACCCCCTTATATCCGGTGCTTCTGGCTTTGGGATCAGCATATATCAAAACCAGATTCAGGACCTTTGTTATCACCCATGCCAAAAAGAAATAGATCATGGCGGTAACTATAAGAGGGAAAAATGCCTCAAAGGTACGGCTTCGGATGATATCCGACATCTTTGTCAGATCCTGTATTGCTATATATCCCACTATGGAGGTGTTTTTCAAAAGTGAAATGATCTCTCCCCTATACACCGGCACCTGTCTCAGTGCTGCCTGGGGAAAAATAAAGCTGTAAAATGCCTGGTTTTCGGAAAAGCCCAAAGCCAGTGCCGCCTCCCGCTGTCCTTTGTCCACACTGGCTATACCGGATCTGAGTATCTCGGAAACATAGGCGGCAAAGTTAAGTGAAAAGCCTATTACTGCCACCCAGGCTGCCTCCACTTCGGAATGACCGAATACAATATAGTAAAGGATCATAAGCAGCACTATCATGGGTGTACCCTGCATCAGCTTTACGTAGAGATTGCAGAGCTTTTCAGATAATACGCTGTCCGCACGTCTGAAAAGACAGATCAAAAATGCAAGTATGGAGCCAAAGAATACGGAAAATAAAGTAAGTATGCAGGTGGTCTTTATACCCTGAAGTATCAGGATATATCTGTCCTCCAAGATAAAGTTATTGTAAAAGCTTTCCTTTATGGAGTCAATGAATGAACCGGATCCCTCTGATGCCGCATCTCCTCCCGAAAGATCCGACGCCCTTACCGCAAGCACCGATCCACCCTCATAATAGGGTTCGGAGAAATTGACGCTTTTCTTTCTCTCATCCGTAATGGCAATGGATGAGCAGCCGATATCGCACTTGCCTGTAGACACTGCCGGTATCACCGCTCCGAAATTCATATCGGAAAGCTCCAGTCCATATCCGCTTTCTTCACAGAAGCGATAGAGCATATCTATCTCAAAGCCAATTATCCGGTTGTTTTTAACATAGACATAGGGCATATTTGCCGACTCCTCGGCAACTACGATAGTGCCCTTTTCACCGGAAAGGGTATCAAACTCCGGTATGGTCTTTTTGCTTTCATCATCACCAAACCATACATTTGACATCTCGGACAGGGTGCCGTCCTCTTTGATCTTTATGATGTAATCGCTGAACTCTTTACAGAGAGCTTCACCCTCGGGGCTTTTGGCAAAGGCAAAGCCAAAGCCGTAATTTGTCATGTATTCCTTGACATAATCTATGGATTTATCCTGAGCCATCATATGACTGATAGCCGCTTCGTCCACCCCGAAGCCGTCGATCTTGTGGGCTTCTAAGGCTGCTATCATATCGGTATATGAATTGAAGTAGCTTATCTTGGCATCCGGCACATGCTCCTTTATGATCTCATCATACATGGTACCGGTCTGTACACCGATCTCCCTGCCGCTGTAATCCGCCACCCCTATTTCCTCCGGTGCCTTTGTGCTCACAGCCTCATTGTCACTTTTGACCCCAAAGCCGCCTGATACCGCCGCAACGACACATATAATGGCGACAGCCATGACTATCAGCACAATTATGTCTGTTTTGGTTAATTTTTTCATCCTGAGCCCTCCCTCAATTTTCTTTTAGCATTGTATCATATTACATAAAAAAATAATATTGCAAATAAATAACTTGATGAAGAAATCCTTTTGAGTTATCATCATTTGTATTATGTCTGATACAAGAAAAGAAATTAAAACCGGGATCATAGACAGCCTTCCCATAGCCGCCGGATATCTGGGGGTGAGCTTTACCTTTGGCATACTTGCGGTATCCTATGGGATAGATGCCATGACTGCCACTTTGATATCACTTTTAAATTTAACAAGCGCCGGGCAGTTTGCGGGCATCACAGCCATTGCCGGAGGCAGCGGGTATTTTGAGCTGTTTTTGACCCAGCTTGTGATAAACCTAAGATACTCTCTTATGAGCCTTTCCCTGTCACAGAAGCTGTCATCCGATTACGGCACAGGACGTCGCATGATATCCGCCTTTGTGATCACGGATGAGATATTTGCAGTGGCATCTTCAAAACCCCACAGGGTGACTTTTTATTACATGCTGGGGCTGGGATTTCCACCAATACTTGGCTGGACAATG
>CAMOZG010000037.1 GCA_946630825.1 uncultured Lachnospiraceae bacterium
TCAAACCATTCGTGAGGTGTGATGGTGCCCAAGAGAGAATCCCCTCCGCTAAGGGGTGAGCGGATATTGTGTCGGCTCAAAACCACCACCTGCTCCAAGGTATATCCCTCATGAGAAAGTGTTGCCACTTTTTCATCCTGATTTTTTTCACTTCCCGCATTTGAACAAGCAGACGCAAGTCCCATGCACATTACCAAAAGAGCGCATACTATTCTTTTCACTTTGTCCCTCCGTAATCCTTTTGCCTTACTTTTTTAAACTCTTATAGGTTAATCCAAAGCCCCTCTTGTACTTTACCTTGCTTGTGTAAGTGCCCTTTTCGGCATCAAATACAGGCACATCCACCGGCAGTTTTCCGGTAGCACCGTAGACTCCGAGAGCCACCTCCACACCGGCGATAATATTCGGACCATAGGCATCAGTTCCCATGGCAGTGCTGCCGGAGAGAAGCTTGTCCGTCACATCTACGGTAGAACCCTTGCTGCCATATACCGCAAGCATGGCATCTGCCTTTGGATAAAGCTGCACATCATAGGGCTTGTCTATTGACATTACTACGCACCTCTTGTCATTGGTGTCGCAATACTCCGTGACTCCCTTTACAGCTATGGAGGACCACTTTGCATAGGACATACCCGCAGTGTTGGAGACCTCGGAAGCTGCGATCACAGTGTCAGCCCAGTCCAGATCTTTTTGCAGATCACCCTGAATCTCATAATCCTCCTCAGAAAATCTGTAGACTTTTACCTTGGCACTTTCCGGTACAACTCCTGCCTTCTTTGCACGGTTAAAGCCCACCACCATCTGGGCACGCTGATTGTCATTCGGCACAAGCATCAAAACCTTTTCCTTCTTTTTAACCTTAAGGGGAAGGGTTTTATTCTTATTCTTTATTACGGTAACAGCCTTTGCTGCGATCTTTCTCTCCAGCTTTCTGTTTGCTGCACTTCCCACAGTTGCAGTGGCTTTTTTTACTGTATAATTCTTCGCCTTATAATCAAGTATGCCCCGTTTTTTCTTAAGCTTTAGTATCCTCTTTACTGAATTATCCAAAGTCTTCTTGCTTAATTCACCACTCTCCACCGCCTGTACAGAGTAGTCTATCACTGCATCCATTTGCTTTTTCCACTCTGTCTTTTCAGTGACTCCTGTCACCGGCATGCAGACTATGTCCGCACCTGCCTTAAAAGCCTCCAGCGTCAGTTGATCGGCGGAAAAGTTATCCGCAACTCCCTGCATATTTATGGCATCAGTAATAATGACCCCCTTAAAGCCCAGCTCCTTTCGAAGCAGTCCTGTGAGAATCTTTTTTGAAAGAGTCGCCGGTCTGCGTTCCAGCTTTTTTGTCTTTTCAGACAAAAGCTGCGTATCATCAAGCTTGGGATAGAGGATGTGAGCCGTCATGATCATATCTATGCCGCTGGCTATCACCTTTTTATAGGGCGCCAGCTCATTTTTTAAAAGCTGCTTTTTAGTCTTTGTCACCTCGGGAAGACCCGTGTGGGAGTCGGTGGCAGTATCTCCGTGACCGGGGAAATGCTTTGCGCAGCCTATGATATTGTACTCACCAAGACCCTCAATATACTTTCCTCCGAATTCACCCACTACAGAGGCATTATCAGAAAAGGATCTGAGTCCGATCACAGGATTATTTGCATTATTGTTCACATCAATAACCGGTGCCAATGTGGTATTTATCCCCACTGAGCTAAGCTCGCTTCCGATTATCTCTCCTGCCTTTTTGGCATATTTGGAATTGCCTGTTGCCGCAAGAGCCATATTGCCGGGAAGTGCGGTGCCGCTTCCGAGACGGTACACTCTACCGCCCTCCTGATCCGTAGCAATGAACATGGGTATACCGCCCTCATCTATGACGGCTGCCTGCATTTTCTTTGTCAGCGCCACTGTCTCTTTGGTGGTCTTGATATTCTCCGCAAACAGGATCATGGAACCAAACTTATACTCACCTATAAGCTCTTCCACCTCATCATTCAAGACAGTCATGCCCTCTGCCTCACCCTTGTCATTGTTCCACTGTCTGAAATCCACCATAAGCTTCTGGGTGATCTTTTCTTTGGTGCTCATGGCTGCTACCATCTTGTCAATGGAGGTATCAGCCGCCTGTGCATCAGGCATATCCGCATATGCTGCAGCCGACAGAACCAGTGTAACAGCAAGCAAAAACGAAATAATCCTCTTTTTCATTAATCATTTCCTTTCCTAATTCAATTTTGCCCCTCAACGGAATGGGGATTGCGCAGTTAATGAATTTTCTTACTATGATAACAAACTAATTATTTTTATGCAAACAAGAGACAGGGGCTTTTGACCTATTTTTCTTATCTTTTTATTGCAAGATATTATTTACATAGTATAATTAACAATAACACACATTTTGCGGCGGAACCAAGTCGTTTTGTACGACTTTCATTGAGGCTTCGCATACAAAATGACCACACAGTAAAGGCGGCGGACTAATGCTTTTACTGCAACTAACCATTTACGGAGGAACGAATGAAAGAAAAGAGAAAGACCAAAAAAATCAGTGCACAGCTTCTGCTTGTACTCGTACCTATGATCGCAACATTTATCATTGTAGTTGCTGTCATCATTTTTGTCAATTCCAGGACTATTATAGTCGACGAAGCTGTTACGGGACTTGCTAAGGAATCAGAGGCAAATGCCAATGATATCTCTACCATTATGGAAGGGATCAAGGCGTATTATCAGGGACTTGCCGGTGTATTGGAGTCATCAGAGTATGCGGATGACGCAGCCATTAAGGCGGCTTTGCAGCCCGGCATGGCGCAGTATGAGGAGGTCTCAGATGTATATCTGGGATTTTCAGACAAGAGCTTCATAGACGGAGGTGACTGGGTGCCGGAGTCCGACTATGACCCCACCACCAGGGCATGGTATGAAGTAGGTATGGCTACAGATCAGCTCACCTTTGGAGAGCCCGGTATAGCCATGGACACAAAAGAAGCCGTGGTAAACGGTGTGAGAAAGGTAACCTTAAAGGACGGACGGGTTGCGGTTTTGTCCACAGATATCTCTCTTAACAGTATATCAGCAGACGTTAGCGAATATACTCCCCTTGGGACAGGTGAGAGTATGCTTTTTGCCGGTCCTTCCATAATCGGTACTCCCAATCCGGATTATTTAGGAAAAGACGCAGCCGCAGATCTGGCTTCAGACCAGTTTGTATCAGCACTTTATAGCAATGTCAGCGCAGGTAATGTTGGGCAGGTGGTAAACATAAAGGGAAATGACGGCAAGTCATACTTTGTATCCTTCACAGCCATTACAGGTACAGATTGGACGCTGGTATCCTATGTGAAGCAGGATGATGTGTTAAAGCAGCTTAATACCCTTAGCATCATCACAGTCATCCTGGTTATAGCCATGCTGGTGATCAGCACACTTATTATCCTGTATCTGGTTCGCAGGATGATCACCCAGCCTGTCAATGCACTGACCAATACCATCACCCGTATAGCCGACGGCGACTTTACGGTGGAGATCGAGCAGGGTGGAGACAACGAGATCGGCACCATGAATAATCGTATGCATGACTATGTTGAGCGTATGAGGACCACACTTGGAGAAATGAAATCAGTAACCGGAAATCTGGCTATTGAGGCGGACACCAGTAAAAATGCCGCCGAGACCATGAGTGTTCAGGCTGAGCACCAGAGCTCCTCCATGGAGCAGATCCATGAGGCTATGGATGGGGTTGCCAACTCGGTAGTTGAACTTGCCACCAATGCCACCGAACTGGCACAGGCTGTTGGTGATGTTACAGAGCAGGGTAACGAGACCCGCAGTATTATGAACGACCTTTTGGAAAAGGCAAAGCAGGGACAAAAGGATATGGAAAATGCCCAGTCCAAGATGGCAACGATCTCTGATTCAATGACAGAGATGAACAACGTGGTTGCATCTGTGGATGAGGCTACACAAAAGATCAATTCCATCGTTGAGATGATAAACTCCATCTCATCCCAGACCAATCTTTTGTCACTCAATGCTTCCATAGAGGCAGCCCGTGCCGGCGAGGCAGGAAAGGGCTTTGCAGTAGTTGCTACAGAGATCGGTACACTTGCCAATGACTCTGCCAGCGCTACAACAGAGATCTCCAATATTATCGGAGACATCACCTCCCAGATCAAACGTCTGTCAGAGACTTCTGCCGCCAGCGTGTCGGATATTGCAGCCAGCAATGAGGCTGTAAGCGTCACGGGCGAAACCTTTGCAGAGATCTTTGAAGCCCTTGATAAAGCAGGCAGCACGGTAAATGACATGGTAAGCAAGATGGATCATGTCAGCGATATTGCCACTTCTGTGGCTGCCATTGCAGAGGAGCAGTCAGCAAGCACCGAAGAGGTTACCGCCACTGTTGAGACTGCCGCTGCTTCTGCTCATGATGTGGCTGACGAGAGTAAGAACGTAGATGCCAGCGCCATCACCGTAGCCGAGTCCTCGGCTCGTATCGGTGAGTTCGTGGATACATTTACCATCTGATACATGAAGTTATAATTTATGAAAGAAAGCCGCCCCTCGTACATGATTGGGACGGCTTTTAAGTATAAAGGATACCAACTAAAGGAGGAAGCAAAATGGACCGGAAGTATATAATCGATACAGAGGAAAACAAAAGATTCATGAGTGAGCTTACCGAGGATCTTTTGCGGTTCGGTCACAGATTTCCCGCTCCCACCGGCTCCTCCTACTATCTCGGTGACGACGGAACACCCTGGACAAACAGGCCCCGGGAGACCTGGATCACCTGCCGTATGGCTCATGTGTACAGCCTCGGTACCATCTTAGGTCACGAAGGATCTGAAGCCCTGGTAGATCAAGCTCTTAAAGGCATACGGGGAGAGCTTCACGACGACATCAACGGCGGCTGGTATCCCGGGATAACTTCGGAGGGACATGTACTTCCCAACAAGCAGTGCTATGCCCATGCCTTCGTAATTCTGGCAGCATGTTCCGCAGTTCTTATAAAAAGACCGGGAGCCCGGGAGCTTTTGGATGAAGCTTTGGATCTGTATGACAAAAAATTCTGGAATGATGAAGAGGGATTGTCCTGCGACACATGGAATACAGATTTTACCGTCTGTGACCCTTACAGGGGATTAAATGCGAATATGCATACAGTAGAAGCTTTCCTGGCGGTGGCTGATGTTACCGACAATAAGCTATACCGCAACAGGGCAGGCAGGATCATAGATCATGTGATCGCCTGGGCAAAGGAGAACGACTGGAGGATTCCTGAGCATTTTACAAGCAATTGGGAGGCGGATCTTGATTGCAACAAGGACAGACCCGCAGATCAGTTCAAGCCATACGGCGCAACTCCTGGACACGGGATAGAATGGGCGAGGCTGATAACCCAGTGGGCAACCTCAGTTTTTTCAGACAGCGAAGGATCAGAAAAATACATTGATGCGGCAAAAAATCTTTTCCGGCGTGCCATTAAAGACGCATGGAACGCTGATGGAACTCCCGGCATAGTCTATACGACAGACTGGGAAGGAAAACCTGTGGTACATGACAGGATGCACTGGACCCTTGCTGAGGCTATCAACACCTCAGCCGTCCTGTACAGAGCTTCCGGGGAAGCTTTTTATGCGGATATGTATGCCACATTCATGGAATATCTGGACGAAAAGGTATTAGACCATGTTAACGGCTCCTGGTATCATCAGTTAGATCAAAACAACAAGCCCATAGCTACAGTATGGCCTGGCAAATCCGATATCTACCATGCACTTCAGGCAACCCTGATCCCTTACTGTGATATTTCTGTTTCCGTAGCGGTTGGTGTTATGAGAATGAGAGGATGATCATGAATATGGATCGGTTCAAAATGATGATACCATTGCTACACTAGTGCCCTTTCAAGAAGCTCATTCCCGAGGAAATCCTCTAATGCCGTCTCCCCCAATAATTCTATTCCGACATCCATCTCCCTTATTATTTTTTAAATCCCTATGCTGCATACAGGACGACCTCCTTATCCACCTCTATCATATCATCATCCGTGATAGGACCATGTACAATATCAACACTAATTCCAAGTGCTTCCTCCATCTCTATACGGATACGTGATAATATGATCAGTGACACGGGCACAGAAAATTCAAGAATCAAGTCCACATCGCTATCCGGGTTATTGGTTCCATTTGCCCTGGATCCAAATAAGATCATCTTGGTTATTGAATATTTTTCTACAAATGATTTTAATTTAATTTTTATCTCTTCATTACTCATATCTACCCCTCCATAATAATCTGATTATGAGGTTCCCGAAGGGGTTCTCATAATATATTATTATATGTGAACACCCAACTCTATCTTCCTTCCACCAGTGCCTGATTTAATTTCTCCTTGATCTTTACCATCTCCTCTTTAGCCTCCGCACACTAATCTGTTCCATCTTCGTGAATCTTTACTACATCATTGATGGAAGTAATAATGTCTGAATTCACCTTCGTAATGGTCTCTATATCGACTTCTCCTCATTCCAAACTTTTAAGCATATGTATCAAAACGTGAGGCAGGAAAGGGCTTTGCGGTTGTTGCCACAGAGATCGGTACCCTTGCCAACGACTCTGCCAACGACTCTGCCAGCGCCATCACCGTAGCCGAGTCCTCGGCTCATATCGGAGAGTTCGTTGATTCATTTACCATCTGATACAGTTAGAGATTTAAGCATAGGAAGTAAAATATCGAGGTCTAAAGTCCCTGTTTTTAAGGGTTTTAGACCTCGATATCATTTTATTAAATCAGATCATATTTTTTTATATTTAAAAGTGCATCACCGTCTGATCGGAACGAGATCCCCTCTGCCGAAAGTTCGGTATCTATCTCCATGGACATAACCTGCATTCCGTCATTGATAAAGACCTCCACGCTGTATCTGTCCATAATGATGCGAAGGGAAAGCTTACCGGATGTCGCAGCCCCATCCGCTATCAGGCATCTTCTCTGATGTACCACTGCACGTCTGGAGCCGGAGAACTTTCTGTCCAGCTTTATCACCCGATCTCTGGGTCTGAAAAAGATGGATGTATGATAGTCGTCGTTTTCCGCTATCCTCATCTCAAATTCATAAAAAACCTTTTTTTGATCAAAAGCATCTATCAAAAGCTCCATATCTACAACCCTGCCGCTTATACCGGACAGCTTCTTTTCGCCGTCTATCAGAACACCTTTGTGCTCTATGGGATTTGCCCTGTGGGCATCAAGCTCTCTTATTGGCCACTGGTATAATCTGTCACCGTGTATAGACAATTCTCTTGGTATTGAAAGCTGTGAATTCCACTTTTCATGAGTGCTTTCCATGCAGGCATCCCAATTTTTCAACCATCCGATCATCACTCTTCTGCCGTCAGGCATCTCTATGGTCTGAGTCGCATAAAAGTCTATGCCATAATCTATGGCGTGGTCACTCTCCTCTACAAAGGTCTTCGTCTTTTCATCCAGTGAACCGATGAGACAGAGGTTTCCGTTTCCGTTGTGATATTCCATATCCATGGGAAGCATATCCTGGGGGCTGGTTAGAATCACGTACTTGCCGTCCAGCTTAAAAAAGTCCGGACACTCCCACATTTTTCCGAAGCGATTTCTGTTCTTTGCAAGTATGGATACAAACCTCCAGCTTATGGCATCATCGCTCTCATATAAAAGTATCTGTCCGCTGCCGTCGCTGGGGCGGCTTCCCAAGACACACCTGAAAGAGCCATCATTCTCCCGCCACAACTTGGGATCCCTAAAATCCACCGTGGATGCGCCCTCCGGCAGAAGGCTTGCATCCATTACCGGATTCGCCTCAAATTTTTCATAGTCAACTCCATCTCCTATTGCCACGTTTTGTGTCTGGAAAGTCTCTTTGGTTCCATCCTCATTTTCGCGTTCCTCTACCCCGGTGTATAAAAGCAAATGTCTGCCATCGGAAAGTTCCACGGCTCCTCCCGAAAAGCAGCCGTTTTTGTCATAGGATTTGTCAGGCGCCAGAGCCGCCGGCAGATTCTCCCAGGTCAAAAGATCGTCACTTACCGCATGTCCCCAATGCATATCACTCCAATGGGTGTCATAGGGATTATACTGATAGAATATGTGGAACCTGCCCTGATACATACAAAGCCCGTTGGGATCATTCATCCATCCCACCTGAGGTGTAAGGTGAAACACCGGTCTCTCACCGGCAGGGATTTTCGCCCCCTGCCGGCTTTCATATTCTCTTGCTTTTTTTAACTTATCTGTTTTCATTACAGCACCTTATTCTAAACCATACTCATCAAGATACTTCTGGAAGATCTCGATATACTCATCAAGTCCATATGCCTCAAGCTCAGCGATATACTCATCCCAGTCCGCATCGGTAAATCCGTTCATGATCCAGTCAGACTTGTGTGCGTTTATGGACTTTGAAATATCTGCCGTAAGATTTGAAAGCTTTTCGTTGTCCTCTCTCGACATGAAAACATTGGGATATACATATTTACCCTTCATGTCAGGGGTATAGATATCTTTTATCCAGTCAAGTCTGTACTGAGCATCATCGGGACATGTCACATACTCACCATAGTACTCATCCAGTATTGCCAGAGGTCCGCCTACACACTCAGCCTCACGAACCTCAACAGGTGATGCATCCCCCAGGGGTGCATGTGTAAGCATCTTCTCACCCTTGTCATTCTCCCCAAGCTCAAATATATCAAACTCATCCTCCTCATCGTAGGTACCCCAGTTATTCTGAGGAGACTGGAACGGATCATACATTTGATCGATCCATGCACATACAAGTGCCGGCTGCTGTGCTACTGCTGTGACTACACAGCGTCCTCTGTCAAAACCACTGGTATATGAACCGTTCTGGGGAGTGATGTTGACCACATCAGCTTTAAGGGCAGGCAGGGGAACCCAATCCTCAAGGTTATCAATGTTTGCCACATCCCATGAGAAGCATACTCCATATCTGCCGGACTTACCCTTTGATACATAGGTGGACCACTCCTGGGTAAAAGCCTCGGGATCTATAAGTCCCTCATCATAGAGCTTATGCAGCCAGGTTATACCATCCTTAAAGCCCTGCTGTGTAGCACTGCAGACAACCTTCTTGTCATCTGTAACGTTAATGTGTCTGCCACGATCGGGATCGCCATAACCCTCGCCGAAACCGTTAATGAGAATGGCAGGATCCTGGTCACCGTCATTTACTATGCATGACATGGGGATTATGCTTCCGTCGATACCAAATTCTGCCTGAAGCTCGGAGGCATGGTCACGAAATGCAATCAAAACCTGCTCAAACTCGTCCACAGTGGTGGGCATTTCAAGTCCAAGGAAATCCATCCACTTTTTATTTATAAAGCTCATATCGCCTACTGTCTGTATAGCTGTCTTTCCTGAGCCAAGCTGCTCAATCCACGGAAATGCCCATATGTGTCCTTCAGTGTCGGTGCACATGGTACGATATTCAGGATACTTGTCGAATACAGCCTTAAGATTTGGCATATATTCATCTATGTATTCCTCCAAAGGTATGATTATTCCCTGGTCTGCGTATTTTAAGAGGTCGCTGTCTGAAAAGCCTGCCGTAAATACAAAGTCAGTCAGAGTCTTGGGATCCGCCATTGCAAGTGAGATCTTGTCAGCCCACTGGTCGCTCTGGATAGCTGTCCACTCTACGTGTACATTGGTATCTTCCTCCAGGCGCTTGAAAATGGTTCTGTTATTAGGTTCCGCCTCCGTATTTGCCGGGTAGCTGATAAGTCCTGTAAGTGTAGCCTGTTCTGCCAGAGGAAATGCCAGGCTCTCCTTCTCCACCACCTGCATCTCTCCGTCGTTAAGTGCGACCTTGTTTCCACCGCATCCTGTCCCGGTAACCGCCATAACTGCCGCAAGGGTCAGTGCCGCAATCCTATTAAATGATCTTTTTTTCATTTCTTCCTCCTTTATATAAAGCTTATTTCCTTATCCTTTTACCGAGCCTACCATGATACCGCTGTCAAAATACTTCTGGAAAAACGGGTACATGATAAGAAGCGGTAAGCTTGAAACTATAATGGTTGCATATTTTAAGAGCTCTGCCAGTTGGGCACGCGCCGCTGTACTTTGCATATCGGAGATCATTCCCGATTCCGGCTGGTTTTGAATCAGTATGGAACGAAGCACCAACTGCAACGGCTGCTTTGCTGCATCATTTAAGTATATCATTGCATCGAAATAGCTGTTCCACATTCCCACAAACTGCCAGAGAGCTATGACCGTAATTACAGGTACGCACACAGGCAAAAGTATCTTAAAGAAGTAGGTGATCTCATCGGCGCCGTCCACCTCTGCTGCCTCCCGTAGTTCATCCGGGATCCCCTGGTAGTAGGTACGGACGATTATCATGTTCCACACCGAAAATGCACCGGGGAGGATTACAGCCCACATACTGTCCAAAAGTCCGAGATTTGATATCAATAGGTAGGTAGGGATCAATCCGCCTCCAAAGAACATGGTAATCACAAATATAATGTTAAAAAATCCACGACCCACAAAATCCTTTCTGGACATGGGATAGGCTGCCAACAGTGTGATAAACACCGATATAAATGTAAAGAGTACCGAGTACAATATGGCATTTTTAAAACCAACCCATATCTGTGCATTTGAAAGCACTCTCTCATATGCGGTGGTAGTCCACTTATCAAAGTCGAATGTAATACCACTGTTTTGCAGGACCACCGGATCCATGAAGGATGCCACTACGATGTAGATTATCGGTACTACGATGGCTACCACAAAAAGTCCCAAAAGCACATATCCGACCAAGAGGAGCGTCTTATCGGCAACTGAAAGATTTCGAAATTTTACCTTCATCTTCTCACCTATAATCCTTTCCCGTCATTCATCTTCGCAGTGATCTTATTGACTATCACAAGAAGTATCACGTTAATAACTGTGTTAAACAATCCCACTGCAGTGGAGAAACTGTAGTCCCCGTCCAAAAGACCTTTCTTATACACATATGTCGCTATGATCTCTGCGGAATTCAGATTCAGGTCTGTCTGCAGTGCATAGGCTTTTTCAAAACCTATACTCATTATGTTTCCCGCCTGGAGGATGAATTGGATCACTACCATATCCTTTATTGCCGGCCACTCAACAACCTTTATCTGCTGAAATATATTGGCTCCATCCATGATGGCTGCCTCTCTGAGTTCCTTTGAAGCCCCGGACAGTGCCGCCGTATACATGATGGATGCCCAGCCTGCCCCCTGCCATATACCGGATATAATATAAATAGGTCTGAAAGCCTCCGGCATGGTCATAAAATTGATCTGTGTATCCAACATCAGGTTTATGGGACCGGTAACCGAAAGCAGGATCCTTACAAGTCCGCAAAGCACGATAACAGAAATAAAGTTTGGCAGGTACAGAATTGTCTGGATCTTTTGCTTTATACCCGTACTCTGAATACGGTTAAGAAGCAGTGCCAAAAGGATAGGTACCGGAAATCCCCAAAGCAGTCCGTATACACTAAGCTTTAACGTATTCACCAGATATTTCATGAAATCAGGTGATGAAAGAAATCTCTCAAAGTATTTAAAGCCCACCCATCTGCTTCCCAGCAAACCCCGTATAGGATTGTAATCCTGAAATGCTATCAGGATCCCTCCCATTGGGATGTACTTAAAGATCAGTGTCAAAAGCAGTGCCGGCAGTAAAAAAATCACGTACAGTTGCCAGTGTGTCGTCACATACCGCATTGTCTTTTGAAAACTTTTTTCTTCTTTTACTTTAGTTTCCATTGACTCTCCTTTCATAAAATATTCGTGCATGTACGATTGATTTGTCTGTACTCTATCACGACTTGTGCATTTGGTCAACATATAGTTGTGCATTTGCACACATAAACACATAATTTTGTCGCATTTGCCAAATTGAAATAGGGGTTTTTGTCTATATACACCAATAAAATGCAACATTGATTTTTACATTTGACACAATTACATTCCTATCATACAATGTCTGTATAACAGTATCATGATTTTTTCGAATTTGAAGTATTTACTTGGAGGACGTTATGGCGGGAAGAGTCACAATCCAGGATATTGCAGATGCCCTGGGTTTGTCACGGAATACAGTATCAAAGGCTATCAATAACACAGGTGTCATTGCTGATGCCACCAGGGATAACATATTAAAAAAAGCTGCCGAAATGGGCTACAAGCAGTTTTCCTATTTCAGTCCGGCATCCATGCCTGCTGTACGAAAAAATGAAGTGGGCACCAAAAACGAGATTTCTCTTTTTACCACAGGAAGACTCGACAGCTCTCACTTTGCATCCACCATGCTCGACAAGCTGCAGCAGCAGTTTTCAGAAGCGGGTTACGGCCTTGCCATATACAGACTTCTTTTAGATGATATAAAAGAACTTCGCCTGCCGGTACACTTTAACACATCACGATCTGCAGGCATCATCTGTACTGAGCTTTTTGATCTGCCATACTGCAGGATGCTGACAGAGTTGTCAATGCCACTCTTATTCGTGGATTCTCCCTTTGTTTTTGACCAAAAACCTTTGGCAGCGGACATTCTTCTTATGGACAATACCACCTCTATCTATTCATTTGTGGGAGAGATGCACAGTCGGGGAATACGGCGGATAGGTTTTGTGGGAGAGCCAAAGCATTGTCGCTCATTTTATGAAAGATACTGTGCATGCCGCACAGCCTGCAGCATTTTTGAGATTGATAACGATCCTTCATTTAACGTAAACTATGTTTCAAAATTTCCGGGTACATATACTGACGATGATATTTTTCTTGATTTTATGAGAAAAAGGTTATCTGAGATGGATCCCCTGCCTGAGGTTCTCATATGTGCCAATGACTTTGTTGCCATCGATACCATACGCACCTGCAACGATATGGGAATAAGGGTACCTGAGGACATCATGATCTGCGGTTTTGATGATTCCTCGGAGTCTCGCATTTTTTCTCCCTCCCTTACCTCCATACATATCCACAGCCAGAGTATGGGCGGAGCTGCGGTAGGCATTATGCTCTCCCGCATCAATGAACCCCAGGCAGATTTTACCACCATGTATGTCGCCACGGATCTGATATACAGAGAATCCACCGGAGACTAGTGTAGCATTTTTCAATTAGCTGTACATTATGCGAAGATCAGAATTCGTTGATACAAGGCGCCTGAGTGAGGCGTACCGCGTGGTACGCTGATCGAAGGCAACGCAGTAGTAACGGATTCTGGCAAGCAGAATGTATAGTTAATTGGAAATTGTTACACTAGCACTTTTCGGTCAGCAAAAAGGAGGATCATCTATGAGAGGATTACTAAATCCCGACAATCCGGTAATGCACGCCTTAGGTCTTTTGGGATATTCTTTCTATCTTAATATATTATGGTTTTTATGCTCCATTCCCATAGTAACCATCGGAGCCTCTACCACAGCTTTATACTACACCACAGGAAAGCTTGTACGGGGCGAGGGAGACGCCCTAACAAAAGCTTTCTTTTCCTCTTTCAGATCCAACTTCAAACAGTCCACTCTGATCTGGCTTTTGATGCTTTTTGTGGGATGCATACTGACAGCGGATGGCTACATCCTGTACCGTATCAGATTTAACGGTGTTTTCTGGGTAATCATGACTGCGCTATTTGTGGGGGCAGCCATCTTATATACCATAATCCTTCTGTGGATCTTCCCACTACTGTCAAGATTTGAAAACACCATCAGCATGATGTTTAAAAATGCGATGGCTGTGGGTATCAGGTATGCAATATGTACACTGGTCATGGCAGGGGTATATATTATCATGGGATATCTTATTGTAAATGTCTTCACCCCGCTTATGTTTTTGGGAACAGGTCTGTGTGCCATGATATCATCTTATTTAATGAAGCCGATCCTTACTGCTCTTTCCGATAGAAACGAGACCGGCGAGAATACCACAGAGGAGAAGTAATCAGATGCGTCCCGATGAAAATGAAAGAATAAAAAAAAGCATATCAGAGCTTAAAGGTCCGGCACTCGCCAAATATATCTGGGATTACTATAAGTTTCATATACTACTAGCTGTTTTGGCAGTGGTGCTTATAACAGGGTTTATACTGGGGCGTATCAATAAAAAAAATTCTGTCTTAAATGTGGTAACGGTCAATATCTCGGTAAATGATACACTTAAAACCGGTCTCTGTGATGAATATATAAGCTTTACGGGTGCAGATCCCCACAAAAATGAGGTCACACTGATAACCGGTCTCTATATTTCCAAGGAACCAAATGACCTGTCTGCTGCATATACCTCCATGATGAAGCTTATGGCAATGATGGAGGCAAAACAGGTAGATGTGATTATTGCAGACAAAAAAGCTATGAAGATCATAACCGATAACGGTTATCTGAGGAATAAAGAAGACATATCACAGCTTGATATTTCCGATATGGGATATGACGCTCCTGTATATGCGGGTATTGCGGCAAACACTCCCCGTCCTGAGGATTCACAAAAATACCTGGATTATATCCGGATTCGAAATTAGACAA
>CAMOZG010000038.1 GCA_946630825.1 uncultured Lachnospiraceae bacterium
TATTCTGCAACAACGACGCTATGGCACTTGGTGCTCTTCAGGCTATCCAGGCTGCAGGCCGTACAGTTGGTACAGACATCTATCTTGTAGGTGTTGACGCTCTGACTGAGGTTGTTCAGGATGTTATCGACGGAACTATCTCCGGTACAGTATTTAATGACCACTTCTCACAGTCACACAGCGCTGCTGATG
The DNA here is from genome assembly GCA_946630825.1 of uncultured Lachnospiraceae bacterium. Classification (GTDB taxonomy): domain Bacteria; phylum Bacillota; class Clostridia; order Lachnospirales; family Lachnospiraceae; genus JAILEN01. The sequence goes on from CAMOZG010000038.1 coordinate 193, forward strand.
CAGCTGTCAATTATCTGACAGGTGCTGAGAATGAGCACTATATCGGCTGCGACTATGTAAAGGTTACCACAGACAACGCTGAGGAAATTCTTGGAATGATCCAGTAAGAGTCCACAGTTTAGATCATTAGGTATTTGAGCCGTGGCGGGTGCGGATATACATGCGCTCGCCACGTCTTTTTATGAAAAAGGAGAAAAAGCATGGCAGATTATTATCTGGAATTAAAGGGCATATCCAAGTCCTTCCCGGGTGTCAAGGCTTTGGACAAGGTATCGTTGTCAATCCGTCCCGGTACTGTCCATGCGCTGATGGGGGAGAACGGAGCAGGCAAGTCCACCCTTATGAAGTGTCTTTTCGGAATCTACAAGATGGACGAGGGAGAGGTCAGGATAGACGGAAAGCCTGTTGTAATCAATAACCCGGATGAGGCAATGGAAATGGGAGTGGCAATGGTGCATCAGGAGCTGCAGCCTGTATTACCCAGAAGTGTGGCTGAAAATATGTACCTGGGCAGATTCCCTACTCATAATTTTGGACCGATCAAGGTGATCGACCACAAGAAAATGAACGAAGACACAGTGCACTGGCTTAAACAGGTTGGTATGGATTTTGATCCAAGGACACCTCTTTCGGATCTTTCCATAGGTCAGATGCAGACAATAGAGATAGCAAAGGCTGTCTCACGGGATGCCAAGGTTATTATCTTTGATGAGCCTTCATCCTCATTATCTGAAAAAGAAGTTGACGTGCTTTTCGGCATCATGGAGGATCTTCGTAAAAAGGGCGTTGCCATGATCTACATTTCCCACAAGATGGATGAGATCAAGCGCATATCCGACGATATAACCATCATGAGAGACGGTACCTATGTCGGTACCTGGGCCGCTGCCGACATGAGCACAGATGATATTATTGCAAGGATGGTTGGACGAGAGCTGACCAATATCTATCCCGCCCATGACGACCATCCCTCTGATGTGGTACTGGAGGTTAAAAATGTAACCTCCATCCACGAGCATTCTTTCCAGGACTGCTCTTTCAAGGTAAGAAAGGGAGAAATAGTAGGCTTTGGAGGACTGGTAGGAGCGCAGCGTACAGAGCTTATGGAGGCTATATTCGGTATGAGAAATATAGCATCCGGAGAAATATTTATAAATGGTCAGAAGGTGGATACAAAGAATCCCAGAAAGGCAATGGATGCCGGAGTGGGACTTATTACAGAGGACCGTCGTGGTAACGGTATCTTAGGATGCCTGTCCATAAAGGACAATGTGGGCGTATCCATTTATGATAAGAACTTGAATGCCGGTTTTGTACTTAACCACAGCAAGATAAATAAGATCGTGGACGACAGTATAGACCAGCTTTCCATCAAGACCCCCAGCATGAACGAGGCAATAGCCAATCTTTCGGGTGGTAACCAGCAGAAGGTTATTATAGCCCGGTGGCTGGCAAATGACCCTGACATCCTGATCATGGACGAGCCTACCCGTGGTATCGACGTAGGTGCCAAGCACGAGATCTATGAGATCATGGTAAAGCTTGCCCAGGAGGGCAAGGCGATCATCATGATATCCTCCGAGATGGCAGAGCTTTTAGGCATGTCCGACAGGATCTATGTCATGTGTAACGGTCATATCCGCGGTGAGATCACCGATCAGGCAGATATGACACAGGAAAAAGTAATGTATTACGCTACTCAGTTCTAAAGGAGAAAAGATATGAAAGCAAAATCATTTAATCTCAAGGATTTCTTGATCAACTATGGCGTTATCCTGGTCATGGTTATCCTGGTGATCTTCACCAGTATCAAGTCTCCGAACTTCCTGTCATCGAGCAATATCCTTAACTTGCTCCTTAACATGAGTTCAAGACTGGTGATCGCTTTAGGTATTGCCGGCTGCGTTATCACCGCAGGCTGCGACCTTTCAGCAGGACGTATGATAGGTCTCGGCGGATGTATCGCCGGTGTTCTCTTACAGAGAGAGGACTATGCAGGCAGATTCTTTGAGGGCGGCAAGCCCATGAACCTGCTTTTGGCACTTTGCATAGTAATGCTCATTACCGCAGCATTCGGTGCGATTACCGGTTTCTTTATTGCATTTTTGGATGTACCTCCCTTCATTTCCACTCTGGCTATGATGGAGATCGTATATGGACTTAACCTTATCTTCACAGATGCTACACCTCTTGGTGGATATGTGGAGAGCTACACAAATCTGGCTACCCAGGGATTTCTGGGGATCAGATGGATCATCTGGATCGCCATTATCATAGGTGTGATAAGCTGGTTCATCTTTAATATGACCCGTCACGGAAAGTACATGTATGCCATAGGTGCAAATCCTCAGGCTGCTGAGGTTGCAGGTGTTCCCGTACGTACGACCCTGGTTCTCATCTATGCAAAGGCTGCTGCTTTCTATGGCCTTGCAGGCTTCATGCTTGGTGCAAAGTCAGGTGGTGCATCAGTTAACCTTGGACTTGGTTATGAGATGGAAGCTATCGCAGCTTGTACTATCGGTGGTGTATCAGTTACCGGTGGTCGTGGTAAGGTTTCATCCGCTATAATCGGTGTGGCAGTATTCGAGCTTTTGAAGGCTGCACTGCAGTTCTTAGGTGTAAACGCAAATGCACAGTGGATCGCTTTGGGTATTATCATCTACATTGCAATATCTTTGGATATCAGAAAGTATGTTGCAAAGAAGTAATACATACATTGCTTTTAAAGGGCGTCGGTGTTCCGGCGCTCTTTTTTGATGACAGGGAAGAGACAACTGTGATATCATTAGGATATTATGAATATCAGATCATTTTTTAACAATCAAACACGGGGGATCAGAGTTACCATAGCAGTTTCGTTTTCATTGGTGGCAGGTATATCCATGATTCTTTTGAGTGCCATATTGTATCGACAGCTTTCCCTGCAGGAATCCAAAAATACCACTGAGAGGGAAGAGCAGTTTTTGAACCAGACCAGACACTCATTGGAGGACTATCTTCACAATATGAGACGTACCTCTGATGCCCTTTACTATATAGGCATTAAAAACAAGGACATGACAGAGGATGATATTGCCGAAGAGATGAACCTTTTGTATGAGGCGGACAAGGACAATTTAGTGTCCATTGCCATTTATACCGCAGAGGGGGATCTGGTGGGGGCATCCCCTACCTCTACCCAGAAGGACATGGCGGATGTCACCTCCCAGAAATGGTTCATTGATGCCAGCGCAGGAGTGGAGAATCTGCATTTTTCCACCCCCCATGTCCAGAACCTCTTTGACGAGTCCGCAGGGGGCTATCACTGGGTCATATCCGTAAGCCGCAGCGTGGAATTAAACCGTGCAGGCTTTCCCCAGCAGGGAGTATTGCTATGCGATATGAATTTTGACGCCATATCCCAGCTTTTGTCCAAGGCAAATGCGGACAGTATGTCGGGGTATATCTATCTATGTGATGAAAAGGGAAATATAATATATCACCCCAGGCAAAAGCTTTTGAATGCCGGGCTTTTGGAGGAGGACAATCTAAGGGTGGCGCTGCGATCCGACGGCAGCTACAATGATGTCTTTGACGGAGAGGAGAGGGTGTCCGTGATCCAGACCGTAAGCTACACCGGCTGGAAGCTTATCAGTGTCATTCCCATGGAGAATTTCAAACTCAGTCTGGACAAAATGCAGTATCTGGTGGTGCTTATGCTGTCCCTTTCCATCATAGGTATGGTGCTGGTAAACCAGTTTGTCACCGCCAGGATCACCAGACCTATCGAAAAGCTTGAGGAGTCGGTAAGGGATATCGAGTCCGGAAATCTCTATCCTGTCATAAGCAGGGATGGACCTCTTGAAATATCCCATCTGGCAAGGTCACTGGATCACTCCGTAGTTACCATCCGTCAGCTTATGGACGATCTGGTAAGCGAGCAGGAGGAAAAAAGAAAGAGTGAACTGGATGCCCTGCAGTCCCAGATAAATCCTCATTTTCTCTATAATGCCCTGGATTCCGTGGTGTGGCTCATAGAAGGTGAGAGATACAGGGATGCGGTCTATACCGTAAAGGAGCTGGCAAACCTCATGCGGGTCTCCATCAGCCACGGCCGTACCGTGATCCCTATTTCGGATGAGATACGACATGCCAAAAGCTATATGAACATCCAGAATATTCGGTATAAAAACAGCTTTGATGTGGACTTTGACATATCAGAGGATATCATGGATGGCTGCACCGTAAAGCTTATTATCCAGCCTCTTTTGGAAAATGCCATTAACTACGGTATACGCGGAATGGAGGATGAGGGGGAGATTTCCATCCGTGGATACAGAGACGGAGATGATGTATACATAGATGTAATTGACAATGGCATAGGCATGCCAAAGGAGCAGGTGGATACCCTTTTGGATGCGGCAAAAAGCGAAGAGTACCGCAGACTTCACGACCGGACCGACATGAGACACGGCAACGGAGTGGGACTTATAAATGTAAATATGCGAATCAGACTTCTCTTTGGAGAAAAGTACGGACTTCTCATAGAAAGCGAGCCGGATGAGGGGACTACCATGAGGATACATCTGCCCTACATCAAATATGAGGATGATGTGGAAAAGAAACTGGAGGGTTAGATGGGTAGCAGTAAAAGATATATAATTTCCATAATACTCATATTTTCAGCCATTGCAGCCTATGCAGCTTTCAGGCTTCTTCAGGTGGATATGCCGGATGAACCCAAGCGCATATCCGTGGTGATGGAAAATTCCGGAAGCCCCAGATGGATAAACTACTTGGAGGGTATCGACCAGGCGGCTCAGGATTATGGCGTGGAGTATTCTGTTGCCACCACAGGGTATTATACTTCCGATACAGAAGAGGAAAGGCTTCGGGAACAGGAGTACAGCACCGGAGCGGATGTGGTGATCACAGCCGTAGAACCGGATCCTGAAATTGTCTCCCATATCCTTTTGCAGGAGATCATATCCGACTATGGCGGAGTCTTTACCGGCAGGACAGTTGCCATATTGGGAGGAAGTCCCTATAACGAATTCTGCAACAGTCTTTTAAACAGCTTGGGGGAGGGGATCGTAAGAGCCGGAGGTGATGTGTTCTGGAAAAAACAGACTCCCTATAATGTGTCGAGCCTCCTGAAAAAAAGCAAGCACACTGATGTGGTTATAGCATTGGATGATGACAGCCTCTCCCAGGCGGCAGCCTACCTTAAGGGAAAACGGGGCAGGGGACGAAAGCTCTACGGAGTGGGCTGTTCCTCCACCAGTGCCTACTATCTGGACAAGGGGGTAATATCCGCCATGGTGACCTGTGATTATTTCACCATAGGCTATGAGAGCATAGAGGCGACCTTAAAGGGTGAGGATATTAAAAAAATAAAGATCGATCCCAGACTCATAAGATCCGGGGAGGTCTATGTGGAGAAAAACGAAAAGCTGCTGTTTCCATAGGATGAGGAGATAATATGTATTCTGTGCTTTTGGTGGATGACGAGGAGGAAGTCCTTGAAGTCATAAAGAAAAAAATAGACTGGGAGAATCTGGGTTTTTATGTTTGCGGCACCTGTGCCAACGGGGTGGAGGCATTTGAGTTTGTGGAAAACCATCAGACTGATGTGATCCTCTCGGATATCCGTATGCCCTATATGGACGGGCTGGAGCTGGCAAAAAAGATCCAGAAGTTTTACCCTGATATCAATATGATAATCTTCTCCGGCTTTGACGATTTTGAATTTGCAAAATCCGCCATATCCTTAGGGGTCAGGGATTATCTGTTAAAGCCCATAGACAATGCGGAGCTTTTTGATATCTTTAAAAAGACAAGGCAGAGGCTGGATGAGGAGAGGCAGAAGCAGAATAATATAGAGCGGCTGCAGCAATATTACAATGACAGCCTGCCGCTTTTACGGGAGAGCTTTCTTATTGCCCTTATAGAAAAAAGTATCGGGGTGGACCGGATAGAGGCGGCAAAAAGGGATTATGATCTTAAGCTTGATGGTCCCTGCTTTGGAGTGTCGGTGATACATCAAAGCTTTTTGGAAGGCACCGGGGATATGGATCGCAGGCTTCGCTCCATCTCCCTTAGAAAGCTTGTGGAGGAGCGGCTTTTGCATGAGGGGCGGCACATAGCCTTTTCCTACAGGGATGATATCATAGTGATAGGCCAGTTTGACAGTGCCTCTGATCTGTCGGAATACACTGACGAATGTGACCGCTTTGCCTCCATGCTTGAGCGCACCAGAAATACACTGATCACCATTGGTATAGGCAGGGCTGTAGACTCCTTGTCGGAGCTTTATTCCTCCTATAACGGCGCCAGGGAGGCTTTGTCCCTGCGGGTGATATACGGCAGGGGCACGGCGATAAATATTTCGGATATTGAGCCAAAGGATAGCTTTGATGACTCCTGGCAGGTGGACAGCTTTGACCGTATTTTAAGACAGATAAAGGTGGGCTCCGAGGAAGAACTTCACGACGAGGTGGACCGGTATATTAAGACCCTTATAAATAACCGGCCGGATCCCAAGCAGTTTCGGCTCCTTATTATGGAGCTTCTCACAGGGCTCTACAGCTTTTTGGGGCACAATGAAGTGGAGGCTGTCAAGGTGGGGATCAGCGAAGAGGACCCCTATGGACTTCTCATTGAGATTGATTCTGCAGACGAGCTTAAAAACTGGCTTTACGGTGTGACCCAAAAGATCAGAAGCGAGCTTCAGGAACAGAGGAAAACCACTTCCCGAAGCTTTGTGGAAAAGGCAAAGGACTATGTGGCGGATCACTACAGTGACAGCGATCTGACCATCAATGATGTGTGCTCCTCTTTAGGGGTGTCCTCCGCCTATTTTTCCACGGTGTTTAAAAAGGAGACGGGACAGACCTTTATAAACTATCTCACGGACTACCGTATGCAGGAGGCGGTAAGGATGATGATAGAGCAGAATGAAAAGACCTATGTTATAGCGGAAAAGGTGGGGTATGCGGATGCAAACTATTTCAGCTATGTTTTTAAAAAGCAGTTTGGCGTGTCCCCCACAAAGTATAAGAAGCAAAGGACAGAGTAGAATGGTTGGGGAGAGAAGATGAAAAGACTTATTGCGGCACTTTTATGTGCAGGGCTTATTTTTACTGCCGGAGGCTGTGTGGCAGATGAAAAGGAAGATGAGGATATCACCATAGGGGTGGTGGTGTATGACGAATACGACACCTTTGTAGCTTCCCTTATGGATGTATTTATGAACGGAGTCACCGAGAGGATGCAGTCTGAGGAGAAAAAGATAACCGTCCTTCGTCAGTCCTCGGGAGGCAGCCAGATCACCCAGAATGACCAGGTGATGGATCTGATAAAAAAGGGCTGTGATGTGATATGCGTAAATCTGGTGGATCGGACAGACCCGGCAATGATAATCGAAGCTGCCAGGGATGCGGATGTGCCGGTGATATTTTTTAACAGGGAGCTGGTGAACCAGGATCTCTACAGTTGGGACAAGCTTTACTATGTAGGGGCGGATGCCTACGATTCCGGTATCATAGAGGGACAGATCGCAGCGGACGGATTTTTGGAAAAAGAAAATGCTGACAAAAACAATGACGGACAGATGCAGCTTGTGGTATTAGAGGGTGAACCGGGACATCAGGATTCCATCATAAGAAGCGAGTATTCCGTAAGCACCATTATGGAAGCCGGGATCTCCGTGGACAAATTGGAAAGCGGCATAGCCAACTGGAAGAGGGCTGAGGCACAGAATAAAATGAGCCGCATGATAGACAAATACGGCAATGGCATAGAGGTGGTTTTAGCCAATAATGACGATATGGCTTTAGGAGCCATTGACGAATACGAGACCAGAAAGATCCCCCTTTCGGAGCGCCCCATTATAGTGGGGATAGACGGCACCGCGGTGGGACTTGAAGCAGTGGAAGCAGGGGATATGCTGGGTACCGTGTACAATGACAAGGAGGGACAGGGCAGCGCCATGCTGGAACTGGCTTTGACCCTTGCCACCGACGGTGATGTATCAAAGCTTTCCCTTACGGATGGCAAATACATCCGCTTCCCCTATGCCAGGGTGGACAGATCCAACGTCTTAGAATATATCGACTGATCAGTGGGTATAGATGGCATAGCCCTTTGCCTCTAAAAGCCGTATGGCACGGTTTAGGGATCTTTCGTCATACATCTCCACATGGAGGGCGCCCTGCTGGTATTCCCGGTTGTGTATGATGCCGATATTTTTAATGGACAGTTCATCCCAGGCAAGGATCTTGGCGACCTTTGCTATGCCGCCGATCTCATTTCTAAGATCACAGTAAAACTCAAATACTCTGGGTAGCAGACTGTGGGATTTGATGGTGATGGAATCCCGAAAGTCTTTGGCATGGGCAAACATATCATACAAAGCATCTCCGTCAGAGGCATCTATGGCTGCTCTGAAGTTAGAAAGCTCCGCCTCATACAGGGATAAAAGTTCCATAATGGCATCCCTGTTTTCTAAGCATATGTCACGCCACATAACGGGAGAGGATGCGGCGATCCTGGTCACATCCCGAAAGCCCCCTGCCGCAATGGTACGGGGGATGTCTTTTTTATTGTTATTGCTTACCATGTTAACGAGAGCCGCAGACATGACATGGGGTAGATGGGATACCGCTGCTGTGGCAAAGTCGTGGTCTTTTGTGGTAAGGATCAGGGGAATGGCGGAAAGCTCTGAAATAAATTCCGAAAATTCCTCCACCTTTGACTCCGCCACCTCTTCATTTTTTGTGATTATATAATAGGCATTTTCCAAAAGGGCGGCAGAGGAGTTAGAAAAACCGGTCTTTTCGGAGCCTGTCATGGGATGACCACCGATAAACTGTGAGGATAGCCCTTCCCGGGATACCATGCTTTCTATCTCACCCTTTACGGAGCCCACATCCGTAATAAGGCAGTCCTTTGACAGATGGGGCTTTATGCTTTTTAAATACTCTATATTTGTATCCACGGGACAGCATAAAAAAAGCAGATCCATGGATCCGAATTTTTCCATGGGAAGTATATCTGCATTTTCAATGACCCTTGCCTCATAGGCGGCTTCTATGGTCTCACGCCGGGAGGCATGGGCATAAAGCTTTATTTTGGGATGAACCTCCTTTATTGCCTTTGCTATGGATCCTCCTATGAGTCCAAGTCCTATAAATCCTATTTTTTTGTATGACATATTTCCTCCTGAGTGGGTTTTGCTTTTGTTTGATTTTACAACATCTTATAGTATAATTAAATAGTTACATTAAAGAAAACTTTAGTTAAAAATATTTACTGTATTTGATTTTCGTGGAGGAAATAATTATATGGAATATATAAAAAACGAAGACTGGGAGGAGTTTTATGAGACGGTGGATCCCACGAAGCGCAGAGAGATAATGGAGCGGATCCTTGAAGAGGCAGAGGACGACGGCGCCAATGACCTTAGGAAAAAGCTTTTTGAGATGAGGCATAAGCCTCCGAAAAATGCAGTCCGTGATGTGGATAACGGCATATGGCATATGATAGTGGTGCCCTCAAATATGAAGCTTCAGTACAAGCTTACTCCCGGGACAAAATCCGAGATAAAAAAGTCCATGAGGGAAATGGGAGTGGAGGATGTGGATGCTTCCGATCCGGTGGCAGTATCGGCGGTGTACTGGGAGATCAGAAATACTGCCAAACGGTATTTTACCACCTGCAACGGTCCAAAATACGCCAGAAAGCTTTTTGGCATAATGCAGTCAAATGAAGAGGAAAAACTCAGAAAGACTGCAGAGGATGTGTGGGCTTGTGCCATAGGAGTACCGCAGCATTATAAATTGGCAGAGGAAATGAGGATATTTTCTGATGCGGTAAGGGATGCATTTTTTGATTATTACGAGGATGGGGAAAGCGTCTTTGATGATGTAGCGGCAGAAAAGGCGCGATAAAATATTGTCACAGATATACAAAAGTATTATAATGTATATTGTTCAGCGGCGAAGCGGATTCGAGCTGGGTTCTGAATAGAAGCGGATTCGAGCTGGGCGCTGAATAGGTTTCAAGCTATTTTTAGTAAGAAAAGGAGGAGGAATATGAATTGTGAGATCAAAGGGGGAAGCTTTCCGGTAGCTATCTGCAATATGGATGCAGGCACAGCCATAAACTGTGAGACCGGAGCCATGTCCTGGATGAATGGCGGTATCAAGATGCAGACCAATACAGGGGGCGGCATAGGCAAGATGATCGGCAGGGCTTTTGCAGGCGAGAGTGTTTTTATGAACAGATATGTGGCTGAGTCTCCGGGGATGCTGGCAATGGCAGCCAAGTCACCGGGTGAGATCAGAAAGATCGCCATTACACCTGATCGCCCCATAGTAGTACAAAAGGGTTCTTTCCTCGCTATGGACGAGGGAGTGGATCTTTCCATCTTCTTCCAGAAGAAGATCGGTGCCGGTTTCTTTGGCGGAGAGGGCTTTATCATGAACAAGCTCTCCGGTTCAGGGGATGTGCTGCTTGAGATCGACGGTGCAGCCATTGAGTACGATCTGGCTGCCGGGGAAAAGATGACCATTGACACAGGCTATCTGGTAATGATGGATGCCACCTGCTCCATAGATATAGTTATGATAAAGGGTGTGGGGAATATGATTTTTGGCGGTGAAGGACTTTTCAATACCGTGATCACCGGTCCCGGAAAGATCATGATCCAGACCCAGCCGCTTATCCAGTTTGCTACAGCCATAGCAAGCATGACTTCATCTAAGCAGGGCTGATATTCACATTTAATAGTAAGGGGAGACATTGAATGATTTTACAGTCAAAGTCTCCCTTTTTGTTAAAAATACCCATATAATTCTTGTAATTGAGGGGGTAAATGCGATATAATATACAAAGTGCTTGCACTAAAGTCAGGTGATCGCACTTTGAACTGTTCAGATTATATACCGTAAGTAATAAGATGCACGTAAAGATTATTAGAGACGATACAACTTCATCAGAGGAGAAGATATTAGCTGAACGGATCATTGAGGCCATACAGGGCGTGTCCCCTAAGATTGATTGTGAAGTTATCACGGATGCCGGGCAGAGCGAAGATGGGCATAATATCCGTGTGCAGTGCTTTGGAGAATTTGAGGTCTTTGGTAACGGCAAGCCCCTGGTGTTTAAGAGGGTTCGCACCAAGGAGCTTTTGGCTGTTTTGGTATGTCACAGGGGCAGTATGCTTTCCATGGGCACATTGATGTCCATTCTCTGGGAGGACGGAGAGGATACGGATTCCGACAGAAGCTATCTCCGCACCATGATAAGCGATCTGAAAAAGACCCTGGCTGATGCGGGGGCAGGAGATATCATCATCAAAAAATACAACAGCATAGGTATAGATCCAAGTCTTATAGACTGTGACTACTATGATTTTCTCGAAGGAAAATGGGAGGCTGTGCAGCATTATAACGGTCAGTTTATGAAGCAGTATACATGGGCTGAATACGAGTTGGCACAGATCTGATATGAGCAAAAAGACAAAAAATATCATTACAATAATAGCGGTCCTGGTCATGATCGCAGGAGCCATGGGGGTCATTATCTCCGTTAAGGGACTGCCGAAACTTAGCCTTGATGCAGGCTACGAGGACCGCAAGGAAAAAAGAGATGAAGCCCAAAGGGCAGTGCTTGGAGAGTGGGTCGCCCCGGACAATTCCAACTACGTGATTGATGTCTGGCGTGACGGAGAAGGTGGATTCCACGCCATTGTAAACTTATCCGAGCGTGAGAATGAGGTTTATTTCTGGGAGATGGACGGCAACTGGCAGGATGCCATAGGCGGTATGGCATATACCACCTGTGTCAAAAGCAAAGTAACCTATGACAAAGAAGGCAATCCCACCTCCGAAGAGATATACACAGACGGATCCGGCTCCATATATGCCAAAGGCGACGGTATAGTCTGGGATGACAACAAAGAAAAAATGGGTGATGGCATCACCTTTTTATATTCAGGAGAATATTAACTTTTAATAAAGTGAAGGAGAAGCGATACTATGAACAACACACAACTCTATCCATTTGAGCGTAATCGTTATTACCCCAGGAAGCGCATGTCCAGCGGCGACTTCAATGCCGAACAGACATACATGAATAACAAACGCAGATTTATAAACGGTCTGATGTTTGGAACCGGTGTTGTCTGCGGACTTGGTGTTTTCTCACTGGATGACCTGTCATTCCTGGTAGAGAGCGGAGTGGCTATAGATGGTATGGGCAGAGAGATCGTGGTGGAGACATCCGACGTTAAAAAGCTCTCAGCCATAGAGGGATTTGATTCACTTCGTACCAACAAGGCCAGCTTATGCCTGAAGTACAAGGAAGAAGATGTGCACAAGGTTTACTCCATAGACCAGGATGATCCCGCTGCCGAGTTCCAGTACAACAGAGTTCGTGAGGGATATACGCTCTTTTTGATGGATCAGGAGGATATACCTGAAGTTTTTGAGATGGAAGGAGAGTTTTTATTAAGCTCTGTTTTATATTCCAGCGCAAACTTCATGGTGACCTTCAGGATGCCTGCTTCCGCCTGCAGAGGACATGTTATCCGTTCAGAAGTGATCATAGAAAAGCTTTCGGATGAGGATGTATCCCTTACCTACTCAGCCAGACTCCAGACACCTACTTTCCTGTCTGCAGACCGGACAAACTTCATCCAGATCCAGCTTTCCGACATAGTATTGGCTCCCGGTGAGACCACTTCCGTGGACTACTGGCTTGAGACTGTGGATTCCCCTGTGACCACCACAAATATCATACTTGAAAGCGGATCCGCCAGTGCCTTTGAAAATGACATTGCCTGCGAGGTTCCCGCCAATTTCATGATGGAAGTTGCTCTTACAAATTTAAAGCCCAGACAGCTTGTAAATCGTGAGATAGGTCGCATGAACCTTGAGATGAAAAATATCGGCGGTCAGGGAGACTATATCAGGCTTGCCGACTTCACGCTGGTTCGTACAGAGAGTGCCTACATCATTGAGGAAGTGGTAGAGGCTTCCGTTAAGCAGTATGTATCTGTTCCCGCTCAGGATCTGAAGCGCGGTGACTACCTGGAATACTTTGTCAAGGAGGCAGATATTCACCCTCCCAAGGCAGAGATAGTGGAAAAGGATTCCCTGGCTGATGCCATGCTGGGCAAGGGCGGACGTGTTCCCGAGATCGCCACAGGTACAGTAGAGATACCTTTGGGCGAGGATGCCAGAGTAGGTGATGTATTCTATTCCGGCGAGATCCTTCACGGACTTGGCAGGGGTAATGTATATGTTGAGGTAGGTTATGAACTGATCTCTGACGAAAACTCAGGAGACAGCAGCATAAAGAGTACCATTTACGGCAATCCTGAGATATTTGGTGATGCCCAGAAAAATGTGGTGAGAGCCCAGACCGCTGTTCGCGTGCTTAACGACAAGGGCAGCTTCGTGGTAGGAGCAAAGCTTTTGGGAGCAGTAGACTATCTGATGCTCACCTATCGCTGGATCGCCATTAAATTCCCTTCAGGTGAGGATATCACGGAGGATGTGGATACAGAGGGCATGAGCATTTCACCCGAGATGCCTACAGTTCGTATGCTTACCAAGGAAAGCCATTACTTCGGAGTCCGCTTTGAGGGACTTGAGCCCTGCTCACTTACCTACGAAGTTACCGAGGATGGCGGTGGAGATATTACCGCTGACGGTGTATATACTGCACCTGCAAAGGCCGGTGTATACGAGATCCGTATCTTCTGCACGGATATGCCAAAGGTCTGCACTTATGCCTATGCTGTGGTTGAGAAGAAGGGCATGGAAGAAAAGCCTGCTGAGGAAGAACAGGCTCAGCCCGCATTAGGAGGCGGCCAGGCAAGCATGCTTGGAAACATGGGTAACATCTTACATTGATCAGGGGGAAGGGTAGATTGGTTTATCGTACATCTAATATGCGCCTTTCCGAAGTCTCTGTCATCACCGAAAATGATGATGGCCGTGTGATAGTATGCGAGGACTTAGCCTCAAAGGAACGCAATCGCTATTGTGTATACAGTACCGAGGATCATGATATTATCGCACGGCTCCAGAGAGTTTACAGGGAGGCAAGGAATATATCAGCGGATACCGCCGTCAATTATTTCTCTGATGGCGGCAGATTTCTGGTGTATTATCCCTATGTAGAGCCTCGCCCTCTGTCCAGATTTTACATGGGCAGGCACATTGAACTGGAAAAGTGCGAAGAGGCTTGCAAAAGATATATTATAGCCTGCCTTACTTCAGAACTTCCGTGGCAGGTGTTGTACTGCGCCATTGACCAGGGGCAGGTCAATATAGCCCGGGACGGAAATGTA
>CAMOZG010000039.1 GCA_946630825.1 uncultured Lachnospiraceae bacterium
TGCCGGTTGTTTGACACCCGGGTATATCAGGGATATGTGTGGAATAAAATATTTAAAAGAGAGCTTATAGAAGCTTTTGACCTGGGGTTTTCGGAGGACATCCGGTACAATGAGGACCGGCTTTTTATATTTAACTACCTTCTTGTAAATAAGGGGGTGGCGGCATGGACGGATAGGGTGGGATATCACTATCTCCTGCGACCGGATTCGGTTATGGGCGCCCTTAGAAACAGTGATGTGGTGACGGATGCCATGACCACGGAGTTTTTAGCTTTTTCCATGATGAGAGTACAGCTTGAGGCAATCCTTGTATCTGATAATATGCTTTTGTCCCATGAGGATGCAAGGGAGATCCTTAGGGTCTTAAGGCAGGATGAGATACAAAGCCAGCTTCGGCTTTTCAAAAAAATGGTGGGGCGAAAGAATATATTCAGATATAGAAAAAGCCCCATGAGGCGGTATGCCAGGGAGTGTCCCGCCGACCTTTATATACCCAGGGTGCCAATGGAGGATGTGCTCCTTAGGGTATATAAAAGATACGGACTGACAGGATGTACCTATACCTCCCATCCTGAATACTTTTCGGAAGTGGGGAATCTGTAAATTTCGGCAGGTGTGGATCAACTATAATGATAAGGCGATTTGAAAAAAGAGACAGAATACTGATCTGGGCTGTGGTGATCTCATTTAGCATTGCCATAGCCTATGTAATGTCGGCAGTTATAGACAGGGATTTTCTGGCGGCGGCATATCACGTCCTTACAGGCAGGGACAGCGGAGTGGACAGTGTGTGGGGAATGTTTTTGTCCAGACTCTCGCCTGCAAACCTTACCCGTATAAGGGTAGTCAGGATGGAGGTCATGGCGATCGCTTTTTTTGTGTTTCTGATGCACCCCATTTACGGCATCCCTACCCTCTATGAATTTGTGTATGACAAGCGGTGGCTTCTGGCACTTCTGCTTTTGGGATTTTTCATATTAAACGGTCTCAACGGAGACAGCATATCCTGTTATGATTACTATATACAAAGGGGGGAGGGCTCCCAGTTCCTATATCCCATCATTGGAAAGGAAAGGGAGATCCGCTCTGATGAATGGCTGGTAAATACCCCCCAGGTGCTTTACGGCATTATGCAAAAGGAGGGGCTGCCATTTCCGGGTTTATTTGAGATGCTGACAGATCCCCTCTCGCTTTTTTACTGGATCATCTATAAGCTTTTAGGGGGCAGGGCTTATTACAGCGCCTACTGGTATACTCCTATTTTTATTGGGGGACTTTTGACTGCCGAATTTCTTCAGATACTTCTGGCTGGGGATGCCGAGTCAGAGTCGGGGCTTCAAAGGCTTGGGGCGGCGGATAAGCTTCTGGTCTCCGCCTCGGGCTTTATGATCTTTTTATCCTCATTTTACCAGTGGTGGTCCTTTCCGGCTTATTTCTTTTATATCCACGGTGCAGTAGTTTTTTTATGGTATTTTTTCCACAGGAAAGAACTCTGGAAAAAGCTGCTTTTGCTCTATGGTACGGCGGTGATGGTGCTGTCCTATCTGAAACTTTTGTACCCCGCCTGGCAGGTGCCATTCGGATATGTGGGCATAGTGCTGGGACTTTGGGTGATATATGAGCACCGCAGACAGATACGGGATTTTGGGAAAACCGAGTGGTTCATCCTTGGAGGGGCAGCCGCAGCATTTATTGCGGCAGCAGTTTGGTTTGTGGTAAAAAACCTGGATTACTTTGCAACCATGATGGCAACGGTATATCCGGGGGAGAGAGCTGATGCAGGGGGCATGTCTCTTCAAAAGCTTTTCAATTACATTCCGGCTTTGGGCTATGCTTTTGTCAGAAATTTTCCTGCCAGTGAAGCCGGTACCATAATAAGTCTTTTCCCTTTGCCCATAGTGATGATACTCTATAAATGGCGCCGGGAGGGAGGACTTGGACTTTTAGAAAAAGCCCTTTTGGCAGTCACTGCTTTTCTTACCATATACTGTACCACGGGATTTCCCATGCCCATAGCCTGGATCACCCTCATGTCCAGATCCACGGCATGGAGGGCGGTGGATGCAATAGGATATTTGTGCGTGCTCTTTTTTGTGCTGGCACTTAAGCCCTATGCAAGAAGCGGCATAAAAAAAGGCAGGGCATGGAGCCTTTATAAGACAGCCATGGTGGCGATCATAACCATAGATATAATCACGGGAATGTTTGTAAGACCCATTGAATACGGGTATGACGCCATTACTACCAAGCCTCTTTTTAACAGCATAAGAGAGATCGCAGAGCTTCCTGAGGATAACAGGATATTAGCCTATGATTCCCTGGTGCTGCCCTCCTATACCACTGCCTGCGGAGCCGACACCGTAAACTTTGTAAATATAAAACCCAATATGATAATGTACGGAAATCTGGATCCCAAGGGAAAGTATGAGGATATCTACAACCGCTATGCCCATGTGAGAATGGTGTTTACAAAGAAAAAGCACACCTCATTTCATCTGGATCAAAAGGATGCCATAACCATCAGGCTGTCCCATAAGGATATAGTAATGACCGGAGCCAACTTCGTAGTAAGCGAAAAGAAGCTTTTCATAGACGACAGGTGGCTTAAGCTGGAAGAGATGGAGGAAAATAAGGGGATACATATCTACCGGATAGTTTATACGGATGCCTCCATAGAGCGCTATATCAGACGGGCAGGAAGAGGGCTTATGCGCCTTAAAGAACAAGGATTGTTAGACTGATTGTGTACAGATGAAGGAATTTGGTTTATAATGGATAAGTTGGTATTTACCAAAGTTTAGGAGGTCTTTATGAAGTATGATTACCTTATAGTGGGAGCAGGACTTTTCGGGGCGGTTTTTGCCTATGAGATGAAGCAGGCGGGTAAAAGCTGCTGCGTTATAGACAGGCGTGATCATATCGCCGGAAATATCTATACAAAAAAACAGTCGGACATAGATGTCCATGTTTACGGTCCCCATATTTTTCATACATCCAAAAAGGAGATATGGGATTACATAAACCGGTTTGCCGAGTTCAATAATTTCATCAATATGCCTGTGGCAAGGTATAAGGATGAGCTTTACAATCTGCCCTTTAACATGAATACCTTTTCAAAGATGTGGGGCATAACCACCCCTAAAGAGGCACAGGATATCATAAACTCCCAGATCGCGGATCTTAATATAAAAGAGCCCAAAAACTTAGAGGAGCAGGCTCTCTCCTTGGTGGGAAGGGATGTGTACGAAAAGCTGATAAAGGGATATACCGAAAAGCAGTGGGGCAGGAAGTGCAGCGAGCTTCCAGCGTTTATCATAAAGCGGCTGCCCCTCAGATTTACCTATAACAATAATTATTTCAATGACAGATATCAGGGCATTCCTATCGGGGGCTATACCGGCATAGTGGAAAAGCTTTTAGAGGGTATGGATGTATATACCGGCGAGGACTTTATGGACATAAGAAAGACCATGAAGGAGGGTGAGGGCAATTTCAATGTCACCTTAAAAAACGGTAAGGAAATATCCTACGACAGACTGCTTTTTACAGGTCAGATAGATGAATACTATGATGCAAAGCTTGGGCATTTGGAGTACAGATCGGTCCGGTTTGAGACCGAGGAGCTTCCCGTGGAAAATTATCAGGGAGATGCCATAGTAAATTATACGGAGGCAGAGGTTCCCTATACCAGATGCATAGAGCATAAGCATTTTGACTTTGGCACACAGCCCACCACCATTATATCCAGGGAGTATTCCTCCGAGTGGAAGCCGGGAGTGGAGCCCTACTATCCGGTGAATAATGAGAAAAACAACGGGCTTTATGAGGAATATAAAAAAATGGCGGATGCCGAGGAAAATGTCATATTCGGCGGACGGCTTGGCCACTATAAGTACTACGACATGGACAAGGTGATCGAAGCGGCTTTGGAATGTGCCAAATCGGAGAATGTTTAGGAGGTAAGAAATGAGAACAGAAACAAAATGTATCCAGGCGGGATATGAACCCAAAAACGGAGAATCCAGGATGATCCCCATTATCCAGAGTACCACTTTCAAGTATGACACCAGTGAGGATATGGGAAAGCTTTTTGATCTTGAGGCTCCGGGATATTTTTACACCAGACTTCAGAATCCCACCAATGATATGGTGGCTGCAAAGATAGCCGCATTGGAGGGAGGAAGTGCTGCAATGCTTACCTCATCAGGACAGGCAGCCTCATTTTTCTCCGTGTTTAATATAGCAGGAGCAGGGGATCATGTTATCGCCTCCTCTGCCATTTACGGAGGGACCTTTAACCTCTTCAATGTTACCATGCGCAGAATGGGGATCGACTTTACCTTTGTAGATCCTGATTGCAGCGAAGAGGAGCTGGACGCGGCATTTAAGGAAAATACCAAAGCTGTTTTTGGCGAGACCATTGCAAATCCCGCTCTTACGGTTTTTGATTTTGATAAGTTTTCAGCAGCGGCTCATGCCCATGGGGTACCTCTTATTGTGGACAATACCTTTGCCACACCGGTAAACTGCAGACCCTTTGAGCACGGAGCTGATATAGTGATACATTCCACCACCAAGTATCTGGACGGACATGATGCCACAGTGGGAGGATGTATAGTGGATTCAGGGAAATTCGACTGGATGGCTCATAAGGACAAGTTCCCGGGACTTACCACTCCGGATGAAAGCTATCACGGTATTACCTATGCGGAAAAATTCGGCAATGAGGGAGCCTATATTACCAAAGCCACTGCCCAGCTTATGAGGGATCTTGGAGCTATCCAGGCTCCCATGAACGCATATTTTCTCAATCTGGGTATCGAATCCCTGGCGGTGAGGATGGAGCGTCACTGTGAAAATGCCCAGCAGGTGGCAGAGTTTTTGGAGGGACATGAAAAAGTCACCTGGGTAAATTACCCGGGACTTCCCTCAAATAAATATTATGAGAGAGCCAAAAAGTATATGCCCCACGGCACCTGCGGAGTCATATCCTTTGGAGTACAGGGAGGCCGGAGTGCGGCAGAGGTATTTATGAAGCACCTTAAGGTGGCAATGATAGCTACCCATGTGGCAGATGCCCACACCTGCGTGCTTCATCCCGCATCCTCCACCCACAGGCAGCTTTCAGACGAGGAGCTTGTAGCGGCAGGAGTGGGACCGGACCTCATCAGACTCTCGGTGGGTATCGAGCATATTTATGACATAGTTGAGGACATAGCCCAGGCACTGGAGGCAATATAGGATGTATACCGAGCCATATGCCTTTACGGACGGATCCTTTGACAAAAACACAAATACCTTTGGCTACGGCGGCTTTCTGATAGCCAATGGTAAGGAGTATATCATACAGGGGTCTTCTAAGGATCCTGAGCTGGCTGCAAGCTGGAATGTGGCAGGAGAGACCTGCGGAGCCATGGCTGCCATAGAAAAAGCAAAGGAGCTGGGGCTTAAGGAGCTTACCATATATTATGATTATATGGGAGTGGAAAAGTGGGCAACGGGAGAGTGGAAGACCAACAAGGAAGTATCCCGGCGATATAGGGATTATGTCTTAGGCTGCGGGATCAAGCTAAGCTTTGTCCATGTAAAGGGACACTCCGGTATCCCGGGCAATGAGAGGGCAGATAAGCTGGCACGGGAAGCTGCTTTAGGTCTGGAGAAAAAAGTCTCCGACGCACCCATTGTTTTGGCAAGTAATTCACCCAGGCGCAGGGAGATTTTGACCCAGGGCGGATATGAATACATAGTGGACGCCAAAGAGGTGGATGAAAACATTGGGATCTCTGATCCGGTGGCTTTGGCAGAGGAGCTTTCTTTAAGAAAAGCCATGGCTGTGGCGGACAGCTATCCTGACAGGACAGTGATAGGAGCGGACACGGTAGTGGCTTTGGAGAGTGAGATCTTAGGCAAGCCAAAAGACAAAGAGGATGCCTTTCATATGCTAAAAAAACTCTCCGGCGTCACCCACAGTGTGGTGACGGGAGTTACTGTGATCTATCCGGGAGAAGGAGAAAACAGGGAAAAGAAAACCTTTCATGAGGTGACCGGAGTAAGCTTTTATGAGCTTTCGGATGATGAGATCAAAAGCTACATAGCCACCGGGGAGCCCATGGATAAGGCAGGTGCCTATGGCATCCAGGGCAGGGGAGCCCTTTTTGTGGAGAGGATATCCGGTGACTATCTGAATGTGGTGGGTCTGCCTTTGGCACGGCTGGCACGATATTTTTTAGAAACGGAAATGTAAGTTGCTAAAGCAACTTCCCATAAGTTATAATGAAATGATATAGAAAGAGGCTTATGATGACAAAAGCTGAAAAAGAAAAAAAGGAACTCGAAAAATTAGATAAAATAGCAGCCAGACCTGTTCCCCTGCATTATCTCGGGATAGTGATGACTGTGCTGACCATAATCTATGTGGTGGATGAGATCACTTCAAACATGAATGCATCCATGCAGCCCTATGTGCTTTTTGATCTCTTCAATATCACATCCCGAAGCGTGGAATCCGCTGAGTACAAATCAGCATTCAACCTGGTGGCGCCCATACAGCAGATATCCACTCTTTTAATGGTGATCACACCCTTTTACAAGGCTTTGGCAGACAGATTCGGACGGCGGCTTTTTCTTATGATAAATACTGTGGGCATGGGACTTGGTATGCTGGTGGTAATGACTTCCACCTCTGTTTTGCAGTATATTGTGGGTATGATTTGCATGCTGTTTTTCACCCCCAACGATATGCAGGTTTTGTATATCATGGAGACAGCTCCCAAGGAAAAGAGAGCCACCTACAGCTTTGTGGCAAAGGGAATAGCTCTTATGAGTGTGTCCTTAATAGGAGTGTTTTCCAAGATGTTTTTAAATGACAGTGACCCGGGGTCATGGAGGATGGTGTATATGATCCCTGTGGTGGCAGCCATAGTGATAGGTGCTCTTTCCTATTTCTGTGTCCGGGAGACACCGGTGTTTTTGGAGCAGAGAAGAGGTTTTCTTCGTATGTCACCTGAGGAAAGGGAGGCACAGGCGCAGAAAAACCGTGATGATGCCACCTCAGATGAGGGCGGTGTTTTCAATGCCATTAAGTTTATCTTTTCCAATAAGCAGCTTAGGTGGATACTTGTGGCAGGCTTCGTGTTTTTCGCCACCACCTTTTATACCTCCTACTACTCAACGGTTTTAGAGGGAGCCATGGGTACAGATATGGTGGCTACCATGCTGGTGGTCTATCCATTCTTTAACGGCATCATGACTATACTTGCAGGTATGTTTTCCGATAAACTGGGAAGAAAGCGGGTGTGCCTGCTTTTGGGCTCCATAGCCATAGCAGGGCTTTTGGTATTTGTACTTGCCTGCCGCATGGGGTTAGGACCCATAGTTGCAGCCATAGGATATGGATGTTCCATAGGTGGACTGTGGTCCATGAGTGACACCCTGATATTGACCATGCCTGCCGAGTCCTCTCCCTCAGGTATGCGCTCCTCTGTTATGGGAACCATATCCGTGCTTATCGGAGCGGGCATGTTTATCGGTCAGTTTGCTTTCTTAGGCATCAATGCCTTGGATATAGTTCCAATGGACGCACTGTTTTTGATCATCTGCATTCCTTTCATGGTGATCTCCCTTGTCATACTGATGACAAAGGTTAAGGAGACCAGCGGAGTGGACCTTGAAAAGGTAACGGCAGATACTTTCAAATAGGAGAGAAATTATGTATGATATGGGTTACTACGGTGGATATGGGTACGGCTACGGCGGCTTTTATATGGACTGGACATATATACTGGTCGTCATAGGAGCTCTCATATGTCTGGCGGCTTCATATATGGTAAAATCCACATTTAAAAGGTATTCTTCCATCAGAAGCAAAACCGGCATGACAGGTGCCGAAACTGCAGAGCGGATCCTTAGGTATGCCGGTATCAATGATGTGAGGGTACAGCATGTGGCAGGAAACCTTACGGACCACTATGATCCCCGGACCAGGACAGTCAATCTGTCAGATTCCGTATACGGTTCGGCAAGTGTGTCGGCAGTGTCGGTGGCAGCCCATGAATGTGGTCATGTGATCCAGCACCATGTGGGATATGTGCCCCTGATCATGAGGACGAATCTGGTTCCTCTGGCAAACCTGGGATCCAATCTGGCATGGCCTTTGATCATAATCGGACTTTTATTTAACGGCAATACCAGTCATATACTTATAGAGGTGGGGATATTTGCATTTTCACTGTCTGTGCTTTTTCAACTGGTGACTCTTCCTGTGGAGATCAATGCATCAAGAAGAGCTGATCAGATACTTCAGGAAATAGGTATCCTTGATTCTGAAGAACATGTTTACACCAAAAAGGTTTTAGGGGCAGCGGCAATGACCTATGTGGCAAGCGCAGCCGCATCCATATTGCAACTGCTTAGACTGGTGCTGTTGTTTGGCAAGAGGAGAGATTAGTATGGAATATACCAAGATCAACCTTTTAGATGCACTTATGAATCAGGATCACATCAAGCTTTTCTGGAAGGACCGGGACAGAAGATTCGTAGGTGCAAACAGGGCTTTTCTGGATTTCTATGATTTCGAGGATGAGTCGGCTATTGTAGGCATGACCGACGAGGATATGGGATGGCATATAGATCCCCTACCATACAAAAATGATGAGGAGCGGGTCCTTAAGGAGGGAGTCACTATCAGCAACGCAGAGGGCGTCTGCATAGTGAAAAACGAGGTCAGGCACATACGTGCCACAAAGACCCCTGTCCGGGATGACAATGGTGATATAGCAGGGCTGGTGGGTTTCTTTTTTGACGTGACGGAAGAGATCCTGGGTCAGAAGGGTGTATCCTTTGAGGATAAAAAGGATGAGCTGACGGGGCTGGTGAACCAGATCGGGATAATGGATGAGATGGTGGTCTATGAGGATGCCTATCACCTCAGGGACATTGATTTCGCCTGTATCTATCTGGACATAGACGGTTTCCATGAGATGGTGGATAAGTACGGAAGAGAGTATACGGACGAGCTTTTAATAGATGTGGCGGAATGTTTTTCCCAGACCTTGGGTACAGGAGGTATCCTTTCCCGACTGGGGGTCGATACCTTTTTGGTGCTGCATCAGATCCAAAGGATGTCACAGGTGGATATATTGATATCCAGGCTTGATCTGGCTTTGAATAAGGTGGGATATATGACAAATCTTCACATGGCTCCGGGAGTGTCGGCGGGAGCCGCAGTCTATTCGGAGGCAGGAGATATAGATGCCATGATGGATTTGGCAGAGGCAAGGATGAACGAGAACAAGGAAGAGAGACGTAAGGCCGGGATAACCGGAGGGATTACGTTTAAGTTGGAACCAAAGATTTGAATGATGAGGAGGTTTGAAATGAAGGTAACTGACACGATCAAATACGTAGGGGTGGATGATACCACTATCGATCTTTTTGAAAGCCAGTATCCCATGGAGGAGGGTATATCCTATAACTCCTATGTGATATTGGATGATAAGATCGCCATTATGGACACAGTGGATCGCAGGGGTTCTGAGGAGTGGCTTAAAAATGTCCGTGAGGTCTTAGAGGGCAGACAGCCGGATTATCTGGTGGTGGATCACTTGGAGCCCGACCACTCAGGCACCATAGGTGCTTTGGCAGAGGCGTATCCTGATATAAAGATATACTGCAGTGCCAAGGCAAAGGGCATGCTTCCCAACTTTTTTGATATAGATGAAAGCCGTATCACAGGAGTGGCTGAGGGAGATACATTAAGCTTAGGCTCCCACACACTTCAGTTTTTCATGGCACCCATGGTTCACTGGCCCGAGGTTATGGTGACCTATGAAAAGAGTGAAAAGGTGCTCTTTTCAGCAGACGGCTTCGGCACCTTCGGAGCTATCCAGAACAATGTGCCCTGGGAGCAGGAGGCAAGCCATTATTATCTGAATATCGTTGGCAAATACGGCGCTTCGGTGCAGGCTCTTTTGAAAAAAGCCGCAACACTGGATATAAAGACCATATGTCCTCTTCACGGTCCCGTGCTTACAGGGGATCTGACTCCCTATATCGAAAAGTATGATCTGTGGAGCAGCTATAAGCCTGAGTTCCATGGGGTATTGGTTTGCTATGCATCTGTCCATGGACATACAAAGGAGGCGGCTCTCAGGTTTGCAGAGGAGCTTGAGGCAGCAGGTGAAAAGGTAAAGACTCTGGATCTTACCAGAGAGCATGTATCAGAGGCTGTGGAAAAATGCTTCCAGTATGATAGGATCGTACTTGCTTCCGTGACATATGACGGAGCCCTCTTCCCTGCCATGGAGGATCTGCTTTATCATCTGGAGATCAAAAACTTCCAGAACAGGAAATTTGGTCTCATAGAAAACGGATCCTGGGGACCCATTGCCGCAAAGAAGATGAGAGAGCATCTTGAGGCTATGAAGGATATTACCATCTGTGATACGGTAGTTACCATAAAAACCAGAAGAAAGCCCTCTGACCAGCCTGCGTTTGAGGCTTTGCTCAAGGAAATCAGAGGTTGATGAAAATGGTTTTATTTCCCTTTTTTGAAGATATACAGGACAAAAGGATAGCTATTATCGGCGGAGGCTATACTGCAAAGGAAAAGTTCTTTAAGCTTTATCGCTTCACCCATAATCTGACCATCATAGCTCCTGAAATGGTATTTGCAGTACCAAATGACGTGGAAGTGAAAAAGAAGATATTTGCCGCCACAGATGCGGAAGGACTGGATGTGGCAATAGTTGCCACCGATAATCCCACCACTGACAAGTTTGCCCAGCAGCTTTGTAAGAACAAGGGCATCCGGGTCCATGTGGTTGGAAACCTGGGGATAAGCGACTTTGAGTTTCCGGAGCTTATAAAAAAAGGCGATCTGGTGATGGGCATAACCTCCTCGGGGAAATCACCTGCGGCATCTGCATATGTGAGAGGCGAGGTGGAGAAAATGATCCCCGACTGCATGGAGGCTGTGATAAAGAGACTGGCTTCGGCTTCCGAAACCATGGATCAGCACGTAGATGATGAGAAACAAAGGAGCAACGTGCTGGGTATGATGTTTGACTACCTTTTGGAAAAGAATAACCAGGTAAGTGATGAGGAGTTCTGGAGCGAGGTGGAAAGACGTGCCGCCGGCATGAAGATCAATTCCATCTGGGACAAATGATCATATGCGGCTGGTGTGACTCTTTTTCATCCTGTGCTTGCACTCATACATGTGCTGGTCAGCAGCCATGGAGGCTTCGTGTATGGATTTAAAATTAGCCCTGAATGAATAACCGTGGGCTGCCCTTACTGTAAAGGGCAGTCCTCTTTTTTTGGATTCCGCCTCTAACCGGCGATCCAGCTTTTCAAAGAGATTTACGATAGTATCATCATATTTGGTCCGTAAAAGTACGGTAAACTCGTCGCCACCCTGACGGCTGCAAACGCCGCTTTTTCCAAAGACCTGATCCAGACAGGTGGCAAAGCAGCACAAAAGCTCATCTCCCATCTGATGGCCGTAGGTGTCATTGGTTTTTTTCAAGTCATTTACATCAAAGTGGATGATATAGTATTCTGTGCCGTTTCTGTCATAATCGTCAAATTCAATGGACAGCCCACCTCTGTTCATAAGCCCTGTAAGGGGATCCTCATAGGCAACCTGTGTAAGCCTGCCGTATTCCTCTGTGGTATCCAGAGAGGATGAGGAGGCTCTGAAGAACCGGTATAAGCCTGTGAGCAAAAAGAACAGTGACGCAGAGGACACCAGGATCGTGGTAATATACTCGGAGTAGGGCAAGGTCTGAAAATACTGTAAAAAGGCGGGCTCTCTGGCAAAGCCTAAATAGAGATATCTTTTGGCATGCATATATATCCGTCCGAAAAACAGTATAAGGGAAGAGGCTATGGTTATGTAATACAGTGCCTTGTCACGAACAGGGTACAGTATGCCCACATATATCAGCAAAAGGGGAACCATCAGCAAAAGCACGGATTCAAATATCTCCGTCTCATGGAAAATATCCACATATAAAGATGTGATGCCATAGTAGCTGTGAAGCCCCAGGCCAATGGTGGAAAAAAGTGCTCCGGCGTACAGATTAAAGGCGATCTCTTTTCTGTAGGGCATAAGCACCGCAGAAATAAGGATCATAAGCATTCCCAGCATTATCATGGCAGAACCGCAGAGAAGGGCTGCTAAATTGCGCCGGATAAACTCACCCTCCAATACCAGATATTCTCCGAGAGCGGTGTGGGTGATGGTGGCTCTGATGCCGTCCTTTGCGGTGAAGATCTCAAGCCGCAGTATCTTTCCTACGTAGTTTTTAGGCAGGGATATCATATAGGTGCTCCTGCCGATATATCTGTTGTTTCTGAAATCCTCCATATTGTAGGACTTATAGAATTTGCCATCCAGGTATACATTGAAACCGCTGTAACGGCTTTGGAGATAGAGGGTGGGAAAGTCAAGATCACCCATATCAGGCATGACTGTGCTCATGGCAAGCACGTCGCCCCGTTTCAGACTCAGATTAAAATCCGACATCACGTCCGCGCTTTTGCTCTGACCTAAATACTTGCCGTTTATGCTTACCATCCAGTGCGCATTGGATATACCGTCTTCGTCTTCTTTGAAAAAACCGCTGCCGGGCAGCAGGGTGGCAAGTACAACAAGAAATATTGAAAGTATAAAAAGGGAAAAACGTATTTTTCTGTCCAGCTTCATGCGCGGCCTCCCTTCCCCATGCGGTGGTGCTCGTCCTTCATGACATACATACGCTGGTCAGCCAGTCTGAAAAGCTCCACGGGATCTGTGGTGCCTTCGCTGTCTGAGGAGGCATGCCCCTCAGAGTAAAATACAGGCATCTCGCGGTTGGCAGAGTTGAATTCCTCTGTGGCAGCGGATATCCTGTCACAGACAGACTGGCAGGAGGTGCTGTCATAACCCTCTAAGATCACTAAGAATTCATCTCCTCCCATACGGCATACATGTATATCCTCATCCAGATTATCCCGCAGGATATGGGCAAAGGACAATATATATTTGTCTCCGGCTTCATGACCGATATTGTCATTTATCTGCTTAAGTCCGTCCAAATCCAAAAATATGAGACTGCCATGCCAGTCTTTCTGACTTGAATTGCTTAAGTGCATATCACAGTACGCTCTGTTATTGAGGCCGGTGAGCTCGTCAGTGTAGGCAGCCTCTGTAAGGGAGCTTTTGATCTCTCTTTCATGGGCGGCTCCAAGAGAGTGATACAGGTATGCCAAAATAACACAGCCGGCAAATACCGAAGCTCCTAAAATTATAAAGTTGCCCTTTACATCTGTGTTTAAAAAGCCAAGATGGTATATATCCCTGCTCCACAAAAACAGATTAAATAAGCTCATAAGCAAAAGGGATATAAGACCGTAATCTATGGTTTCCATGGCTGCATCAGCATAGAGATAGGACCGGGTGTTTTTACGCTCCGTGATATAGATCTGACGAAGCCAGAGTATGGTATAGATCCCGTGTATGAACATCCAGCTTCGGATATAGGCGGATGAGGTCATAAGATGCATGGTATCCGTAAGATGAAGTATTAATGCAAGTATTATGAAAAACAGATCAAGAGCGGTGATGGCAAGATGGAATCTGTTTACGTGATTTTTTCTGTTGGAGATAATGACCACCTGCATGAAAAAGGGAAGTGAAAACAGGGAAAAATACTCCACAAAGGTGCTGAGCACATCATTTCTTAAGACATAGAGCAGGGTGTCATTATAGCTGCTGATATAGGTGCCCAAGTTGATGAGAAGCAGAGCCTGGGCAATGGTGGGGAATGCTATCTGAAGATTGCTGATGCCTGTTAAAAAGGCAAGGGTGATCAGAAGCATGCCAAAGGTGATGAAAAAGGCGCATATGATAAAGGCATAACCCCTCTTTAAGGTAAATACTCTCGCAAGGGTATCTATCTCACCTAAGTAGCTGTTTTCCACCAATACCGAGCCTGTGTCGTTATTGGTGTAAATGGTAAAGATGATATTTGAATTTACGATATCCTCCGGAATACATATATAGTGATAGTGCCGGGGTATCATTTTATTGGTGGAGAGACGATCCTTGCCATAGGAATATATGACATTCCCGTCTGCAAATACATCAAGGGCGCAAGCGTAGGTATTGAATGCAATGCAGCTTCGTCCCTTGACAAAAAAGTCCTTGGGAAGCTTTACGCAAACCTGCTTTGATGAGTTGGGGTCGATCTCGATCAGTCTGGATATGGGGGTGTCCTGGATGCCCTCTTCATTCACTTCATACCAGTTGTCTGACATGTCTGTGTATAGGCTGGATATGCTGTTGCCTATGCTTCGGGAGAAGAGCACTATAATAATGCCACCTATCACAATAAGCAAAGTGACAAGAGCAAGCATATGATGTACATCTCTTTTAAATGATAGTCCGTCCATAAGAATCCCCCTAAGTAGTATTTTCCTATTCTATGGTCCGGGTGTCAAGATTTTTTAGTGGTATTTTCCTATAATAAGTAGTATGATATGTGTAT